>NZ_DASVNZ010000064.1:0-5813 GCF_036486225.1 Roseateles sp. | reverse complement strand
AGGCCTGGATGTCCTTGCGCTCGCTCAGCAGCGTCAGCGTGGTGTCTCCGGCGTCGCTCAGACCCTCCCGCGACACACAGGTGTGCACGCGCAGAGTGTCTTCAGGCAAGGCGGTCTTGAGGCGGAAAGGTGAGGCCATGGCACCAAGGGTCAGGTCGACACCCCGGAGGCTAGGGATCACCCGAGATCACCACAACGGTCGAAAGTCACTCCCGAGATTGGGACTGGCGCGGACGAATTTCGCAGAATTATCAGAACGGGCCGGCAAGACATGACCCAGCTCAGGTCATCAACAGGAATTCCTGGTCGTCGAGGATCTCGGAAACATCTTCCCGCCACTGCCGCGGGTCGTTCACCTGCTGCCAGACGACGCCCGGGGGCCAGGTCCTGCCTTCCCCGTGGAAACGATCATGCATGGTTCCGATGATGGAGCGCGGAGTCGGCCAGGAGGATTCTGCGATCTCAACCAGCAGGTTTCCCCGATCAAGCTCTTCGAGCAAGACCTGGCGCAGGCCTTCGGGGAGCCGGTAGACGAGCGAGACCCAGTCAGCGGCGGTGGAGGGATCCCGAACCCGCGCCCGGATCTCCGCAGCGGACGTGCCGGCGATCGTCGCCGCCTCTTCATCCGACATCGCGTGCCAGTTGGTCGAGCAACGGAAGCGGAGGTGAGGCGACGAGGGCCAGCGGCTCCAGGAGGAAGGTTTGCTCATCACTCGCCCTGGGGCGATGGAGACCATATCAACGCCGCCCCTTCAACGGCTGCTCACCACGATCGACAGATCGCCCTGCTTCGGGTCCACCGAAAACTCGATCTCTCCCCACGGAAAGCGGGCAAGGGCCATCGGTCTGGCGACCATCTCAGGTGTGATGCCGGTCTTCTTCGCAAAGCGCTTGACGATGCTGCTCGTCACGATCGAATCGGGGAACTCCTCTTCGTCGAACAGGACAGCCGCCACCACGCCCTTCCCTTCTTCTTCGGCGATCACCAGGCTCGCCGCCAGATCCAGGTAGCGGACGGGACGTCCATCATTCGGTTGCGCCTTCGGCGCAGCAGTCTCCCAGACGACCTTGCCATCCACCAGGACTCGCCCCGCCACCACATCGATATCGAGATTCACTTGCCGACCTTTCTCATTTGCCCAGTTTGATGATCCTGAACGTGTCCGACAGGTTGCCCTTCTCGGAGTTGGACATGAAGTACTGGACGCCGCCCCCCTTGCCGAGATGCGGGTTGGCTGCGGCCTTGCCCATGGCCACGCAGGTATCCTCTTTCAGGACATAGGCGTGCACTTGGGTCCGCATGTCACGCGCCTTCGGACTCTTCCAATTGTCCTTGTGCGCGACCTGCAGCGCATCGTTGTAGTCGCGCGCCGATTTGGCCCCGAGCACTTCGCCACCCTTCACGAAATAGTTGCCGGGCGCCGGCCCGTGCGGATACAGGGTGTAGAGCACCGTACCCTTCTTCATCACAACGTTGGTGTAACTGTCCTTGCCGTCATACGGTGTGGTGCCCTGCCAGCTGCGCGCCTCCGTGGCCGGATCCTTTCCGCAGCAGGGGTCACAACCGCCCTTGCCCTTCTTCAGCCCCAGCGGATCGATCCACTGCACGGGATCCGGCGCGTACTGATAGGGATTGATTCCGCCCATCAACCCGATCGGATCCTGCGTCAGATACCGCCCCGCATCCGGATCGTAGTAGCGATGCCGGTTGTAGAAGAGCCCTGTCTCTTCGTCCTCGTACTGTCCCTGGAAGCGCAAGGGCTGGCGGACCTCGTCAACGTCGGTCCACGCCAGGCGACCCCAGGCGCGGTAGCGGGCGCGCCAGCGCGCACGGCCCTTCTCGTCCAGCAGCGCCAGCGGCATGCCGAGGTGGTCGCACTCGTAGAAAAGCACCTCGTCGTTCGCAGCGTCGGCGCCGTCCCAACGCGTCTGCGCCGCCTGTTCGGCCTCGCAGTCCACGCGCCATCGTTCCAGGCGCCGGTACCAGCGCACGTGCGCATCCGGCTCCGCGGAAGGCGCATCCGGTCGATCCCACGCGATCACAGGCGCGAAGGCCACCGACGCGCTGCCGAAGGCCGCCAGCGTGTCCGCGCCGCGGACCCGCGCCAGCGGCGTGAAGCTGTCGGGCTCGTGCACGTAGGCCACGCTGCCTTGCGCGTCGATCTCCTGCACCATGAGGTCGCCGTTCCAGACGAACACGGTGACGCGCTCACCGTCCGGCGCCGCCACGCGCTTGAGCACGCGACGGCCCATCGCGTCGTAGGCGTAGCGACTCGTCAACACGCCGTGGGTTGTCTTTCGATCGGCTCGGACCAACCGCTGATGCGCGTCGTATTGCAGACTCAGCGCATCGATCCCGACACCGATCGCCGCCTCGTTGGCGGCATCGTCCTGGACCCAGTGCTTGCGGACCGCATTGCCGTCTGCATCGTGTGCGTAGTGCCAGCCCCGCGCCTGACTCACGACGTTGCCTCGCACCGGCGCCGCGGGCAGCGCCGCTGCGTTTTTCCCGCCGAGCACCGAAGGACCCGAGGTGCCCGAGGTCCCGCCCGGCAAGGGCACGAGATTGCCCGCCGGATCGAACGCGAAGGTCTCCCGCAGTCCCGGCTGGACCGCGGACATCAGTTGCCCCACCACGTCATGCGTGTACCGCAATTCACCGAGCACGGAGTCGTCGATGCGTTCGATGTCTCCCGTCCGCGCATAGCCGTACTCGCGCTCGCGGAGCGCGCCCGGCGCCGCATCGCCGAATCCGAAGACGCTGCGCGTCCAGCGCGACGCGCGGTCGTAGCGCAGCTCGCGCCGCATGCCGGCGCGGCGGAGCCCGCCCAAGCTGCGACGGGTCTCGCGATGCAGCGCGTCGCGATCGACGTCGGCCAGCGGCCGCCCTTGCCACAACACGCCGTGCCAGTGGCCCGGCCCATAACGCTGCGTCTGCACCACCCGCCCGTTGGGCAGGCGTGTCGCCACGCGCTGCCCCAGCGCGTCGTACTCATGCCGCAGCAGGAAGGACGCGGCCGCGGTGCCGCGTTCAGCCGCGTCGGGCCAGGCGCCAGCGGGATCCGGCCGCACGCGCTCGGGCGCCAACTCGATGCGCTGACGTTCTTCAATGAGTTGTCCCGCCGCATCCCACCGCAGTCGCGACTGCGCCGCCGCGTTCTCGACCGCGATGACCCGGCTCAACGGATCCCAGGCGAATCGCTCCTGTCCGTCCGGCGTCACGCGCGCCACCATCCGGCCAAGCGCGTCGCGCACATAGTCCGTGCGGATCGACCCTCGCAGGCTGGCGACCAGTTCGCCCGCGGCGTCGTAGTCGTAGCGGCTGACGAGTCCGTCGAATCCCGTCTCCTGGATCAGCCGCCCTTGCGCGTCATAGGCCAGTCGACAGGACTCGCCATTGCCATTGATCAGCTCGACCAGCCGCAGCGCGCGGTCGTAGCGATACTGCAGCCGCTGGCCTGCTGCATCGATGCGCTCGATCGGCAGCCCCTGCATCTGGTAGCGATAGGTGGTCTGGCGCCCCACCCCGTCCATGTGGACGAGCAGACGGCCCATGGCGTCGTAGCTGAATCTCTCTTCGCCTCCGTCGGGATGACGGATGGCCACCAGGCGGTCGATCTCATCCCAGCCGTAACGCACGCTGTGCCCCAGCGCATCGGTCCGGGCGACGAGGCGGCCGCGCGCATCCCAGTCGAAGCGGGTCTCGGACCCGGAACAATCGACATAGGCGAGCAGACGGCTGCCGCCGTCGTAGACATAGGTCTTCGCACGACCGGCGGCGTCGATCAGCTCCCGCAACTGGCCGAAGACGTTGTAGGCCATCCGTGTGACGCGGCCCAGCGCATCGGTCTGCGCCACGACGCGACCCTCGGCATCGAACGCGCGCTCCTGCACGTGCCCCATCGCATCGATGGTCCGGACCGGCTGGTTCCGCTCGTCGTACTGCAGCACCGTCCGGCCGCCCATCGCATCGGTGGTGCTGAGCAGGCGGCCCTGCGCGTCGTAGGTGAAGCGCGTCGTGTGGCCGGCGGCGTCGGTCTCTTCGAGCAGGTCGCCTGCGTCGCTCCAGCGGCGGGTACCCAGCCGGCGGGCTTCCGCGCCCGCGTGGTCCTGTACCCGCACGTCCACGCACAGGTTGTTGGCGTTGAACCGGTAGGTCCAGACGCTGTCGTCGCTCTGCCGGACACGGGTCGTGTCGGCGTCGACGTAGTCGATGTGCACCGGCTCCGTGCCGTCCTCCGCGGCGGCAAAGATCGCACGCGCCCAATGGCTGGTGAGCGGCGACCAGGAACCGCGATGGTCCGGCGCGACATCGCCCGTGGGCGTCATCTCCTTGCCGAGCCCGGTCGCGACGTCGACCGCATCATCAGTCGTCGTCCCGTTGGCGATGACCGACTGGAACAGCACGTCGGCGCCCTGCCAGCGGAGCATCCAGGCGCCTCCGGTCGGGTCGACGTATCGCGTCAGCAGGTGCGTGTCGTAGTGGTAGCGCCAGAGATGCCCCAGCGCATCCTTGCGTCCGAGCAGGTCCAGGGCCGACAGGTCCGCACCGTCGCGCGGCGCTTCGAGGCCGTAGGCGTAACGCGTCAAGACCTGCCACCCGGTCGTCGACTCGCCGGCGACGTCACCGTGGACGGCATGGTCGACGGCAAGGCGCCGGACCAGCCGGCCGATCCGCAAGGCGCCGTGGCAGGCGCGTTGCGCGTCGGTCAACGCGCCCGTCGGCGCCGCGTGAGCCTCCAGCACGATGTCGCCGGGCGCCGTGATGCGAAGCACCGTGAAGTCCTCGTCCAGGCGCTGCGGCAGCATGGCCGCTTCCCAGCCCGGCAACCAGTCCAGCCGCACGGACAGGCCGTCCGGACGTCGCTGCTCCGTCAGATAGCAGCACTGGACGATTTCCCTGCGCGGCGCGGGCTCTTCGAGCAGGCGCCGTGATCGCGGCTTCAGCCCCTCCAGGCCGAGCGGCATCACATCCACCGCCAGCGCACCGCAGCGCGGCCGCTCGAAGACGTCGAGGCTGCCGTCGCGCCACTGCAGCTCGAAGCGCCATTCGCCGACCCGCGTCAGCGTGAAGGCCTCGAAAGCGTCGTCGATCGATCCGCCGATCGACAACAGCGGCATCTGCACGGTCCGTCCGGTCGCGTCGTGGTACGCCATGCCGCGCGCACCGATGCTCAAGCGCACCAGGTACTGCGCCGTCCATCGCGCCCCGAGCAGCCCGCGGTCGTACGCGGCGTGGCTCGATCGATAGGTGCGCAACCACGCGACGGGGATCAGGCCGTCGATCTCGGCATCGAGTTCCGAAAGCAGCTCGTCCCCGGTGCCGTAGTGGATAGGCCGTCGGCTCCGCGTCGCCGCCTTGCCTGGCCCCTGATTCTGCGGGCAGCATTCCTTGGGCTGCTTCTTGTCTTCCGGCGCCTTCTTCTGCGTCTTGCCGCCGTCCGGCTTGTCCGCCTCATGCTTGTCCGGATGCGGCTTGGGATCGGGCTTCTTCGCCGGCGGATGCTTCTTCGGGAAGAAGCGCGACAGCAGGCGCCCGCCGCCCGGCAGCTTCGTCAGCGCCCAGTTGACGCCGCGCTCCGCCGCCTGCTCCGCGAGCGCCCCCAGGCTCGGCGACTTGTCGTCGAGCACCCAATCGACCGTCGCGTCGAGCACGTCCGTCGCCGACCCCGTGGCCGCACCCACCGCGGTCACGCCACCGCCGACCGCCGTCACCGCGCCGCCTGCCGTGGCGATCGCGCCGCCCACTGGCGCGCCTACGCCCGTCAACGCCACGCCGCCGCCCACCAGCGTCGTCGCGGCGCCGGCGGGCG
>NZ_DASVNZ010000035.1:0-7949 GCF_036486225.1 Roseateles sp. | reverse complement strand
GACGCCGGCCAGGATCGCCGCCACGCCGTCGGCGTGCGCCAGCGCCGGCTCGCCGGTGCCGAGCAGGTGATCGGCCAGCAGCGGTTCCGCGAACGCGCGGGCGCGTCGCACCGGATCCGTCGTCTCTTCGGCGCGCGGCTGCGCGGTCGGCAACCGGTGAGGCAGGTCCCCGTCCAACAGGGCCACGATGGGCGCCGCCTGGTCCAGCCGCAGCCCCAATTCCGTCTTCATTCGTCGTTCATCCGTGTCGTCGGGGGCGCGTGCGCCGCCAAGACCTCATCCGCGCGCCAGGAATTGCTCCACCACGCGGATCTGTTCCTCATGCACCAGCGTCGGCGCATGGCCGACGCCGGCGAACTCATGCAGCTCGGCGCGCGGGCCGCGCTGCGTCATCAACTCGGCGGTCGTGCGCGTCAGCAGGTCCGACTCCCCGCCGCGGAGCAGCAGCGTCGGGCATCGCACCGCGTCGTAGGCGGCCCAGAGCTGCGCCTCTCCCGCCTTCGCCAGTTCCGGCGTCAGCCCGGCCAGGCCCTGCCCGATGCGCGGGTCGTAATGCAGCCGGCAGCGGTCGCCGTCCGGCTTGAACATGGCCCGCGACAGCGCCAGCCACTGGTCGTCGGTGTGCGGCCCGAAGCTCTGCGAGATGCCGCGCAGGTAGTCGGCGCCCTGCTGACAGTTCTCGAACTGCGGCGCGCGGCCCAGATAGCTCGCGATGCGCTGCAGCGCGACGAACTCGATGGTCGGTCCCACGTCGTTGAGGATCAGCCGCTTGATCGGGCTGGCCGGCATCGCCGCCAGCGCCAGGCCGATCAGCCCGCCCATGGAGGTGCCCAGCCAGTCCACCTGCCCCACGCCCAGGCGCGCCAGCAGCGTGACCATGTCCGAGACATATTGCGGGAGCTGGTAATTGCGAGGATCGCCCAGCCATTCCGACTCCCCGCGTCCGACGACGTCCGGGCAGATGACCCGGAAACGGGCGCTCAGGCGCTGCGCGATCACGTCGAAGTCGCGGCCCTGCCGCGACAGCCCGTGCACGCAGACCAGCACCTGCGGGTTGTCAGACCGTCCCCACTCCCAATACGCGACCTGGTGAAGGCCGCAGGGGCTCAACGCCTGGACTTTTTTCAACAAGGGTTCAGACATCGCTCGTATCCTTTGTCCCCATCCTAACAACCCTGAAGAGGACGCGGCATGTTGAAAGGCAAGACGGCGCTGGTCACCGGCTCCACGAGCGGCATCGGATTGGGGATCGCCCTGACCCTGGCCAAGGAAGGCGCGAACATCGTGCTGAACGGCTTCGGCGACCATGCCGGCCCGAAGGCGGAGGTCGAGGCGCTCGGTGTGAAGGTCGGGTACCACGGCGCCGACATGAGCAAACCCGCCGAGATCGAGGCCATGATGGCCTACATCGACCAGGAGTTCGGCGGCTGCGACGTGCTGGTGAACAACGCCGGCATCCAGCATGTGGCCAACGTCGACGAGTTCCCGCCGGAGAAGTGGGACGCGATCATCGCGATCAACCTCAGCTCCGCCTTCCACACGATGCGCCTGGCGCTGCCGGGCATGAAGAAGAAGAACTGGGGCCGGATCGTCAACATCGCCTCGACGCACGGGCTGGTGGCGTCGGCGGGCAAGTCGGCCTATGTCGCGGCCAAGCACGGCCTGGTCGGCCTGACGAAGTCGGCGGCCCTGGAAACCGCCCTCGTCCCCGTCACGGTCAACGCGATCTGCCCCGGCTGGGTGCTGACCCCGCTGGTGCAGAAGCAGATCGACGACCGCTCGGCCAAGGAAAAGCTGGACCCGGCCGAGGCCAAGCGTCAGCTGCTGGCCGAGAAGCAGCCCTCGCTGCAGTTCACGACGCCCGAGGAACTCGGTGCGTTGACCGTGTTCCTGTGCTCGGACGCCGCGATCAACGTGCGCGGCCAGGCCTGGGCCATGGACGGCGGCTGGACCGCGCAGTGAGCCTCACTTCGTCATCAGCACGCTGCCGTTGACGTTCACCGTGACGGTGGCCTTGCCGGACTCGACCGGCAGGGCCTCGTCGGCGGACGCGCCCATCGCCTTGAAGCGCGCCATCGGCGCCGCCATCACGGAGACCGGCTGGTCGGCGTTCACGCTGACCTCGCCGATCCGGTAGTTCGAATAGCCGAACTCCTTCGCGTAGATCGCCGCCTTGCTCTTGTAGCTCGCGATCGCCTGCGACACGACCTCGTTCTCGGCCTTCTCACGCGCCTCGCGCGACAGGCCGTAGCTCACGTTGGCGATCGCCAGCGAACTGATGCGGCCGCTCAGCTTGGAGATCGCCTCGATGTCGCGGCCCTGCACCAGCAGCTCGACGCTGCCTTGCCAGCCGGTGATCTGCGGTGCGGCACTCGACCCCGCCTTCGGCTGGCCGTAGCGCGGATAGACCGACAGGTTGCCCGCCTGCAGGTCGACCTGCCCCGGCTTGGCGACCTTGCGCGCCTCGGTCAGCGCGGCGTCCAGGGCCTGCTTGAGTTCGCCCTGGACGGCGGCGGCCTCCTTGCCCTCGCGGGTCGTGGAGAAGCGCAGCTGCAGCAGGTCGCGGGTCACTTCGGTCGTGGCCGAGGCGCTCAGCGACAGCAGGTCGGTCCGGACCGCCTGGGCCTGGGCCATCGCGGGCAGGACCGCCACCGCGCCGGCGGCGATCAGGGTGCGGGCGAGGATCTTGGAGCTTCGGATCATTCGGGTTCCTACGGAGAGTCCTGGTGGGAACCAGCATAACGCGTGAGGAAAGCGTCACGGTTGACCGGAGGCGGACACCGTTCATCCGCCTTTTTGAGTCATTCATCGCCCTCGGGTAGGGACATAGACAGCCCTGTTACAAAAGATGTAACCATCCGGTAAGGACTGATGCATCCCGCAAACAGGCCAGAAAACTGCCCTTACAGTCCCGCTGTTACAAATTTCGGAGTGGCCGCCATGCAAACCACAACCCGCCCCAACCGTGTCCTGGTCGTGGATGACGACGCCCGCATCCGGGACCTCCTGCGCCGCTACCTGGCCCAGGAGGGCTTCGAGGTCCTGCTGGCCGAAGACAGCAAGGCGCTGAACAAGCAGCTGACGCGCGAGACCGTGGACCTGATCGTCCTGGACCTGATGCTGCCCGGCGAGGACGGTCTGTCGATCTGCCGCCGGCTGCGCGCCGCGGGCGACAACACGCCCATCATCATGCTGACGGCCAAGGTCGAGGAAGTGGACCGGATCGTCGGCCTGGAAGTCGGCGCCGATGACTACCTGGCCAAGCCCTTCAACCCGCGCGAACTGCTGGCCCGCATCAACGCGGTGTTGCGCCGCCGTCCGCCGCCGGAAGCGCCGGGCGCGCCGTCCAAGGAACCGATGACGGTCCAGTTCGGCCCGTTCGAGTTCGACCTGGCGCTGCGCCGCCTGGCCAAGAACGGCGATCCGGTGCCGCTGACCACCGGCGAGTTCTCGATGCTGAAGGCCCTGGTGCGCCACCCGCGCCAGCCGCTGTCGCGCGACAAGCTGGCGATGCTGGCCCGCGGCCGCGAGTTCGAGCCCTTCGACCGCAGCCTGGACGTGCAGGTCTCGCGCCTGCGCAAGCTGCTGGAAGAGGACCCGGCGCAGCCGCGATTCATCCAGACCGTGTGGGGCGTGGGCTACGTGTTCGTTCCGGACGAGGCGGCCTGATCCCGTGGCACCCCCGCGTCTGGCGCTGAACCTGTTCTGGCGCACGTTCGCGCTGCTGGCGCTGCTGCTGGCGGCCGGCGTGCTGGCGTGGCAGCAGACCTTCAAGGCCCTGGAGGCCGAACCCAAGGCCCTCGAGGCGGCGCAACAGCTGGCCGGCCTGGTGAACCTGTCGCGCGTGGCGCTGTCCAGCACCGACGCCATCAACCGGGTGGCGGTCGTCAAGTCGCTGGCGCGCAGCGAGGCGGTGTCAGTGGAAGTCGCCGAGGCGACCGACCGCTGGCTGCCCTACGAGAACTCGCCCTTCGCGCAGAGGCTGCGCAAGGAGCTGGTCTCGCGGCTCGGTCCGCAGACGGTGCTCGCGAGCGGCCTGAACGGCGTGCCCGGGCTGTGGGTGAGATTCGACGTCGGGCCGGACCAGTTCTGGCTGCAGACCAATCCAGCGCCGCTGCAGGCCAACATCTCCAGCAACTGGTGGTGGATCGCGATCGCGCTGGGTGCCTCGCTGCTGGGCGCCGCGGCGATCGCGCGGCTGATCAACCAGCCGCTGCGCGAGCTGTCCATCGCCGCGAGCCGCATCCGCGAGGGCGAGTACGACTCGCGCCTGGACGAAAGCACCCTGACCAGCGAGATCCGCGAGGTCAACATGGGCTTCAACCGGATGGCACGCGAACTGGCCAAGATGGAAGAGGACCGCAGCGTGATGCTGGCGGGCATCTCGCACGACCTGCGCACGCCGCTGGCGCGGCTGCGGCTGGAAGCGGAGATGAGCGTCAACGACGAGCAGGCGCGGACCTACATCGCGCAGGACATCGACCAGCTCGACGCCATCATCAACAAGTTCATGGACTACGCGCGACCGAGCGAGCTGCAGCTGCAGGCGCTCAACCTGCGCGAGCTGGTGGAGCGCGAGGCGCAGGGCTTCCGCGATCCGCAGCAGATCCAGATCAGCGTGCGGCTGTCGGCGGCGCTGCGCATCTGGACCGACCCGACCGAGCTGGGCCGCATCCTGCTGAACCTGTTCGAGAACGCGCGCCGGTACGGTCATCATGGCGACGAGCCGACGCGCGTGGAAGTCACCGCCGAGGCCGACAGCGCCTGGGTGCTGCTGACGGTGCGCGACCACGGACCGGGCGTGCCGCCGGACAAGCTCGCGAAGCTGACGACGCCGTTCTACCGCGGCGACACGGCGCGCACGGCGGCGACCGGCGCGGGCCTGGGACTGGCGATCGTCGAGAAGTCGGTGCAGCGCCTGGGCGCGCAGCTGCGGCTCGCGAATGCCGACGACAGCGGGTTCGTCGCGCAGCTGAGGCTCAAGCGCGCGAGCGTTTGACGCTTCAGCACTTCCACCGCCGCCGGCCCTCACCCCTGCCCTCTCCCGCAAGCGGGAGAGGGAGTCCGACCGAGCAACTCAGTCGGAAGAGCGCACCAGCAGGCACACCGCACGAGCCTCGATCGCCTTCAGCTCTCCGACCGGCCCCATCTTCTCGGCCGTCTTCGCCTTCACGTTGATCTGCTCCGGCGCGATGCCGAGCACCTCCGCCAGCCGCTGACGCATCAGCGGGATGTGCGGCGCCATCTTGGGCTGCTGCGCAATGATGGTGCTGTCGAGATTGCCGATCACCCATCCCAGGTCCTTCACGCGCCGGTAAGCCTCGGCGAGCAGCACCATCGAATCGGCGCCCTTGAACTCGGCTGCGGTGTCGGGGAACAGCTTGCCGATGTCGCCCAGCGCGGCGGCGCCGAGCAGCGCGTCGGTGATCGCGTGCGCGAGCGCGTCCGCGTCCGAATGGCCCAGCAGGCCGTGCGTGTGCGGGACCGTGATGCCGCCCAGGATCAGCGGGCGGCCGGTGACGAGCTGGTGGGTGTCCCAGCCTTCGCCGATGCGGAAATTCAGAACCATGGGAATGTCGCGTTGAATGTCGCGCTGGGTGTTGCGCTGAAGGCTTGAAGCGGGCCGGCGGGCCGACTGGTCGGGGTCAATTCGGCAGCGCGTTCGTGACGACGAGCGGCCCGTTGCGGGTGACGATCATCGTGTGCTCGAACTGCGCGGACAGGTTGCCCTTGACGCCGGAGAGGGTCCAGCCGTCGGCCTCCTCGTCGACCCAGCGGCTCTTGGTCGACAGGAAGGGCTCGATGGTGATGACCATGCCTTCGGTCAGCACGCGGGTGTCGTTGGCGTCGTAGTAGCCCGGGATGCTCTTGGGCTCCTCGTGCAACGAGCGGCCGACGCCGTGGCTGCAGAGGTTCTCGATGATCTTGAACTTGTGCGCCTTGGCCACACGCTCGATCGCGTGGCCGATGCGGTTGATCTTCGCGCCCGGTCTCACTTCCTTCATCGCCTGCTCCAGCGCGTACTGCGCGGCGAACACCAGCTGCGTCTTGGTCGGCGTGGTCGGCGGGACGATGCGCGTGCCGCCGGTGTCGCCGAAGTAGCCGTTCAACTCGGCCGACACGTCGACGTTGACCACGTCGCCCTTCTGGATCACTCGGTCGCCGGGGATGCCGTGCGCGGCCTGCTCGTTGATCGAGATGCAGGTGGCGCCGGGGAAGTTGTACATCACGCGCGGCGCGGACTTCGCGCCGAACTCGGTGAGCCAGCGCTCGCCCATCTGGTCGAGCTCCAGCGTCGTCATGCCGGGGCGGATCGCGTCCAGCATGCGGCGCAGCACGGTGGCGACGGCCTCGCCGGCGGCCTTCAGGCCCTGGATATCGTCATCGGATTCGACAGTCATGCGCGGCTCCTCAGCAGGCGTTCGGCCAACGCGAAGTCGGCGGGATAGGTGACCTTGAAGTTTTCCATGGAGGCTTCGACCAGACGCGGCGCGTGGCCGAGGGCCTCGATGGCGCTGGCTTCATCGGTGATGCCGTCCAGCGGGCCGGCCAGCGCCGGCATCAGCAGACCGAGGCGGAACATCTGCGGCGTCTGCGCGGCCCACTTGCCGCGGCGGTCGACGGTGGCGGCGACGCGCAGGGACGGTGCAGCGCCGGGATCGGTGCCCGGACTCGCTGCCACGGCATCCTTCAGCGTGTCCGCCACAGGCAGTGCGAGCAGGCCGCCGACCTCGTCGTCGTCGCAGGCGTCGATCAGCGCGGCTACCCATTCGGGACGGAGCAGGCAGCGCGCGGCGTCGTGGACCAGCACCCAGTCGTGCGCCTGGGCGCCGCGCTCGCGCAGCGCGTGCAGGCCGGCGGCGACCGTGTCGGCGCGCGTCGCGCCGCCGGTGCGCGCGATCCAGCCGCGCTCGCCTTCAAAACCGGGGACGGCGGATTCGAACTGGTCGTCGTCGGGCGAGAGCACGACCAGCGTGGCCTCGACACGCGGGACGGCGCCCAGCGCCGCCAGCGTGTGCGCGATCATGGCGCGGCCGGCGAGCGGCACATATTGCTTGGGGCGGTCGGCGCCGGAACGGCTGCCGACGCCCGCGGCCGGCACCAGCGCGAAGCAGCGCGGCGCGAGACCGATGGGAAAGGAACTCATGGGGTCGATTGTAGGGAGCGCTTTGGAGGGCGCGCCAACCCCGGCATGAACTCCCTCTCCCGCAGCGCGGGAGAGGGCGGGGGGGTGAGGGCCAGCGGCGGTGGCAGGACCGCAAGACATGGGGGCGCCGATTCGATCGGCGAAACTCCAGCCTTCAACCTCCCCTGCCCGCATGCCGTGTTCGCCATCGCCGACATCCACCGCCGCCTGACCGCGCTCGGCGCCAACGAGGCGCACGTCGGACGCGTGCTGCGTCACTGGGTCCAGGCTCGACCGCTGACCGAGGGACGGCGCAAGCTGGAGCACTACCTGCCGCAGGCGGTGCGCGAGGCGCTGCCGGCGCTGATGGACGAGTTGCACGGGCTGGCGACGCTGGTCGAGCGCCATCCCGGAGAGGATGGCTCGGCGCGTCTGCTGGTCGGCCTCCAGGACGGCCAGACCGTCGAGAGCGTGCTGCTGCCGCGCGACGGTCTGTGCGTGTCGAGCCAGGTCGGCTGCGCGGTGGGTTGCCGCTTCTGCATGACCGGCAAGGACGGGCTGCTGCGACAGGTCACCAGCGCCGAGATCGTCGCGCAGGTGGCGCTGGCGCGCCGCGAACGGGTGGTCAGGAAGGTCGTGTTCATGGGCATGGGCGAGCCGTCGCACAACCTGGAGGCGGTGATGGCGGCGATCGAGCTGCTCGGACTCGAAGGCAACATCGGCCACAAGAACATGGTGTTCTCGACGGTCGGCGATCTGCGCGCGTTCGAGCGGCTGGCCGCCGGACCGGTGAAGCCGGCGCTGGCGCTCTCGCTGCACACGA
>NZ_DASVNZ010000028.1:0-11793 GCF_036486225.1 Roseateles sp. | reverse complement strand
TGTTGTTGCGTCGCGGTGTCCGCGAGCGGCGCGTCGCGCTGGAGGACTTCTATCTCGACTACATGAAGAACGCGCTCGAAGCGGGTGAGTTCGTGCAGGCGATCGAGGTGCCGGCGCCCACGTTCACGCACCTGCGCGCCTACAAGCTCAGCAAGCGCTTCGACAGCGACATCTCGGCCGTCTGCGCGGTGCTGAGCCTGCGACTGGAGGACGGTGTCGTGCGCGACGCCCGCTTCGAGTTCGGCGGCATGGCCGCGATCGTCAAGCGCGCGGCGAAGGCCGAGGCCGCCGTGACCGGCCGCGCCTGGGACGAGGCGGCGTCGATCGCCGCGGCCGCCGCGCTGCGCGATGACTTCAAGCCCATGACCGACCTGCGCGCGAGCGCGAGCTACCGCGAACGCACCGCCGCGAACCTGATCCGCCGCTTCTGGCTGGAGACCCGCGCCAATGCGCCGGTCGCCGCCGGGTCGACCAGCGTCTGGCAGGCCGTCAACCTGCAGCGGAGCGTCGCATGAACAAGCCCTCGGAACTGCCGGTCGGCTTCGCCACCGACGCACCGCCCACTGCGCTGCAACCGCAGGTCGGCGTCAGCCGCGCCCACGAGGCCGCGCACCTGCACGTCAGCGGCGAGGCCACCTACATCGACGACATCGCCGAGGCGCAGGGCACGCTGCATGCGGCGCTGGGTCTCTCGCCCATCGCGCATGGCACGCTCGTGTCGGTCGACGTCGAGTTGCTGCGTCGGCAACCGGGCGTCGTCGCGGTGCTGACCGCCGCCGACATCCCTGCCGAGAACAACTGCGGCCCCCTGCTCCACGACGATCCCATCCTCGCCGACGGCGAGCTGCGCTACGTCGGCCAACCGGTCTACGCCGTGATCGCGACCGACCGCGAGCTCGCTCGCCGGGCGGCCGCGATGGCGAAGCAGGCCATCGTCAGCACGCCGCTGCCGGCGGTGCTGACCGCGCGCGATGCCCATGCCATCGGGCAATACGTCATTCCGCCGATGCATCTGGCACGTGGCGACGCGCAGGCCGCGCTCGCCGCCGCACCGCACCGCCTCGACGGCGAATGGGCCGTCGGCGGGCAGGAGCAGTTCTACCTGGAAGGCCAGATCAGCTACGCGCTGCCGCAGGAGAACCAGGCGCTGCTGATCCACTGCTCGACGCAGCATCCGTCGGAGATGCAGCAGCTGGTCTCGCATGCGATGGGCTGGCAGGCGCACCAGGTCACGGTGCAATGCCGGCGCATGGGCGGCGGCTTCGGCGGCAAGGAATCGCAGTCGGCGCTTTTCGCCTGCGTCGCGGCGATCGCGGCGCACAAGCTGCGCCGGCCGGTGAAGCTGCGCGTCGACCGCGACGACGATTTCCTCGTCACCGGCCGCCGTCACGGCTTCGACTACCGCTGGTCCGTCGGCTTCGACGACGAGGGCCGCCTCCTGGCCGCCGAGATCGACCTGATCTCCAACTGCGGCCACAGCGCCGACCTGTCGGGCCCGGTGATGGCGCGCGCGCTCTGCCACTTCGACAACGCCTACTGGCTGCCGAACGTGTCCATGCACGGCTACGCCGCGAAGACGAACACGCAGAGCAACACGGCCTTCCGCGGTTTCGGCGGCCCGCAGGGCGCGCTGGCGATCGAGATGATTCTCGACGGCGTCGCGCGGCGCCTGGGGCTCGATCCGCTGACGGTGCGGCAGCGCAACTTCTATCGCGACGGCCAGGACGTCACGCCCTACGGGCAGCGCGTCGAGGACAACCAGATCCGCCCGCTCACGGACCAGTTGGTCGAGAGCTCCGGCTACCACGCGCGACGCGCGGAGATCGCGGCCTTCAACGCGGCCAACCCGGTGCTCAAGCGCGGGCTGGCGCTGACGCCGGTGAAGTTCGGCATCTCGTTCAACGTCGTCCACCTGAACCAGGCGGGCGCGCTGGTGCATGTCTACACGGACGGCTCGGTGCTGGTGAACCACGGCGGCACGGAGATGGGCCAGGGGCTCAACACCAAGGTCGCGCAGGTGGTGGCGCACGAGTTGGGCGTGCCGGCGTCGCAGGTGCGCGCGAGCGCGACCGACACCAGCAAGGTCGCCAACACCTCGGCGACGGCGGCCTCCACCGGCTCGGACCTCAATGGCAAGGCGGCGCAGGACGCGGCGCGCAAGATCAAGCAGCGCCTGAAGCCGCTCGCAGCGCGCCTGCTCGGCTGCGATGAAGCAGCGCTTGTCTTCGACGGCGGCGAAGTGCGCGTCGACGAACGCAGCGACGGCAACGGCGACGGGCATCGCGAAGGACTCGACAGTCCGAAGGCGATCGGCTTCAAGGAGCTTGTCGCCAAGGCCTACCTGGAGCGCATCCAGCTCTGGAGCGACGGCTTCTACGCGACACCGGGCCTCCACTGGGACCGCGCGAAGCTGCAAGGCCACCCGTTCTACTACTACGCCTTCGGCGCGGCGGTGGCGGAGGTGCTCATCGACACGCTGACCGGCGAGACGCGGGTGCTGCGCGTCGACGTGCTGCACGACGTCGGCCGGTCGCTGAACCCGGCGCTGGACATCGGCCAGGTCGAAGGCGCGTTCGTGCAGGGCCAGGGTTGGCTGACCAGCGAGGAGCTGGTGTGGCACCCGCAGTCGGGCCTGCTGCTGACGCACGCGCCGAGCACCTACAAGATCCCGACGGCCAACGACATGCCGCAGGACTTCCGCGTCGCGCTCTACGACGCGCCGAACGCGGCGGACAGCATCCACCGCTCGAAGGCGGTCGGCGAGCCGCCGCTGCTGCTGCCGTTCTCGGTGCTGCTCGCGATCAAGGACGCGGTCGCGGCCTGCGGACCCGAGCGCTGCGATCCCCCGCTGCGCGCGCCGGCGACGCCGGAGGCGGTGCTGGACGCGGTGGAGGCCGTGATGGCCACGGTCACCTGAACAACTGCCCGTTCACCACGATCCGCACCGTCCGCACGAAGAGCACGGCGAGTGCCACGCTCAACGCGCCCAGCAGCACGATCGCCAGCAACTGGAGCCCCATGCCGCCGGCATGGTCTGCGTACTTCAACGCGGCGCTCGCCAAGGCTGCCATCGGGAAGCTGATCCCCCACCACGCCGGCGAGAACGCGATGCTGGGCCGGAACACCTTGGGCGCGATCACCAGGAACAGGAACAGCCCGAAGTAGAAGAGCACCGCCGCGAAGCGGTCGACGCCGCCGACCAGGTTGCTGTACGCGAGGAAGCCCACCTCGAAAGGCGCGACCAGCATCATCAGCGAGGGCGTCACCGCCGGCGCAAGCGGCTCGCGGTGCACCAGGCGGCTCACGATCATCACGAACAGCACCGGCGCCAGCATGGCGCCGAGCGCGCCGGCGATCAGGTTCATCTCCGGCGCCCAGGCCATCGGCATGTCCCGGCCGGTGACCGCGATGTCGAGCGTCGCCACGCCGGAGAGCAGCCACGCGGGCATCACGAGCGAGGCGTCCAGTTGCCCCTTCAGCAGGCGCGACACGGCAATGAACGCCAGCACGAACGCGCCCACCGCGCCGAGCGTCCACAGCGCATGCGCCGTCGACGCGCTGTAGGGCTCGATCAGCGCGGACAGCAACAGCAGCGAGATCGCGATCGTGCCGAAGAAGTTGCCACCCACCGGATGCCGGAACTCGGCCAGCACGACGTCCGGATGCCTCGCCAGCTTGGCCAGGTAGCCCGCGGCCATCAGCACGAAGACGAGCACCGCGAGCGCGCCCACCGCCTCGCCGATGAAGGCGGGTGCGGCGAGGCTCCGGTGTGCAAGCCGCCAGGCCAGCGCCAGCCCGGACAAGCCCATCACCGAGGCGAAGAGGTTCACCGGCAGATGGCGGATCGAAGCGCCGGCTTGCGCGGAGGAAGCCGGGAGACCCGTCGTCATGGGCACTGTCGGAGGCATCGTCTGTGGCATGGGAGGTGAGGCGTGCATGTCGGCGTCCTTGGCTGAAGTTGCTTGGCTGAATTTGCGCGTATGGATATTTTCTGCCAAGCTCTCCGGAGCGTGCCGGTCGACGGCACCGCGTTTCCTGCCAATCACCGGGCATTCACCGCCATGCGCATCGCCATCCTCGCCTTCCCCCGTTTCCAGCTGCTCGACGTGGCCGGGCCCGCCGACGTCTTCGCGGAGGCGTCCCATCAGCTCGGTGACGCCAAGGCGTATCAGGTGAGCGTGATCAGCACGGACGCGGGTCTGCTGCGCAGCAGCAGCGGACTGCGCATGGCGGTCGACGCGACGGTGGCGACGCATCGCGGTCGCATCGACACGCTGCTCGTCGCCGGCAGCCCGCGGCGCGACGACATGGCCGTCGACGCTGACCTGCGGCAGTGGCTGCAACGGCAGGCGCGCACGGCGCGTCGATACGGCTCGGTCTGCACCGGCGCGTTCGCACTGGCGTCGGCCGGGCTGCTGGACGGCAAGCGGGTGGCGACGCACTGGAACTCGACCGAGCGGCTCGCCGCGGACCATCCCGACGCCTGCGTCGAGCCCGATGCGATCTACGTGAAGGACGGCAGGCTCTTCACCTCCGCTGGCGTGACCGCCGGCATGGACCTGGCGCTGGCGATGGTCGAGGACGACCACGGGCGCGAGCTCGCGCTGCGCGTGGCGCGGCAGCTGGTGATGTTCCTGAAGCGGCCCGGCGGGCAGAGCCAGTTCAGCGCCCACCTGGCCGCGCAGACGGCCGAGCGCTCCGACGTCAGCGCGATCCAGGACTACGTGCTCGCGAACCTGCGCGCGGACCTGTCCGTCCCCGCGCTCGCGAAACACGCGGGCATGAGCGAACGCAGCTTCGCGCGCGTGTTCCGCGAGGAGACCGGCACCACGCCGGCGGAGTTCGTCGAGAACGCCCGCATCGACGCGGCGCGCCGGATGGCGGAGGACTCGGACCTGCCGGCCAAGCGCCTGGCCGACGCGGTCGGTTATGCGAATGTGGACGGCTTCCGGCGCGCCTTCGGCCGGCGGCTGGGGCTCACGCTCGTCGAGTACCGGCGGCGCTTCGCGTGAGGCGGACGATCTGGGTTATCGCCTTCGCCTGAAGCCCGACTGAAGCGACCCCCAGGTCGGACGGAGCGCCGTCGCAAGCCCGACCGGAAGCACCCGTGGATAGGATCGCGCCCTCTCCTGAGGAATCGCCGGCGTTCATCGCCCGGCGGCGATCGCGTCGACATGCTCGTCCCTTCCCAAGACCCGCGCTGGATCCGGCCCGTCGCGGCCGGGTGCCTGTGCGGGCTGCTGCTCCTGTCCTTCGTGCTCGCCCATGAAGGACGCCGCATCGCGCAGGTCGCGGTGCTGGTCCTGCCCGCTCTGCTGTGGCTGCGGCTGCCCGTCACCACGGTGCGATGGCGGCGTTTGCGCTTCGCGGTGGTCGGTGCAACGCTGGTCCTGTTCCTGCTCGACGGCGCCATCCGGGCCTTCCTCCAGTCCCGCTATCGCGCGCTGCCCGACAGTGCGCTGGTCCTGTCCGCCATCGCCAACACGACGTCGCGCGAAGCCGTCGAGTTCGCCGCATCGCAAGGCGCCTGGCTCGCCGGACTGGGCGCGATGCTGGCGGCGGTGATCGCCGGCGTCCTGGGCTCACTGGCGATCTGCAACCGCCACGAGGCGCCGTTGCGCCGCCCGGAGCGGTGGGGCATGGCGCTGCTGGTGCTGCTCTGCGTCGCCAGCCTCGCGATCAAGCCCTGGCGCCGCCACCATCCGCTGGTGTACTGGCCCGCCTGGGCGGCATCCGCGTCGACGCTCCAGCGCAGCTGGTCGGATCAGCAGCAGCAACGGGACGCCCTGCTGTCGAATGCCCGCGCGGCCGGCGTCCGCTTCACCGGAGCCGGGCCGTCCACCGTCGTGCTGGTGCTCACCGACAGCGTCAACCGCGACAACATGAGCCTCTACGGCTACGCGCGGCCGACCACGCCGCAGCTCCTCGCGCTGCGGCAGGACGAAGGCGATCGGATGCTCACCCTGCGCCACGCCTGGTCGGTCGAGCCCGGCACGGTGGCCTCGCTCAGCGGTCTTTTCAGCTTCGGCATGCGCGACGCGGACGATCCGGTCGACCGGACGCATCACGTGCTGGCGCTGGCGCGCGCCGCGGGCTACCGCGTCTGGTGGATGAGCAACCACGACGACACCGCCATCGAGCAGCAGCACGCTCGTCTCGCCGACTCGCTGGAGATGATCAACCGCGAGCCGGGGCGCTCCGGTGCGAGCCTGGACGGGGAACTGCTCGACTGCCTGGAGGAGGCGCTGACAGATCCGGCGCCGCGCAAGCTGGTCGTCGTGCACCTGCTGGGCGCGCATCCGCACTACCGGCTGCGCGCACCGACGGATGCGCCGGGGATCGCCGTCGCAGCGGACCCGGTCGACGCGGAGATGGTGGAGGAAGGACGCCCCGCGTGGCTGCGGGCCTCACGACGCGCCTACGACCGCGCGATCGGCTATCACGACACCGTGGTGGCGGAGTCGCTGCGGCTGACGCGCAGGCATACGCCGCAGGGCGGCGATGCCGCCTGGATGTTCCTCTCGGACCATGGCCAGGAGGTCGGCCACGACATCAGCCACGCCGGCCACAGTCCCGGCACGCCGGCCGGATACCGCATCCCGGCGCTGCTGTGGCGCGCCGGGGCGCCGTTCGATCCCGAAGTCGCCGGCCGCCCCTTCCGGGCGGACTGGGCCGGCTGGACGCTGGCCGAGCTGATGGCACTGGATTGGCAGGGCGCCCGACGGGATCGCAACGTCCTGGATCCACGGTATGTCTGGCAAGCGCCGCGACTGGCGGCGCCGGTCACGCGTTTCGACCGGTAGGCGTCTACGCCCTGGCCGGAGGCTGCGGCGCCAGATACGCCGCCATCAGGAACAGCGCGCCCATGCCGAGCAGGCTGCCGACGATGCCCATCGGCGACAGCGCCAGGCTTCCCAGCAGGGAGGATCCTTCCATGGACAGCCATCGTGCCGGGTCATGCCGCAGCATGCGACAAGTCTTCAGCCACGCTCCACGTCAGCCCCAACGGCAATTGCGGCGGTCCGAACACGAAGTGAAGGACGCGCCGCCTGCTGCTGCCAACGGACTTCGACGAAGCGTGCAGCGCGAGTGGGCGCATGACCAGCGCATCGCCCACCTCCGCCGTGCAGATGGCCTCACCGCGCTCGGCGCGGACTGCCGCGCCCGCTTCCGGCGTGAGGACACCCAGCCGATGCGATCCCGGCACCACGCGCAGTGGCCCGTCATCCGCGCCGCAGGCGTCGACATGCAGTCGAACGGCGATCAGTTGCTCCAGCACCTCTCGCGGGGGCTGCACGAACACCGTGCCCTCCTTCTCGGACCAGCCTCGCAGCTCGGGCGCGCTCACGCGTCGAGCGACCGGGATGCTCAGGTCCTGATGGAGGGCGACCAGCCAGTTGCGCTCGCCGGACTTCTCGAAATAGGTGCACTGCACCACGACGTGGTCCGCGGGAATCAGCGACTGCAGGACGTGATGCGCCCGCAGCGCCGCCGCCAATGCGGCGATCTCCGGTCGAGCCAGCAGGCAGCGGGAGCCGCCGACGGCGCCCTCGCGCAGCATCACCGGCGCCAGCGCAACCAAAGCCTCGGGATCGACCACGGACTCGATCAAAGCGAATCCGCGGGTCTCGACATCGATGTTGACACTCATGCGGCGCATTCTGCGGGAAGTCGCCTCCCCGATGCAGACTGGGCCAGCACTTGCTCTAGACCGGCGCGATCCCTGCCCGCTTCTCGATCAGGAAGTCGTGCAGCGCCTGCACCTTGGCCGGCCGATGCTCGCGCGAAGGCGAATACAGATAGAACGCAGCGAGGTCATGCGTCCACTCGCGCAACACTCGGACCAGGCTGCCGTCGGCCAGCTGCGGCCGCACCCCGATGTCCACGATCTGGATCAGACCGAGCCCCTGGACCGCCGCGGTCACCATGCTCTCGTCGTCATTGCTCGTGAAACTGCCGGCGACCGCCTGCGTGAAGTGCCGGCCGGCGCTGCCCGGCTCGTTGAAATCCCACTCGCGCAACGCGCCGCTGCCCGCGTACCGGTAGTTGATGCAGTCGTGCCCGATCAGGTCCTCGACCGTCTTCGGCGTCCCGCGACGGTCCAGATACGTCGGCGCGGCGACGACCGCCATCGACAACGGCGGCGTGATCGGCACCGCCACCACGTGCTCCGCCAGGCTGTGCCCCAGACGGATGCCGACGTCGCACCCGTCCGCAATGATGTTGGACAGCGAGTCCGCCATGACCAGCTCCACCTTGACGCCCGGATAGCGCTGCTGGAACTCGGCCAGATGCGGCGCCAGCAAGGCCCGGGCCGCCAGCCGCGAGGTGTTGATCCGGAGCAGACCGGACGGCGCGCCGTCGACGTCGTCGAGGCGCTGGACGGCCCGCTCGATCTTCTCCAGCGCCGGCACCAGCGTGTCCAGCAGCTGCTGACCGGCCTCGGTGAGCGACATGTCGCGCGTCGTGCGATGCAGCAGCCGGACGCCCAACTGCCGTTCCAGCGCCTTGAGGTTCTGCGATACCGCGGCGCGGGTCACGCCCAGTTCGTCCGCCGCGCGCGTGAAGCTGCCCTGTCGGGCGACACGGGCGAACCAGGCCAGCGAAGGCAGCAGCGCAGGATTCATGCCCCAAGTGTAAATCTGTGATTGACAGTGATGTGTCGGGGACGGTCTTCCGGTTGATCAATGCGATTTCTAGCATCCGTCCCTTCTCGTCATCATTGGAGTCAGGACATGTCGATCAGGAAATTTCGCGTGGGCATCATCGGCGCAGACACCCAGGCCAGTTGGGCCGGCGCGTCGCACGTCCCCGCGCTGCGGGATCAGCCCGGGTTGGCACTCGCGGCGGTGGCGACCCGACGGGAGGACAGCGCGAGGGCCGCGGCACAAGCCTTCGGCGCGGAACGCTGGTACGCGGATCCCTACGCATTGATCCGCGACGAGACGATCGACGTCGTCACCGTCGCCGTGAAAGTGCCGACGCACCGGGAGCTGGTGCTGGCGGCGCTGGCCGCGGGCAAGGCGGTCTACTGCGAAGCGCCGCTCGGCGCGACCCTGGCCGAGACCGGAGAGATGGCCGCCGCCGCGGGATCGCTGCATACCGCCATCGGACTGCAGGGCCGCTTCAATCCGTCGGTGCGCCGCGCCGTCGAACTCATCGCCTCGGGTCGCCTCGGTCGGCTGATGTCGGCCAACGTCCGGGCCACCACCTTCGGATTCGGTCCGCAGTCTCCCGCCGCCTACGACTACTTCAACAAGGCGGCCTCCGGCGCGAGCTTCCTGACCATCACGACCGCCCACGTGCTGGACGTCGTGGAAGCCGTACTGGGCGATATCACCGAGGTCGACGCGCGGACCGAACTGCTCTGGCCGACGATCGAGCTGATCGACGCGGGACGATCCTCCGTGCGGGAGATCCCCGACCACGTCGACATCATCGCCAGGACGGCGCTCGGTGCTTCCGTGTCGGTCCAGGTGCTGGCCGGCGTCCCGCCTGAGGACGCGCAGTTCGTCCTCGAGGTCCGCGGTTCCGCCGGGTCTCTGACGCTGAAGGGCAGCCATACCGCCGGCGTGCAGGTCGGCGATCTGACGCTGACGTCGAGCGTGGGCGTCGAGCCTCCGCAAGCCCCGGTCGCGACAGGTGTCGGGTCGACCGCCGCAGCGTTCTGGAACGGCGCCGCCATCAACGTCGGCGAGGTGTACGCCAGTCTGGCGCGGGATCTGGCGACGGGTCGTCACGACACGCCCGGCTTCGCTCATGCGCTTCACAACAGCCGACTGATCGCGGCGCTGGAGCGCGCCGCGCTCACCGGCGAGCGGCAGCGGCTTGTCGGAACCTGAACGGATCGCCGTCGCTCGACGGGACGCCGACCACACGTCCCACACGTCCCACACGTCCCACAGGTCCCAATAGCAACGGGGGATCGAGCCCTCGGACCCGATCCCCCGTCTGACTGGCAGCACGCTCTCGCGCGCTCAATCGTCTCAACGTGCCGACTCGACCCGCTGCGCGTTCAGGCCGTCCGACACGATGAACTCGAAGCGGCCGCCGGCCGGCAGCTCGTGCGTGTCCAGCGTCGCCTCGCCGCCCTGCAGGTCCTGCGCCAGGTTCAGGCGGCGGGTGCCGTCCGTCCAGGTCACGCTCAGGAACGGCGCCGAATCCGCATCCCAGCGCAGCGTCGCTTTGCCGGACGCTTCCTTCACCTGCACCTGCGCGCGGACGCCGCCGGCCGCCTGCACCTTCGCACGGGCGTTGCTCACCCGCGCCTGGGCCTGCGCCAGGGTCACGCCGTCCTTCAGCACGCTGATGCCGGCGATGTTGTCCACCTTGGGCACCAGCACGCTGAAGTGCTGGTTGTCGCCGTCATGGTCCAGCGCCTGCGCCGTGAAGGCCACGTCCTGGATCTGGCCGCCCGTCGTCTGCACGCGCAGCACGTACGGGCCGGAGGCCGGATCCGGCTTGGCGAACAGCGCCTTGACCGGGTTGATCTCGACCTGGCGGCCGTTGATGCTGCCGCTGACCAGCAGCACGTCCTGCGCCACCGCCTTGGACTCCGCCGCCTGCGCCTTGACCGTGTCGGCCGGCGTCAGGAAGGTCTGCATGATGCGGTAGTTGTAGTCCGAGAACACCGTGCCGCCGCAGTAGCTCATGATGTCGTGACGGTCCGTCGGGCGCGGGTCGTAGAACGAGCCGGTGTCCGACAGGTAGCTCCAGATGTAGCGGCCGGGCTTGCCCAGGTTGGCGTCCGGGTACGGGTACTTCGGATCCGGCGAGCCCGCGCCGCCGCAGGCCGCGTGCGGCAGCGAGAAGTTGTGGCCCAGTTCATGCGCCACCACGTCGCGCACCGTGTCCGGATTGCTCGGCATGTCGAAGCCGACCGCCGAGTTGCCCGGCACGTAGCCCAGACCCGCCAGGCCCCAGGTGCGCTTCGGGATGAAGCCGAAGTAGTAGTCGTGACGCGCGGCGCCTTCGATACGATGCAGGTCGGCCAGCTCACCCAGGATCTTGCCGAAAGCGTCGCTCCATTGCGCGTCGCTGGTCGGCAGCGTCGTCACCTTGCTCGACACGAAGGCCGGGTGCGACTGCAGCGTCACCGTCGACACCGGGAACAGCGCGCGCAGATGCGCGGTCTGGTCCGTCGGCAACTGGCCGGTCGTGCCGGCGATGCGCACCGGGATCGGGATGAAACGCATCGGCGTGCCGCCGCCCACGCGCGGCGTGAAGCTCTGCGACGCGGCGCCTGCGACGTTGACCGTCACCTTCAGGCCGCTCTTCACCAGCTCGGCCGGGATGCTCACGCTGTAGGCGTCGTCGAAGGACTGCGTCTCCGACACCGTCGTCGGCAGGCCGCGGCGCGGCGCGGCCAGCACCAGGTCGCGGCCGGTGCCGTCGACCGTGTT
Source organism: Roseateles sp. (assembly GCF_036486225.1). Taxonomy (GTDB): domain Bacteria; phylum Pseudomonadota; class Gammaproteobacteria; order Burkholderiales; family Burkholderiaceae_C; genus Roseateles. The sequence continues at coordinate 391 of NZ_DASVNZ010000028.1, read as the reverse complement.
GTCCACCCGCACCGTGCCCGTCGGCGCGACGGTGCCCGCGGGCGCCGTCACGTTGACCTTCAGCAGCGCGGGCTTGTTGGCGACCAGCACCAGCTGGCTGTCGCTGCTGCCGTAAAGCATGGACTGCGCGAACTGCACCGAGGCCAGCGTCACCTTGGCCGCCGCGGGCGGCGCGGTGATGCGCATCGACGACGCGGTGTCGTTGAAGCCCGAGGGCACCAGGTTGGCGTTGTCCGCCGTCAGCGTGATCGACTTGCCGCCGTAGTTGATGTCGGCGAACAGCTGCACCTTGAAGCCGGCCGGCACCTTCACCGACGAGATGCGGTCGTTCCAGCCCGAGCCCACCCAGGCCGAGTCGGCGGCTAGGCACATGCTGGCGCCGACGTAGTTC
>NZ_DASVNZ010000008.1:0-21992 GCF_036486225.1 Roseateles sp. | reverse complement strand
GGTTGTTGTCGGCCATGATCTTCGCGGCGGCGGGCATCGCGACGCCGGCCTTGCTGTCCGACGAGGCGGCAGCGGCGGCCGGTGCGGGAGCAGCGGCGGCGGGAGCCGGAGCGGCAGCGGCCGGAGCGGCGGCGCCGGCCTTGCCTTCGGAGTCGATCTTGGCGATGACCTGATCCGACGTGACGGTACCGCCGTCGCCGACGACCAGCTCGGCCAGCACGCCGGCGGACGGCGCCGGCACTTCGAGCACGACCTTGTCGGTCTCGATCTCGATCAGGATCTCATCGATGGCCACGGCGTCGCCGGGCTTCTTCTTCCACGTGAGCAGGGTCGCTTCGGCGACCGATTCGGACAGCTGGGGGACTTTGACTTCAACGATTGCCATGATGTTTTTTCTCTCGGTTTTTCAGTAAACCGGAGCCTTGCGCCTGCCGGTCGCCGGGGAGCGTGTGCCCGTCCCCGGCGCCGGTGTCATTGCGGCGCGCGGCGTCCGCAATGACTCACTTGGTCAGCACGAAACCCTTCAGTTTCCCGAAGGCCTGCTCCAGCAGCGCCTTCTGCTGTTCCTGGTGCAGGTGGGCGTAGCCGACGGCCGGCGAGGCCGAGGCGGGACGGCCCGCGTAGCCGAGCTTCTGGCCGTCGGCCATGTTCTCGTGGATGTAGTGCTGCACGAAGAACCAGGCGCCCTGGTTCTGCGGCTCGTCCTGGCACCACACGATCTCGGCCAGGTTGGGGTACTTCTTCAGCTCGGCCGCGAACGCCTTGTGCGGGAACGGGTACAGCTGTTCCACGCGGATGATCGCAACGTCCTTCTTGTCGCCGCGGGCCTTGATCAGGTCGTAGGCCACCTTGCCGGAGCAGGCGATCACGCGCTTGACCTTGCTGGCGTCGATCTCGGTGCTCGTCTCGCCGATGACGGTGCGGAACTCACCCTTGGTGAATTCGCTGACCGGCGAGGTGGCGTCCTTGGCGCGCAGCAGCGACTTGGGCGTCAGGATGACCAGCGGCTTGCGGAACATGCGCAGCATCTGGCGACGCAGCAGATGGAAGATCTGCGACGCGCTCGTCGGCTGGACGATCTGCATGTTGTTGTCGGCGGCCAGCTGCATGAAGCGCTCCAGGCGGGCCGAGCTGTGCTCGGGGCCCTGGCCTTCGTAGCCGTGCGGCAGCATCAGCGTCAGGCCGTTGGAGCGGCCCCACTTCACTTCGCCCGAGGCGATGAACTGGTCGATCACGACCTGCGCGCCGTTCACGAAGTCGCCGAACTGCGCTTCCCAGATGGTCAGCGTGTGCGGGTCGGCGGCGGCGTAGCCGTATTCGAAGCCCAGCACCGCCTCTTCCGACAGGATCGAGTCGATCACGACGAACGGGGCCTGGCCTTCCGCGACGTTCTGCAGCGGGATGTAGATGCCTTCGTCGAAGCGTTCGCGGTTCTGGTCGTGCAGCACCGCGTGGCGGTGGGTGAACGTGCCGCGGCCGCAGTCTTCGCCGGACAGGCGGATCGGGTAGCCCGAGGCCACCAGCGAGGCGAAGGCCATGTGCTCGCCCATGCCCCAGTCGACGTTGACGTCGCCGCGACCCATGGCCGCGCGGTCGGCGATGACCTTCTCCACCAGCGTGTGGGCCTTGAAGCCGCCCGGCAGCGTCGTGACCTTCTCGGCCAGGCGCTTCCACTCGGCCACCGGCAGTGCGGTGTCGCAGCTGTCGGTCCACTTCTTGCCGAGGAACGGGGTCCAGTCGGTCGCGTACTTGCTCTTGAAGTTGGTCAGCACCGGGTCGACGGTGTGACGGCCTTCGTCCATCGCGGCGCGGAAGGCCTTGACCATGCCGTCCGGACCTTCGGCGTCCAGCACGCCCTGGGCCACCAGCTTGTCGCCGTACAGGCGGCGGGTGCCGGGGTGCTTGGCGATGGTCTTGTACATCAGCGGCTGCGTCAGCGCGGGCGTGTCCTGCTCGTTGTGGCCCAGCTTGCGGAAGCAGACGATGTCGACGACGACGTCCTTCTTGAACTGCTGGCGGTACTCCAGCGCCAGCTGCGTGCACAGCACGACCGCTTCCGGATCGTCGCCGTTCACGTGCAGCACCGGGGCCTCGATCATCTTGACGACGTCGGAGCAGTACAGCGTCGAGCGCGTGTCGCGCGGGTCGCTGGTGGTGAAGCCGATCTGGTTGTTGATGACGATGTGGACGGTGCCGCCGGTGTAGTAGCCGCGCGTCTGCGCCAGCGCCAGCGTCTCCATCACGACGCCCTGGCCGGCGAAGGCCGCGTCGCCGTGCACCAGCACGGGCAGCACCTGCTCGCCGGTCTTGTCGCCGCGGCGGTCCATGCGCGCCTTGACCGAGCCCTCGACGACCGGGTTCACGATCTCCAGGTGCGACGGGTTGAAGGCCAGGCTCAGGTGGACGGGGCCGCCGGGGGTGGTCACGTCGCTGGAGAAGCCCTGGTGGTACTTCACGTCGCCGGACGGCAGGTCTTCAGGGGCGGTGTGGTCGAACTCGGCGAACAGGTCCTTGGGCATCTTGCCCAGGGTGTTGACCAGCACGTTCAGGCGGCCGCGGTGGGCCATGCCGATCACGATCTCCTGGACGCCGCGCACGCCGGCGCACTTCACCAGCTCGTCCATCGAGACGATGAAGCTCTCGCCGCCTTCCAGCGAGAAACGCTTCTGGCCGACGTACTTCGTGTGCAGGTAGCGCTCCAGGCCTTCGGCGGCCGTCAGGCGCTCCAGGATCTGCTGCTTCTTCTCGGCCGTGTAGGTCGGCTTGCTGCGGATCGCCTCCAGGCGCTCCTGCCACCAGCGCTTCTCGGTCGGCTCGGTGACATGCATGAACTCGGCGCCGACGGAGCCGCAGTAGGTGTCACGCAAGGCCTGCACGATCTCGCGCAGGGTCATGCGCTCGGCCTTGGTGAAATAGGTGTTGGTCGCGCTGAAGGTCCGATCCATGTCGGCTTCGGTGAGGCCGTAGGACGAGGGCTCCAGTTCCGCGATCTTGGCGCGTTCGGTGCGCTTCAGGGGGTCCAGGTCGGCCCAGCGCGAGCCCAGCGTGCGGTACGCGGCGATCAGCGACTGGACGTGCACCTGCTTGCCGGCCACTTCGAGCTCGGCGGAGGACACCTTGTTGTTGAGCGCGTTGGCCTTGGCGCGTTGCGCGAAGGACTCGACGACGGGGGCGTGGGGCACATCCCGCTTGTCGCTGCCGTCCACCGCCGGGACGTGCTGCAGCGCGTCGAAGTAGGCGCGCCAGTTGTCGGGCACGGCGCCCGGGTTGTCGAGGTACTGCTCGTACATCTCCTCGACGTAGGGAGCATTGCCCCCGAACAGGTAGGAGTTCGAGCTGTATTGCTGCATCATCTTTCGCTCACCTCTGCCCCGGCTTCCGGAGCTATCGGCTGGTTATGAACCTTCCGCGACACGGCTTGACCGGTTGGCGGATTGCGACCCGCCTTTGCTGTTGCCAGAAAAGGGGTACGGGAAGGACCTGAAGTCACAAGCGCAGGACTGTAGCACCACGCCGGAACCCGTGTTGTTGCGGGTTCGCCCACTTCTTGTGCGTCCTGTCCATGACAAGGATCAAGCGCCCGCGGGCTCACGAGCTCCTCACGGCTCACAAACGTTTGCGAGGCAGCAACTCCACGCAGTAGACTGCGGCTTGGCGTACCGCCCCGAGATTGAATGGCGGACTGCCCGGGACACAGGAGATCCCACATGCAAGTTCGAGTCGTCGACTACCGCGCCGCGGATGCGGCCGAGCAATTCACCCGCTCCCTGCACGAGACAGGCTTCGGGGTGCTGGTGAACCACCCCCTGCCCCAGGAACTGGTCGAGAAGATCTACGCCGACTGGCTCGGCTACTTCAACGGGACCGAGAAGCACGAGCTGGCCTTCTCCAAGGAGATGCAGGACGGCTACTTCTCCACCGAGATCTCGGAGACCGCCAAGGGCCACACGCAGAAGGACATCAAGGAGTACTTCCACCTCTACCCGTGGGGAAGGATGCCGGCATCGCTGAAGGACGACGCGATGCGCTACTACGGCATCGCCAACGACCTGGCGGCGGAGCTGCTGTCGTGGGTGGAGAAGCACACCCCGGCCGACATCGCGAAGAACTATCGCGAGCCGCTGTCCAACATGATCAAGGACAGCCGGCACACCTTGCTGCGCGTGCTGCGGTATCCGCCGCTGACCGGCAACGAGCCGGCGGGCTCGCTGCGCGCGGCGGCGCACGGCGACATCAACCTGCTGACCATCCTGCCGGCGGCCAACGAGCCCGGCCTGCAGGTCCAGGGCAAGGACGGCGAATGGGTGGATGTGCCGGGCGACTTCGGCATGCTGATCATCAACATCGGCGACATGCTGCAGGAAGCGTCGCAGGGCTACTACCCGTCGACGCAGCACCGCGTGGTCAACCCGACCGGCGAAGGCGCGAAGAAGAGTCGCGTCTCGCTGCCGTTGTTCCTGCATCCGCGCGAGGACGTGGTCCTGTCGGATCGCTATACCGCGCACGAGTACCTGGAAGAGCGGCTGCGGGAACTGGGCGTCAAGACCTGACACCAAGAGCGCCGCTACGCAAGGCCCCTTCCCTCCCGGGAACGGGGCCTTTCTCATTTCGGGGGCGGCGATCTCTCGGGCGTGCGCTCAGTCGCCCCCGGGTTTTAGAGGCTCTTCAACGGCACGACGTCCTTGCCCTTGAGCGTGAACACCGTGACGGCGGACGACTTCAGGTCGTGCTTGTCGTCGTAGGCGTACTCCCCGGCCACGCCGGCGTAGCTCGACTTCGCCAGATGTTCGCCGACCTTCTTCGGATCGGTCGACTGCGTCGCCTCGATCGCGCCGGCCAGCAGATACGCGCCGTCATAGAACGACGCCGCGTAAGTCAGCGGATCGCGCTTGAACTCGGCCTTGTACTTGTCCAGGAACTGCTTGCCCTTGGCGCTGCGGTCGATCAGCGCGCCGCCCTGCGTGCAGTACGCGTTCAGGTCGTTCGCGATCTGCGACAGCGTGGCGGTCTCCGACGAGCAGATGCCGTCGCCGCCCAGCAGCGGCACCGTGATGCCGAGGCCGCGCATCTGGCGCAGCATCGGACCGCCCTGCGCCGAGTAGCCGCCATAGAACACGGCGTCCGGCTTGGCGGCCTTCACGGCGGTCAGGATGCTGCTGAAGTCCGTGGCCTTGTCGTTGGTGAATTCCTTGGACACGACCTTGATGCCGAGCTTGGTCGCCTGCGCGGTGAACTCCTGCGCGACGCCCTGGCCGTAGGCGGTGCGGTCGTCGATGACGGCGACCGTCTTCACCTTCAGGTCCTGCGCCGCGTAGACGGCCATCTTCGCGCCGAGCTGGTTGTCGGTCGCGCCGATGCGGAACAGGTTGGACTGGTTGGGCTGCTGCGTGATGCGCGGATTGGAGGCCACGGTCAGCACGATCACGCCGCCGTCGGAGAACACGCGCGAGGCCGGCATGGTCACGCCCGAGTTGTAGGGACCGAGCACGAACCTGATCTTCTTGTCGACCAGCGCCTGCGCGACCTGCACGCCCTGGCGCGGATCGGCCACGTCGTCGTTGACGTCGAGCTCGAACACCACCGGCTTGCCGCCGACCTTCACGCCCTTGGCATTGAGCTCCTTGATGGCGAGCGCCGCACCGTCGCGGTTGTCGATGCCGTAGCCGGCCTGCGGGCCGGTGACCGGGCTCATGAAGCCGATGCGGATGCGTTCCTGCGCGTGGGCGCCCAGCGCGGCGAAGCCGGCGGCGAGCACCAGCAGTTTCAGAGAGAACTTCTTCATATGTCTTCCTCGGTAAGGTCCTCCCCGGTAAGGGAGAGGTCGAGTCTACGTAATGACGCCGTGAAGCGGCTGCGGCGCGGCGAGGAAGGACGCCCGTGAAAGAGGCGACGCGCGCCCGTCTACAGTGCGCCATGTCCTCCCGAACAGGCAGCGTCATCTGGATCCGTCCGGAGGCGCCACCCAAACCCGCCGTCGGCGCGCCGTGCAACGGCTGCGGCGTGTGCTGCCTCGCCGAGCCCTGCCCGCTCGGCATGCTGGTCAGCCTGAAGCGCGAAGGCACCTGCCGCGCGCTGCAGTGGTCCGAGGACGAGCGGCAGTACCGGTGCGGCATGCTGGTGCATCCCACGCGCTATGTTGGGTTGCGAACATTCAAGCCGGAAGGCCTCGTCAATCGGTTGATCCGCCGCTACGCGCAACGCATGATCGCCGCGGGCATCGGCTGCGATGCGGACATCGAGCCGATGACCCCGCCCGCCTCGCCGGCTTCCGACGCGCCATCTCCACCGGCTCCGACATCGCCGCCATCCCCGGAGAAGCGCTAAGCAACGCCTGCCCCCGCCGGGCATAGCATGGGCCGAGCATCGCCTCATCAGGCTTCATCGGAGTCCGCCCATGTCCCGCATCCAGACGTCCCGCCTTCCGACAGCGTCCCGCTTCGTCCGCGCCCGCATGGCGCTTTCCTTGGCACTCGCGTTCGGCGCGATGGCCGCCGCGTCTGGCGCGCAGGCCGTGGCGCTGCGCTGGGCCGCGCAGAACGACGTGCTGACGCTGGACCCGCACTCGCAGGACCACACCACCACCAGCGCCATCCTGCAGCACGCCTACGAGGGCCTGACCCGCTACAACGAGCAGTGGGAAGTCGAGCCCTGCCTGGCCACGAAGTGGACGCAGATCAGCCCGACGCAGGTCCGCTTCGAGCTGCGCAAGGGCGTGAAGTTCCACGACGGCTCGCCCTTCACCGCGGACGACGTGATCTTCAGCTTCGACCGCATCCGCCAGCCGCAGGGCACGATGCAGATCTACGTCACCGGCATCAAGGAGATCAGGAAGATCGACGACTTCACCGTCGACCTGATCCTCGACTCGCCGCAGCCCATCCTGCTGCGCAACCTCGTCGACTTCCGGATCATGAGCAAGGTCTGGGCGGAGAAGAACAAGGCGACGCAGATGGCCGATTACAAGGCCAAGGACGAGAACTACGCCAGCCGCCACGTCGACGGCACCGGCCCCTACGAGATCACGTCCTGGCAGCCCGACCAGAAGATCTCGATGACGATCAACAAGGGCTGGTGGGACAAGAACAAGGGCAACATCACCGAGGTCAGCTACATCCCGATCAAGTCGGATCCGACGCGCGTCGCGGCGCTCACCTCGGGCGACGTGGACCTGCTGACGGAAGTACCGACGCAGGACGTCGCCGCGGTGAAGGCCGACGCGAAGCTCAAGTCGATCGAGGGCCCCGAGACCCGCACCATCTTCTTCGCGATGGACCTGGGCAGCGACGAACTGCGCGGCGCCTCGGTGAAGGGCAAGAACCCGTTCAAGGACATCCGCGTGCGGGAAGCGCTCTCCATCGCCATCGACCGCGAAGCCATCAAGCGCAGCATCATGCGCGGCATGTCCGTGCCGGCCTCGCTGATGGTCCCGCCCGGCGTCAACGGCTACGACGCCGCGCTGGACAAGCCCGCCAAGCCCGACCTGGTCCGCGCGAAGAAACTGCTCGCCGACGCCGGCTACCCGAACGGCTTCGAGCTGCCGCTGAACTGCCCCAACAACCGCTACGTCAACGACGAGAAGGTCTGCCTGGCCGTCGTCTCCATGTGGAGCAAGATCGGCGTCACCGCGCGGCTGACCGCGCAGCCGATGTCGCAGCACAGCCAGCTGTTCCAGCGCTTCGAGGCGCCGCTGTACATGCTGGGCTGGGGCGTGTCGACGATGGACGCGCTCTACTCGCTTCAGGCGCTGGCCCGCACCCGCAGCGGCGGCGCGGACGGCAGCTTCAACTTCTCCAAGGTCAGCGATCCGGCGCTCGACAAGCTGATCGACGCCGCCAAGAGCGAGATCGACATCCCCAAGCGCAACGCCCTGCTGCGCGACGCCCTGGTGCGCACGCGCGACCAGTACCTCTTCATCCCCTTGCACCATCAGGTGCGGCCGTGGGCGATGCGCGCCAACCTGCAGACGCTGCACCGCTCCAACGACCGGCCGGAAGCGCGATTCACGACCATCAAGTGACCGCACCCCGGGCAATCCCGTAGACGCGTCGGCCCCTGGGGGCCGGCGCCGGCGGCTAGCATCCAGGCGACTTCACGTTTGCTTAACGACGTTGCCAAGGGAGCTACCGCTCATGTCGAGGAATCACTCCGGGTCGATCCGATCCGCTCGTACCGCCCGTTCCGCTCTGACCGCCCTGTGCGTCGCCGCCCTCGCGGCGATGGCCGGGACCGCCCACGCCGCCCCGCTGCGCTGGGCCGCCCAGAACGACGTGCTGACGCTGGATCCGCACTCGCAGAACCACAGCACCACGAATGCGATCGCGCAGCACGCCTATGAAGGCCTGACGCGCTACGACCGCCAGTACCAGGTCGAGCCTTCGCTGGCCACCAAGTGGACGCAGATCAGCCCGACGCAGGTCCGCTTCGAACTGCGCAAGGGCGTGAAGTTCCACGACGGCTCGCCGTTCACCGCGGACGACGTGGTGTTCTCGTTCCAGCGCATCAAGCAGCCCGTGGGCACGATGCATCCGTTCGTGGCCGGCGTCACCGAGGTCAGGAAGGTCGACAGCCACACCATCGACGTGATTCTGGCCGCGCCCAACCCGATCCTGCTGCGCCAGTTCGTCGACTTCCGCATCATGAGCAAGACCTGGGCGGACAAGAACAAGGCGACCAACCTGCCGGACTTCAAGGCCAAGGAAGAGACCTTCGCCACGCGCAACGCCAACGGCACCGGGCCGTACCGGATCACCAACTGGCAACCGGACCAGCGCATCACCATGGTCCAGAACAAGGAGTGGTGGGACGCGAAGAACGCGACCAACGTCGACGAGGTCATCTACACGCCGATCAAGTCGGATCCGACGCGCGTCGCGGCGCTGCTGTCGGGCGACGTGGACCTGCTGTCCGACATCCCGACGCAGGACGTGGGCCGGCTGAAGGCCGATCCGAAGCTCAGCGTCGCGGAAGGCAGCGAGACCCGCACGATCTTCATCGGCATGGACCAGGGCAGCGAGCAGCTCAAGGGCAGCAGCGTGACCGGCAAGAACCCGTTCAAGGACAAGCGGGTACGCGAAGCGCTGTCGCTGGCCATCGACCGCGAGGCGATCAAGCGTGCGACGATGCGCGGCCTGTCGGTGCCGGCCGGCATCATGGTGGCGCCGGGCGTGAACGGCAATGCGCCCGACATCGACGTCCCGACCAAGGTCGACGCCGAACGCGCGAAGAAGCTGCTGGCCGAGGCCGGCTACCCGAACGGCTTCGACGTGCCGATGAACTGCCCCAACAACCGCTACGTCAACGACGAGGAGATCTGCCTCGCCGTGGTGTCGATGTGGAGCAAGGTCGGCATCAAGGCGCGGCTGCAGACCGAGTCGTTCAGCACCTTCAGCCCGAAGCTGCAGGCCTTCGAGTACCCGCTGTTCCTGTACGGCTGGGGCGTGCCGACGTATGACGCGCTGTACACGATGCAGTCGCTGGCGCGTACGCGCGCGGGCGGCGCGGACGGCAGCGGGAACTACTTCCGCCTGAGCGACGCGAAACTGGACCAGATCATCGACGCGGCGAAGGTCGAAGGCGATGTGGCCAAGCGCAACGCGCTGCTGAAGGAAGGCCTCGTGCGCATCCGCGACGAGGTCTTCTTCATCCCGCTGCACCATCAGGTGCGCCCGTGGGCGATGAAGAAGAGCGTCACGACGCCGCACCGCTCGGACGATCGGCCGGAAGCGCGGTTCACGACGATCAAGTGAGGAAGGCCCGGCGGACCAGTTCCGCCTGCTGCCACCGGTGGATCACCGGCGAAGCGGTGGCGCCCGCCGCGGTCACGGCGCGGGAGACCTCGCGCAGACGGGCTCCGGCGGGCAGGAGCCCGTCGAGCTCATCGCGGACGAAGTGCCACGGCCCCTGGTTGCGCGTCTCTTCCTGCGTCCACACGATCTCTTCGACGAGCGGGTAGCGTTGCAGCACCGCCGCCAGCGCCTCGCGCGGGAACGGGTAGAGCTGCTCGACACGCACCAGCGCCGTCGCGCCGGCCATCGGATCGGCGAGCGAGCCGGCCATCGCCTGACGCGCGCTCAGCAGGTCGTAGTGCACCTTGCCGCTGCTCAGCACGACGCGCCGCACCGCGCCGGCCTGCGTCCCGTCGACGGTGTCGTCGTCCAGTACCGGCTCGAAACCGCTGGCCGCCAGCACGCCGACCGGCGTGTAACTGCGCGGCTCCCCCAGCAGCACCGCCTTGGGCGTCATCACGATCAACGGCTTGCGCACCGGGTCGAGCGCCTGGCGTTGCAGCAGCGCCGCGTACTGACCGGACGTCGACGGCATCGCTACCCGCAGGTTGTCCGCGCCGCACAGCTGCAGGAGGCGCGCGAGGAAACCGTTCGAGTGCTCCGGTCCCACGCCTTCATAGCCGTGCGGCAGCAGCACGGTCAGCGCGGACGTGTCGCCCCACTTCTCCTCGCCGGAGCTGAGGTACTGGTCGAGGTAGACCTGCGCGCCGTTGACGAAGTCGCCGAACTGCGCCTCCCACACGGTCATCACGTCGCGCGACTGAACGCTGTGCCCGTACTCGAAACCGAGCACCGCCTCTTCGGCCAGCAGCGAATTGACGACCTCCAGCCGCGCGCCTTCGGAGGCGAAACGCGACAACGGCGTCCACGTCGAAGGTCCACCGATTCGAGGATCGCCGCGCTTCTCTCCCTCACCTGCGACCGACAGGCCACCTGTATCGACCTCCCGTCCCTGGTGATGCCACACCGCGTGTCGATGCAGGAAGGTGCCGCGCTGCACGTCCAGGCCGGAGATCCGCACCCCCACGCCCGCGCGCAGGACCTGCGCCCAGGCGAGCGTCTCCGCCGTGCACCAGTCGGCGGGACGGCGGGCGTCGTCGGCCATCCCCCGCCACCGGCTGGCCTGGTCGCGCAGCAGCGCGTGGGGATCGAACCCTTCCGGCAGCTGCGCCAGCGCTTCCAGGACATCGTGCAGATCGCCGATGGGCGCGCGCTTCTCGAGCGTGGACATCAACATCGCGTCGTCAGCGATCGGCGCAGCGCTGTCGAGCGGCTGCGTCGGGTCGAAGGCATCGACCTCCGCGGCGATGGCCGCGCTCTCGTCATCGCGAAGGCGCTGCTCCGTCGTCAAACGTTCCGCGTACAGCGCGGTCACGCCCGCCTTCGCCGGCATGCGCCGGTACAGCGCCGGACTGGTGAGCTGCGGCACGTCGTGCTCCGAGTGGCCCAGGCGCCGGTAACCGACCAGATCGATCACGACGTCGGTGCCGAAGCGGGCGCGGTAGTCGACCGCAAGCCGCGCCGCGCGCAGCACCGCCTCCGGATCGTCGGCATGCACGCGCAGCACCGGCGCATCCACGCCGCGCGTCGCATCGGTGCAATAGCGCGCCGAGGTCGCGTCCATCGGATTCGGCTCGGTGAAACCCAGCTGGTTGTTGATGACGACGTGGATCACGCCGCCCACCTCGTAACCCGGCTTCAGGCCGAGCGCCAGCGTCTCCATCACCACGCCCTGCCCCGCGAAGGCGGCGTCGCCGTGCATCACGACCGCCATGCACCGCTCCGGCCGCTCGCCCGCCGCGGACCGCGCAGCGCGCGCCATGCCGACGACCACCGGGTAGACGCTCTGCAGGTGCGAGGGGTTGCTCGCCAGGCGCAGGCGCACCGCGCCGTGCGCGGTCTGCACGCGCGACGTGCCGCCCAGGTGGTAGACGAGGTCGCGCTGCCGCTCCGGATGCGCCGGCGCGGGTTCGAAGTAGTCGATCAGCGCGTCGACGGGATGCCCCATCAGATTGGCCAGCACATTCACGCGGCCGCGATGCGGCATACCCATCAGCACCTGATCGACGCCCTGCGCCACCGCCGCCTCCAGCAGGGTGTCGAGCAGGGGCAGCAGCGCCTCGTTGCCCTCCAGCGAGAAGCGCTTGCCGTGCGGGAAGCGCTTCGCCAGATGACGCTCCCAGCCTTCAACACGCGCCAATCGACGCAGCAGCGCGCGTGCCGCATCGGTGGACAGCGGCGCGTCGTCCGCTTCGAAACGAGCGCTCCACCACGCGCGGCGGGACTCGTCGCGCACGGCGCTCAGGTCGAGCGTCAAGGATCCGCAGTAGAGCGCGCTCAACCGACGGTGCAGCGCTCCCGCGTCGGCGACGCCGAGCACGGTGGCGCCGTCATCGGTCACCGAGTCTTCGGCGGCCAGACCGAAGCGCAGGAGATGGAACGCGTCGACGTCTTCGACGACGTCGCTGCCGAAGCCGGCGCGTCGCACCGGGTCGGCACCCGACACGCCGGGCGGATCACCCAGCGGATCGAGCCGCGCGTGGCGATGGCCGTGTCGACGGAACGCGTCGATGAGCGCGGCGATGCCGGGCCGCAGGCGCGGTGAATCGGACGATGAGAAAGACGGTGATGCGGCTGACGGTGCGATCGCCTCCGACGGATCGGTGTCGCGATCGAAACGGCAGCGGAGCGCCCAGGCGTGGCGCCCGAACGAGGTGTTCACGGACATGTCGACTCCCTTGACGTTGACTGACGCGGCTCGGATGAGCCCTGCTCGTCACGCCTCGCGGGCGACCCCATGGCGCTCTGCGGCACCTGTGCCGATCCCTCGCGGCCTTCGCAGGCCGGCGATCGATCGACGGTCGGATCCTCCCGGGCTGCGCGACCTCCGGCTCTGCGGCCGGTCCTGTCTCCAGTCCCCTCCAACCTGAGCGACGGCGCGCGGCCGCCGCTCGCGGATTCAAGACGCGATCACCGCGCCTTCATGCGTCGCGCGCGCATCGCGTCCTCATGGCGCGAAGGCGCGCACGGCGTCCTCATAGCGCGAAGGCACGGACCGCATCGTTGAGCTGGTGCGCCTGCTCCTGCAGCGCACGCGCCGCGGCGGTGCTCTGCTCGACCATCGAGGCGTTCTTCTGCGTCGAGTCGTCCATCTGCACCACCGCCGCGTTGACCTGCTCGATGCCCGCGCTCTGCTCGCGGCTGGAGGCGCTGATCTCGGTCACGATGTGACTCACGTGCCGGATGCTGCCCACGACCTGCTGCATCGTCTGGCCGGCCTGCTCGACCATGCGGCCGCCGGCCTCGACCTGCGACACCGAGTCGTCGATGAGCCGCTTGATCTCCTTGGCCGCCGTCGCGCTACGCTGCGCCAGGCTGCGCACCTCCGACGCCACGACCGCGAAGCCGCGGCCCTGCTCGCCGGCGCGCGCCGCCTCGACCGCCGCGTTGAGCGCGAGGATGTTGGTCTGGAACGCGATGCCGTCGATGACACCGATGATCTCGACGATGCGACGCGACGCCGCCGAGATGGAGCTCATCGTCTGCACGACCTGGCCCACCACCTCGCCGCCCTGCGTCGCGATGCCCGACGCCGACGACGCGGAGCGGTCGGCCTCGCCGGCGTTGTCCGCGCTCATGCGCACCGACGCCGTCAGCTGCTCCATCGCCGAGGCCGTCTCCTCCAGCGCCGCGGCCTGCTGCTCTGTGCGAGCCGCCAGGTCCTGGTTGCCCTGCGCCACCTCCTGCGCCGCGTTGGCGATGGTGTCCGCGCCGGTGCGGACCTCGGTCACGATGCGGTGCAGGTTCTCGACCATGTTCTGCAGCGCGGACATCAGCCGCGCCACCTCGTCCTTGCCGTTGGCGCGGATGCGGTAGGTCAGGTCGCCGGCGGCGACGCGCTCGGCCAGCTCGATGGCGCCTTCGATCGGCTGAGTGATCGAACGCGTGATGAAGAACGCGGTCGCCACGCCCATCAGCAGCGCCAGCGCCGACGCCACGATCATGTCGAGCTTGGCGCCCTGCGAGCGCTCGTTGGCCTCGGCCACGTCCGCGGCCATGCGGGCGGCCTGGAAGTCGACCATCTTGTCGATCAGCGCGTAGTAGCGCGCCTGCGGTCCGGCCAACTGGTCCTGATAGATCGCCATCGCGCCGTCGCGGTCGCCCGCGGCCAGCAGGTCGAAGATCTTGCGCACCAGCGCGCCGTACTCCTTGCGCGCCGTCGACTGCTCGGCGAAGAGGGCCTTGCTCTCGTCGTCGGCCAGCATCTTCTCGAGCCGGGCGAGGTTGTCCGAGTTGGTCTGCCGGATCCCCGCGTACTCGTCCATGTACTTCTTGGTCGCCTCGGGCGTCGCCGCCAGCAGCAGCCGGCCGATGGTGATCGCACCGCGGTCCCCCACGCTCTTGACCTGGGTGGTCAGCGCGATCAGCGCGTAGCGGTCCTCGACCACCCGCCCCATCGTCGCGTTGACCCCGTCGATCACGCGAATCCCCACCCCGAGGATGACCAGCAGCAGCACGAAGACGACCGCGAATGCCGCGGCAAGACGTGACCCGATCCGGACGTCGGCCAATTTCATTTGTTTGCTCTCCCTGACGACGAAATGTCCGCTCATGAAACCACCGCTTACATTTCAGGTCTATCGAGTTCAGCAATGCGAAAGTAGCAATCACCTTGTGAAATCGTCGAGCCGTGAAGTTTTCAACGGATCCAGGCGCCGACCGGCCTCAGAGGCGGTCGATTGGCAGCTCGATGGGGTCGTCAATCGCGCAGAACGGGCGATGTGCAGCGCTTGCCCACCCCCTGGTGAGGGGGCATTCCCCGCCAGATCGTGAACGGACGCACAACCGGACGGAGTACGGCGGGGGATACGCGAAATGGAAGAGGGAAACGGAGAACGGGAAAAGGCAGAAACGACAACGCCCCGCTAGGCGGGGCGTCGAGGGGGTGAAGCGGCGTGTGCCGCCCGTGTCGTCAGGCCAGCGCGAGGCGCTCCCGCGCCGCCTGGTATTCGCGGCCGAAGCGCGCCACCAGTTCACCGGCAGGCAGCACCTCGCGGACCGCGCCGATGCCCTGGCCGCTGCCCCAGACATCCTTCCACGCCTTGGCCCCATTCCCGCCGAAGTTCATCTTCGTCGGATCGCTCTCGGGCAGGTTCTCCGGATCCAGGCCCGCCTTGACGATGGAGCCCTTCAGGTAGTTGCCGTGCACGCCGGTGAACAGGTTGCTGTAGACGATGTCGTCGCTGTTGCTCTCGACGATCATCTGCTTGTAGTCGTCGGACGCGCGCGCTTCCTCGGTCGCGATGAAGGCCGAGCCGATGTACGCAAGGTCCGCGCCCATCGCCCGCGCCGCAAGGATCGCGTCGCCGCTGGCCATGGCGCCCGACAGCGCCAGCGGGCCGTCGAACCACTCGCGGATCTCCGGGATCAGCGCGAAGGGGCTCTTCACGCCGGCATGGCCGCCCGCCCCCGCAGCGACGGCGATCAGGCCGTCGGCGCCCTTCTCGATCGCCTTCTTCGCGAACTTGTTGTTGATGATGTCGTGCAGCACGATGCCACCCCAGCCGTGCACCGCGGCGTTGACGTCCTCGCGCGCGCCCAGCGAGGTGATCACGATGGGCACCTTGTACTTGGCGCAGACCTGCATGTCGTGCTCGAGCCGGTCGTTGCTTTTGTGGACGATCTGGTTGATCGCGTACGGCGCCGCCGGCTTCTCCGGATGGTCCCGGTTCCACGCCGCGAGCGTCTCGGTGATCTCGGCGAGCCAGTCGTCGAGCAGCTCGGCCGGACGGGCGTTGAGCGACGGCATCGAGCCGACGATGCCGGCCTTGCATTGCGCGATCACCAGCTTGGGATTGCTGATGATGAACAGCGGCGAGCCGATGACCGGCAGACGCAGCTTGTTGAACAGCGGGGGAAGTGCCACCTCGTGTCTCCTCTTGGATGAATCCGGATACAGCGGGATCAGAACGCGTCGATGGGCAGGGCCATCACGCTGTCCGCGCCGTTGACGACCGCGTCGCGCTGCGCGGCGCAGCGGGGCAGGATGTGCTCGGCGTAGAAGCGCGCGGTGACGATCTTGGCGTCCATGAAGGCGACGTCCTCGCCGGTCGCCTTCAGCTCCTGTGCGGCCAGCAGCGAGCGCGCCAGTTGCCAGCCCGCCATCAGGTTGCCGCCCACCATCAGGTAGGGCACCGAACCGGCGAAGGCCGCATTCGGCTTGGCCTTGCCGTTGGCCGCGATGAAATCGACGACCTCGACGAAGGCCGCGCGTGCCGCTGCCAGCTGCGTGCGCACCGCCAGCGCGTCGGCGCTGCCGTTGGCGGCCAGCGCGCCTTCGGTCTCCTCGACCTGCGCCGCGACACTGCGCGCGAACGCGCCGCCGTCGCGCACCGTCTTGCGGCCGACCAGGTCGTTGGCCTGGATGGCCGTCGTGCCTTCGTAGATCGGCAGGATGCGCGCGTCGCGGTAGTACTGCGCCGCGCCGGTCTCCTCGATGAAGCCCATGCCGCCGTGCACCTGCACACCCAGCGAGGCGACCTCCAGGCTCATCTCGGTGCTGTAGCCCTTCACCAGCGGCACCATGAACTCGTAGAAGGCCTGCGCCTGCTGGCGGGTCTCGGCGTCCTCGTGGTGGTGGGCCATGTCGTAGGCCGCGGCGGCGTCGATCGCCATCGCGCGGCAGCCTTCGACCAGCGCGCGCTGCGTCATCAGCATGCGACGCACGTCGGGGTGCTGGATGATCGCCGCGGCGTCCTTCGACGAGCCGTCGACCGGACGCGACTGCACGCGGTCCTTCGCGTACTCGACCGCCTTCTGGTAGGCCCGGTCCGCCACCGCGATGCCCTGCACGCCGACGCCGAAGCGGGCCGCATTCATCATGATGAACATGTACTCGAGGCCGCGGTTCTCTTCGCCGATCAGCGTGCCGATGGCGCCGCCGTGATCGCCGAACTGGAGCACCGCCGTCGGGCTCGCCTTGATGCCGAGCTTGTGCTCGATGGACACGCAGTGCGCGTCGTTGCGCGCGCCCAGCGAGCCGTCGGCGTTCACCAGGAACTTGGACACCAGGAACAGGCTGATGCCCTTCACGCCTTCCGGCGCGCCCGGCACCCGTGCGAGGACGAGGTGGACGATGTTGTCCGCCATGTCGTGCTCGCCCCAGGTGATGAAGATCTTGGTGCCGAAGACCTTGTAGGTGCCGTCGCCCTGCGGCTCCGCGCGCGTACGCACCATCGCCAGGTCCGAGCCGGCCTGCGGCTCGGTCAGGTTCATCGTGCCGGTCCACTCGCCGGAGATCAGCTTGGGGATGAAGGTCTGCTTCTGCTCTTCAGAGCCGGCGACCAGCAAGGCCTCGATCGCGCCGTCGGTCAGCAGCGGGCACAACGCGAAGCTGACGTTGGCCGCCTGCACGATCTCGCCGCAGGCCGCGCCGATCGTCTTGGGCAAGGCCTGACCCCCATAGGCCTCCGGATGCTGCAACCCCTGCCAGCCGCCCTCGGCGTACTGCTTGAACGCCGCCTTGAAGCCGGGCGTTGCGAAGACTTCGCCGTTCTTCCAGTACGAGGGGTTCCTGTCGCCTTCGACGTTCAGCGGCGCGATCACGTCCTCGTTCAGCTTGGCCGATTCCTCGAGCACCGCCTGTGCGGTGTCCAGGCCGTGGTCGGCGAACGCGGGGATCTGCTCGGCCAGCGTCTGCAGGCCGGCCAGGGCCTGCATGTCGAACAGCATGTCCTTGATCGGGGCGCGGTAGGTCATGGGGGTTGTCTCCGGATGAAAAAAGGGCGCCGCGCGTCGTCGGCGGGCGCCCTTGGTCTTGTCTGCGACGGTCTTCGCCGTCGCGTTTCTCAGCGATCGATCAGAGGGCCTTCACCAGTTCGGGCACGGCCACGAACAGGTCGGCTTCCAGGCCGTAGTCGGCCACCGAGAAGATCGGCGCTTCCGGATCCTTGTTGATCGCGACGATCACCTTGGAGTCCTTCATGCCGGCCAGATGCTGGATCGCGCCGGAGATGCCGGCGGCGATGTACAGCTGCGGCGCGACGATCTTGCCGGTCTGGCCGACCTGCCAGTCGTTGGGCGCGTAACCCGCGTCCACGGCGGCGCGCGAAGCACCCAGCGCGGCGTTCAGCTTGTCGGCCAGAGGAGTCAGCACTTCATTGAACTTGTCGCTGCTGCCCAGCGCGCGGCCGCCCGACACGATGATCTTGGCGGCGGTCAGTTCGGGACGATCGCTCTTCGTGACCTCACGACCGACGAAGCTGCTCTTGCCGCTGTCGGCGACGCCGGACAGCGATTCGACAGCAGCGCTGCCGCCTTCGGCCGCGGAGTCGAAACCGGTCGTGCGCACGGTGATCACCTTGACGGCATCGGTCGACTGCACGGTCGCGATCGCGTTGCCGGCGTAGATCGGACGCTCGAAGGTGTCGGGGCCGACGACCTTGGTGATGTCGCTCACCTGGCCGACGTCCAGCAGCGCGGCGACGCGCGGCGCGACGTTCTTGCCGGCGGCGGTGGCCGGGAACAGCAGGTGCGAGTAGTCCTTGGCGATGGCGATCACCTGGGCGGCGACGTTCTCGGCCAGGCCGTCGGCGAACTGCGCGCCGTCGGCGTGCAGGACCTTGGCGACGCCCGAGATCTTCGCGGCGGCCTGCGCGGCGGCGCCGGCGTTCGAGCCGACGACCAGCACGTGCACGTCGCCGCCGATGGCGGCGGCGGCGGTGACGACGTGGTGCGTGGCGCCCTTGAGCGAGGCGTTGTCGTGTTCAGCGATGACGAGGATGGTCATGTCTTATCTCCGGATCTTGTTCTGGGGCTCAGATGACCTTGGCCTCGGTCTTCAGCTTCGTCACGAGGGTCGCGACGTCCGGCACCTTGATGCCGGCGCTGCGCTTGGGCGGCTCTGCGACCGACAGCGTCTTGATGCGCGGCGACACGTCCACGCCCAGGTCGGCGGGCTTGACCACGTCGAGCTGCTTCTTCTTCGCCTTCATGATGTTGGGCAGCGTCACGTAACGCGGCTCGTTCAGGCGCAGGTCGGTCGTCACGACCGCGGGCAGCGTCAGGCTGACCGTCTCCAGGCCGCCGTCGACTTCACGCGTCACGTTGACCTTGCCGTCGGCGACTTCCACCTTCGACGCGAAAGTGCCTTGCGGCAGGCCGGTCAGCGCGGCCAGCATCTGGCCGGTCTGGTTGCAATCGTCGTCGATGGCCTGCTTGCCCAGGATCACCAGCTGCGGCTGCTCCTTGTCGACCAGCGCCTTCAGCAGCTTGGCCACGGCCAGCGGCTGCAGTTCGAGGTCGGCGGGGGTCTCGACCAGGATCGCGCGGTCGGCGCCGATGGCCATCGCGGTGCGCAGGGTTTCCTGGCACTGCGTGACGCCGCAGGAGACGGCGATCACCTCGGTGACCACGCCCTTCTCCTTCAGGCGGACGGCTTCCTCGACGGCGATCTCGTCGAAGGGGTTCATGGACATCTTCACGTTGGCGATGTCCACGCCGGTCCCGTCACTCTTGACGCGCACCTTGACGTTGTAATCGACGACTCGTTTGACGGGGACCAATACCTTCATCGAAGCACTCCAAGCGGATTGACGTTAACGTTAATCAGATTCTATGGGAGCCCCGGGGCGCTCCCGTGTCTCCCAGCCGTCATGCACCCCTGCTCCCGTCCCGGGCATCCCGGAAATCCGCGAGCGTCTCCTCGGCGCTGGCTCGAAAATAAAACGAACGATCGTTCTATTCTAGCCATAGCGCCGCGGCTGCCAAGCGGTTCACGGCAGGAATGAGGGATTCCTCTAGACTGCGCTCCCGACACACCGCTTCGCCCCTCCTCACGATCACGCCGCGAGTCCCGTGCCTGCCCTGCCCCCTCCCTCCAGCGCTCCCCAGAACTCCCCCGCGAGTGAGCTCGCAAGCCCCCCGGACCTCCGCCCTCGCGTCCCTTGCATCGGGGTCTTCGATTCCGGCGTCGGCGGGCTGACCGTGCTGAAGGCGCTGCGCGAGCAGTTGCCCGAGGTGCCGCTGCATTACGTCGCGGACACGGCGCATGCGCCGTATGGAGACCGCAGCAGCGAGTACATCGTCGAGCGCAGCGTGCGCGTGGCCGAGCGCCTGCGCGAGGTCGGCGCGCGCATGGCGGTGGTGGCCTGCAACACCGCGACGGCGCACGCCGTGCAGGCCATGCGCGAACGCTGGCCGGACTGGCCGGTCGTGGGCATCGAGCCGGGCGTGAAGCCGGCCGTGGCCGCGACGCGCAATGGCCGCATCGGCGTGATGGCAACGACGGCAACGATCGCGAGTCGACGTTTCGAGCAGCTCGTCGCGGCCCACGCGAGCGACGTCGAGCTGATTAGCCAACCCTGCCCCGGACTGGTCACGCTGATCGAGCGAGGCGATTTGCGCAGCGCCGAACTCGGCGATCTGATCGAACGCTTCTGCGCGCCGCTGCGGCAGCGCGACGTCGACACGGTGCTGCTGGGCTGCACCCACTATCCGCTGGTGCAGGCGCGCATCCAGGCCGCGCTCGGCGACGGCGTGCAGTTGCTCAACATCGAGGACGCCGTGGCGCGTCAAGCCCGGCGCGTGTGGGAGAGCCTCGGCCCGGTCGCTTCAGGGCCTGCGGCGATCGTGCTCGAAAGCACGGGCGACCCCGCACCGTTGCAGCATCTGGCGCGTGAGGCGCTCCGCTGGCGCGACGTCACGGCGACACGCCTCACGACCTGAGCGTCGCGCTCGGCGCGAACTCAGATCAACGCTCGCGCGAGACCTCGCGTCATGTCGACGCGTCTCAGCAGCCAGTAGCCCAGAACGAAGAAGACGCCGGTCGCGAGGATGGCGAGCCGATGGTTGCCCGCCGTCAGCACCGTGACCGCGCCGTAGGTCAGCGGACCGATGATCGCGGCGAGACGCGTGGCGAAGGTCCACAGGCCGAAGAACTCGGCCAGGCGATCGTGGGGCGCGAGCGCCCCCGCCAGCGCACGGCCGCAGGACTGGCTGGAGCCCATGCACAGCCCCGCGATCACCGCGGCGATCCAGAACAGCCAGGCGCTCGTCGCCAGGAAGGCCAGCAGCGTCATGACCATCCAGCCCACCAGCGTCATCGCGAGCGCGGGCTGGTGGCCGATGCGGTCCTCGTAGTACCCGAACAGGAACGCGCCGACAGCGGAGGCGATGTTCACGAGGAACACCAGCGTCATCGTCTGTGCTTGCGAGAAGCCGAGCGCCTGTTCGGCGTAGACGGCCGCGAGCGCGATGACGACGGCGATCCCGGCCTGATAGCTGGTCCCGCAGGCCAGCAGGCGCAGGAAATCGGGGTACGCGCGGGCACGCTGCCAGGAAGTCCACAGCTGGGAAAGACCTGACCCCATGCGCGCGGCGCGGCGCGTGGCGCAGGGATCGGCGCGCTCGCGCAGCAACAGGAAGGTCGGCAACGCGGCGAGCAGGTACAGGCCGGCGGTGATCAGCATCGTGACGGGCACAAAGTGATCGGCAGAGTCGCCGCGCGCCTGCGCGCTCAGCACGTAGCCCAGGCATAGACCGAGCGCGAGCATCCCGCCCAGATAACCAAAGGCCCAACCCCAACCCGACACGCGCCCGAGCGCATCGCGCCGCGCGAGCTCCGGCAGGAACGCCGCGATCAGCGATTCGCCGTACGAGAAGAAGACGTTGGAGAGGATGACGGCCGTGGCCGCCCACCACAACTGATCGGCACCGAACACCGCCAGCGCGGCGGTCGACAGCACGCAACCGAGCGTGCAGATGCCGAGCAGCTTCTTCTTCGCCCCGTGCGCATCGGCCCAGGCGCCCAGGCCCGGCATCGTCACCATCACGAGGAAGCTGGACACGGCGATCAGCACAGTCCAGAGCAGCGTCGCCGACGGCTGGCCCTTGGCGATGACGCCGACGAAGTAGGCGTTGTAGACGGCAGTGAGGACGACGGTGGTGTAGCCCGAGTTGGCGAAGTCGTACATCGACCAGCCGAAGACTTCGCGCTTGCGAACGCCCGGGTTCAACAGTTCCTGCACAAACATGCCCATGCGCTGCGGTCTCTGGAAGCCGATCGCGTGGTGCCTCGAACGGGCACACAAACCACCATATGAATCAATTAGTTATGCACTCACGTGCGGGATTTGTGCGGGAAGATTCTGCTCGCACAAGGGACCACACCGCGCGCCGCGACAAGCGTTTCCCGGCACTTTAGCCCAC
>NZ_DASVNZ010000412.1:0-10010 GCF_036486225.1 Roseateles sp. | reverse complement strand
TGTGCGCCTCACAGGCCGCCCGGGCAGCGGAACTCGTTGAGCTCCGGCAGCCGGAACGGGTTGCGGACGCTGCTGGCGGTGACCTCGAAGACCGCCTTGCGGCCTTCGATCTCGAAGGTGGCCTTGAAGCGTTCGGGCGCGCTGGTCTTTTCGACCTTGACGCGGTCGAAGAGCCGGAACAGCGCCCACGGGCCGTCGTTGACCAGGCCGGACGAGCCGCTCGGGCTGACCGGGCTCAGCTGCACCCGCACCTGCGAGCTGCCGCGCGGTCCCGGCCACTGCACCGAGGTCGGGATCTGCGGGCCGTGGCTGTAGCGCACGATCTGGCCGTCCACGTCCAGGATGAACTGCTGGATCGTGGTGTCCATCTCGATGGGCTTGAAGTCCAGCCGCAGCGACGGCGTGGCGCTGCCGGGGAAGAAGGTCTCCTTGATCGCCTGCGCGCGCTGGAACTGCGGCAGCGTGCCGCTGTCCCCGCCCAGCGGCGTGCCTTCGACGGCGCGGAACTTCCACGGCCGTGTCGTCGTGTCGACGTAGGGCGCGAGCTTCTGCTGGAAGAGCTGGTCGATCTTGCCGCCCGGTCCGAACAGCATCGCGAAGTCCGCCTGCGTGGCGTCGCGCGAGGAGTTGCGGTCCAGCGGATAACGCCCGGCGACGGCCTGGTTGCAGAACTCGCCGACCTGCGAGCGCACCTCCATGCCGAGGTTCTGACGCATCGCGCCCTGCGACACGCGGGCGCTGCTGCTGCCGAGGTCGTCCAGCATCGTGCGCAGCGGCTCGGGGCTCATCGCGGCGGCGGCCTTCAGGCGCGTGGGCACCGGCGAGGGCGGCGGCGCGCTGCCGCCCTTGAGCGCGGAATCGGCCGCCGTCAGCATGATGTTGGCCTCGGCGATCAGGCCGACGGTGTCGTCCAGCGGCGACTTGCCGCCGCCGGTCGGGGCCGTGACCATGCTGCGCAGACCGACGAAGCGCTCGTCGACGATGTTCTCGATGCGCGGCGCGTTCGGGTCGGCCGGGTTCTGCTGGCCGGGCTTGCCGGAGAACATGCCCGCCACCTTTTCGCGCGTCTGCTGGACCAGGTCCGCGGCGCGGCGCTCGGCGTTCTCGATCGCGTTGCCGGGCTGCGCGAGCGTGGTCTCGCGCGAGGCCGCGCGCAGGAACGGGCCCAGCGGGCTGTCCGGCGCGGACAGCATCCGCGAACGCTCCACCGACTGCGGCACCGTGGCCATCGGCAACAGCTTCACGCTGTTGAGGAAGGACTCCCAGGAGGCCGCGTAATCGTTCAGGTAGAGCCGGCGCACGTCGTCGACCAGCGGCGCGTTGGCACGCACGAGGTCCTGCGGATTCTTCGGTGCGGCGGCGACGCCCAGCACCCAGGGCTCTTCCGCCGCGAGCTCGTCCGCGACCTGGCCGACCCGCGGCTGGAAGCCGCGCAGGTAGGCATCGCGGGTGAAGAAGCCCGGCACGCCCTGCGTCAGCGGCGCGCCGTTGGTCCGCGTGAACAGCAGCGGCGCGTTGTGGCCGCCGGCGCGCGCGACGGTGAAGTCGGGATACTCGGTGCCCAGGCCTTGCGCGCGCAGCCGGTTGTAGATCCGCTGCGGCAGCGGCTGCGTCGCGAGCTGCGTGCGCACCGCCGTCAGCAGCGAGGCGTCCTCCGGCAGCGGCGACGCGATGCCGCCCTGCGACAGCAGCGCGTCGAGATGGGCGCCCAGCGCCTCGCGCTGGTCCGGCGTGAGCTCGCGGCGCGTGGTTTCCCAGTCGCCTTCGATGTGCTGCTTCAGCGCCTGGGCGTCGAAGTGCTGCGGGTCGTGCAGCATCACGTAGGCCTTGAGCGCTTCGTACAGCGTGACCGGCGTGGCCGCGCCCTGGCGCAGCTGCTCCTCGATGCGCAGCACCAGCCGCGGCAGGACCGCGTCGCCCAGCATCCGCTGATAGGCGGCGCGGGCCGCGCTGTCGAGCTTCCTGCCTTGGAACAAGCCCAGGCGCATGGACCACGGCACACTCTCGTCGACCGCCGCCAGCGCTCGCGTCGCCTGCAGCGCGGGCAGGATCGGCAGCAGGTCGGCGGAAGCGCGGTTGGGCGTGGCCTGCAGCAGCTCGCGGACCTGGTCCGCGCGCGCCGAGGTCTCTTCCAGGTACTTCTTGTTGTTGAAGTAGCTGACCGTCCAGGCCGTGAGCATGCCGATGCCGGCGACCGCGACGACCGCGTAGCCCGCGAGCGCCAGCGCGTTGCGTCGGCGCTCCCAGCCGCGGTGCGTGCCGCCCAGGCCGGCTTCGGCGAAGACGACCTCGTTGAGCAGCCGGTTCAGGAAGTAGCTGCGGCCGCTGGCCTGGTTGGGCGCCTGGACCGCGTTCTCGATCTGGTAGCTGCGCGCCACCGAGCCGAGCACGCGGTCGATCGGCGTGCCTTCCTGCGTGCCGCTGACGAAGTAGACGCCGCGCAGCAGCGGCTGGGCTTCGTACGGGGAGGGCGCGAAGACGCCCTCGGCGAATTCGGCCAGCAGCGCGCGCAGGCTCGCGAACTGCGCCGGGAAGCCGTAGATGCGGGCCCGGCGCTGCGGATCGCGCTCGGCCTGGAGCCGGTCGATGAGGCCGTTCTGCAGGCGCTGCTCGAGGGCGTCGAACTCCGCGCCGTAGCCCGCCAGCGGCGAGCTGCTGTTGCGCGGGAAGGTGAAGCCCCACGGCGCCGCGCGCTGGTCCTTGTCGGCCGTGGCGAAGTAGTCCATGAAGCCCGACAGCAGGTCGGCCTTGGTGACCAGCAGGTAGACCGGGAAGCGGATGTCGAGGTCCTTCTGCAGTTCCTGCACGCGGGCGCGCACGGTGGCGGCGTGCTGGGCGCGCTCCGACGGGCTGCGCGACAGCAGGTCCGTCACCGAGACGGTCACCAGCGCGCCGTTGATCGGCTGGCGCGGGCGCGAGCGGCGCAGCATCTGCAGGAAGCCGCTCCAGGTCGCCTTGTCGTTGGTGGGATCGCTGTCCTGCGTGGTGAAGCGGCCGGCGGTGTCGATCAGCACGGCGCGGTCGGTGAACCACCAGTCGCAATGCCGCGTGCCGCCGACGCCGCGGATGGCGTGGTCGCCCATCTGGTCGGCCAGCGGGAAGTTCAGTCCGCTGTGGCGCAGCGCGGTGGTCTTGCCCGAACCCGGCGCGCCGATGATCAGGTACCAGGGCAGTTCATAGAGGTAGCGGCCGCCGAAGCGCGAGCGCAGCTTCGCGCCGAACCCGGCCGAGCCCTCCGCGCCGAAGCGCGAGCGCTGCAGCATCTGCAAGGCCTGGCGGAAGCGCTCGCGCACGGCCAGCATGTCGGCGGTCTCGCGTTCGGTCGCGTCCGCGGCGGGCTGCTGCAGCAGCTGGCTGACGACCGCGCTGTTGCCGCGCTTGGCGCGCCAGCGGCTCCAGGCGATGCACAAGGCGACGATCAGGACCAGCACGCCGATCGTGATCCAGCGCGAGCGCTCGGTGTCTAGCGGGCGGGCCTCGCCGACGGCCACCAGCGGGCCGACGATCCAGATCAGCAGCGAGACCGCCAGCACCAGCACCGCCAGCAGCACCCAGCGGTTGAAGATCCATCCCAGGACGCGTTTCATCGGGAAGCTCCGCGCGCCGGCGCTTCAGGCGCGCGGCCATTGACCATCAGACTGACTTCGACGCGCCGGTTCAGCGCGCGGTTGGCCGGGGTGTCGTTGGGGGCGACCGGCTCGGCCTCGGCGCGGCCCTCGGCGCGGATGCGTTCGGGCGCGACGCGGCGCGCGATCAGCAGCTCGCGCACGGTGTTCGCGCGCTCCTCGGACAGGTGCCAGTTGGACGGGAAACGCGCCGAGCGGATCGGCGTGTTGTCGCTGTGGCCGGTCACGATCACCGTGCCCTGGACCTGCGTCAACGCGTCGGCAATGCGGCCCATGAGCGCTTCGCGCTCCGGCACGATCGTCGCGCTGGCCGGCGCGAACAGACCGTCGCCGCGGATGATCACCACGCTGCGGTCGACCTCGTCGCGCACGGTGACCAGGTTGGCCTTGATGTCCGATTGGAGGAACTGCGCCAGGCGGGGCTTGGCCGGCGGCGGCGGCGGCGCGACCACCGGGGGCGACAGGCGCAGGCCCTGGATCTGGCCGAACACGGGATCGGAGCGCTCCGCCAGCGACAGCGTCAGCCACAGGTACACGCCGACCAGCAGCAGGGCCGTCAGCGCGGCGGTCGCCGCCAGCGGCAGCCAGCCGATGTGGCGGCGCTGGGTGACGGCCTCGACCTGCCAGTGCTGCGCCAGCGCGGCGGGGTAGTCGCCGCGCTGCTGCTTCAGGATCTGGGCCAGGCGGTCGCGCACCGCCTCCAGTTGCGCCGGACCGTTGTCGATCACGCGGTACCGGCCGGCGAAACCCAGCGTCAGCGCGGCGTAGATCAGCTCGAGCAGGTCGCGGTTGGCCTCGGGCTTCTCGGCCAGGCGGGCCATCAGCTGGAACACCTTCTCGCCGCCCCAGGTCTCGTTGTGGAACATGGACAGCAGGCTGTGCCGCGCCCAGACGCCGGAGCCGCCCCAGGGGGTGTCGGCGCAGGCCTCGTCGATCATCGTGCAGAGCACATAACGCGTGGCCATGACGCGTTCCGGCGGGATGCCGGCGGCGGCGGCGCGGGCCGCGAAGTCGCGGATGCCCTGCGCCAGGTTGTTGCGCAGCACCGCCACGTCGTCGACGCGGCGCGTCGCGCGCAGTTGCGGCACCAGCAGCAGCAGCGGATTGGCCAGCGTCAGCAGCGGGTTCAGCCCGGCGGCCGGCGGGGCGGCGTCGGGCTGCACCGAGTCGGGCGGGGGCGGGGTACCGCGCGGCGCCTGCGCGCCGCCCGGACGGGGCTTGATGAAGGTGCGCTGATCGTCGAAGCCTGCGAACGGATCGTTGAGCGCGGAGGGGTCCATGCCGGCTCCCGGAGGTTACTTGTCTTGGATCGGTGGCGGAGTGGGGCGGGGCCCGGCGTCGCGGTGAGCGGCGCTCACTGACGGATGGCCCAGAGCTCCAGTTCCAGTCCGGGGAAATCGCCGGCCACGTGCAGCGCCAGACTGCCGCTGCGCTCGAGCTGCTTCCAGAGGTCGCCGCCGCGGTCCAGCTCGAAATAGTGGAAGCCCGCGTGGAACGGCAGCTGGCGCGGCGCCACCGGCAGCGCGCGCATGCTGATGCCGGGCAGCTGCAGGTTGACGAGGTCGCGGATGCGGTCCACCGGGCCCAGCTTGGATTGCGCGGGGAAACGCTGGCGCAGCTGTTCCGCCGCCACCTGCGCGTTGACCGCGATGACGAAGCTCGCGCTGCGCAGCAGGTCGGCGTCGGGCACGACGGCGGTGCGCACGCCGTGGGTGCGCTCGGTCAGGTCGATCTGCAGCGCGTTGCGCTCCAGCACGACGCTGAGCATGCGGCGCAGGTCCTCGAGCAGCGGGGCGAAGCTGCCGCGCAGGTCGTCGTGGCGGTACAGCGGGTATTCGGA
This sequence comes from Roseateles sp., assembly GCF_036486225.1. GTDB lineage: Bacteria > Pseudomonadota > Gammaproteobacteria > Burkholderiales > Burkholderiaceae_C > Roseateles. Next base: position 4,544 of record NZ_DASVNZ010000412.1, on the reverse strand, counting down.
CGCCAGCCGGCTGTCGCTGACGAAGGTGGCCATGTCGCCGGCCAGCTGCAGGCAGTCGCGGTGCAGCGTTTCCGGGTGCACGTGCGGGGACGCGGCATGCTGGCGGAACAGCGGATCGGCGCGGTTCAGCGCCTGCAGCATCAGGAAGTCGGCCAGTTCGGACACGCCGTTGCCGAGCTGCCCCATCCGCGACGACAGCAGCTGCGCGCGCTGGCGCACCAGCCCGTGCAGCAGCGAGGCCATCGCGGAGAGGTGGCCGCTGGCGTCGATGCGGGTCTGCGGCGGGATGTAGCTGCGGTCCAGCACCAGCTGCTGGTCGGCGCGGCGCTCCGCGACGCGGGCCACGCCCAGCGCGGCATAGGCGTCGTTGAGTTCGCGCGCAGGCAGCAGGCGCAAGGTCAGCGCGCCGGTCTGCACCGGCTCGGGCTCGTCGCCGGCGCTGGTCTGGTCGCGCAGGTCCTGGTCGACGACGTGGTAACGATGCAGTTCGCCGGCGTCATGGCCGTTGAACGCGACCTGGTCCGTGCCCGGACGCGCGATCGGCGCGGCCAGGACGACCATGTCGCCCTTCAGGTCCGCCGGCACTTCCAGTGGCGCCATCGCGGCGTCCGCCTGCGGGATCTGGAACGGGGTGCCGTCGGGCAGGATGCCGCTCGCGCGCACGATGCCCAGACGGCCGACGCTCAGCAAGGCCTCGTCCAGCACGAGTTCCGTGAAGCCCCAGCCGTGCGGCGCCAGCGCGCGGGCGCGGCTGTCCACCAGGTGCTCGAGGTAGCGGGTCTCCTGCTGGAAATGGTGCGGCAGCAGGAACATGCCCTGCGACCAGATGACCTTGCTGTGCCAGCTCACGGCAGCCTGACCGTCGCGCTGACCGACAGCTCGTCGGCCTGGATCAGGATCTCCTGCTTCCTACCGACGACCACCGGCACGATCGCCCGCCAGCGCGCACGCTCCAGGTCGCGGTAGGCGGCGAAGACCGCGATGAAGCGCGTCTCCGGCGACAGGGTCTTCTTCGTCCACGGACGCGCTTCGCCGGGCTGCAGCGTCATCTCCTCGCGGGAGACGAGCTCGGTGCCCAGCTCGGTCTGGTCCTTCTGGTACAGGCTGACGAAGTCGGCCGCATTGAAGCCGACGTCCGATTTCAGCTCATACACCCGCACCAGCAGCGGCGAAGGGCGCTTGGTGACGCTCGGGTTCACCTGCGCCGACGCCTGGATGCTGCCCTTGGTCACCTCCGTGGGCTTGTCGGCGCTGGAGAACGGATTGATCTTGTCGAGGGACGAGCAGCCCCCCAAGGCACCCAGGGCGAGCAGCGCCCCCAAGGCCAACGGGGCCGCAACAGCAGCCCTGCGGGAGAGGGAGGGGGTGGTTTGGTGTCCCGAACGCGGCGTGAGCATCTGCTTATCCTTCTTGACCGGAAGAAAGGATAGCCAGCGGGGGGCGCTCGGGGTGGTGACTTAGGTAATCGACCGTCCCCAACCACCACCGTACTTCCACGGTTTTGCGACCGAGGACGGTGGGAGAGGGGAGCGGGAGGCTCGTGGATCAGGCCATGGCACCAACCCGGAACTGGCTGACCAGCCTCGCCAGCTGCTGGGCCTGGCCGTTGAGGCTTTCTGCGGCGGCGGCACTCTCTTCGACCAGGGCCGCGTTCTGCTGGGTGACCTGGTCCAGGTGGGTGACGGCGTCGCCGACCTGCTGGATGCCGCCGTTCTGCTCCTGCGTGGCTGCGGAGATCTCGCGGATCAGCGTGTCGACCTGGCCGACCTGCGCCACCACCCGCTGCATCACCTCGCCCGCGCTCTGCGCCTGGCGGGCACCGATGTCCACACGCTGGGTGCTGGCCTGGATCAGGTCCTTGATCTCCTTGGCCGCGGCCGCCGAGCGCTGCGCCAACGCCCGCACCTCGGAGGCGACCACCGCGAAACCGCGCCCCTGTTCACCGGCCCGGGCCGCCTCGACCGCCGCGTTCAGGGCAAGGATGTTGGTCTGGAAGGCGATGCCGTCGATCGTGCCGATGATGTCGCCGATGCGGCGCGACGCGTCGCTGATGCCCTGCATGGTCTCGACCAGGGCGCTCACCGCGTGACCGCCTTCGCCGGCGGCGCCGGACGCGTCCGCCGCCATGCGGCTGGCCTGGCCCGCGGACTGGGCGTTCTGGGCCACCGAGCTGGTCAGCTCTTCCATCGAGGCCGCCGTCTGCTGCAGGCTGCTGGCCTGCGTCTCGGTGCGCGAACTCAGGTCGGCGTTGCCCTGGGCGATTTCCTTGGAGCCGTTGGCGATGCTCTCGCTGCTGTCGCGCACCTGGCCGACCAGACGGCCGAGCTGCTCCACCATGCGGCCCATCGCGCGCAGGAGGTCGGCGGGCTCGTCGCGGCCCTCCGCGTGGATCTGGACGGTGAGGTCGCCGGCGGCGACGTCTTCGGTCGCGCGCACCGCCTGGGCGATCGGCGTGGTGATGGAGCGCGTCACCTGCAGCGCCAGGACGATGCCGATGGCCAGCGCCACGACGACGGCGGCGATCGTCACGCGCAGACCGCTGGTGTACGAGGCGGCGGCGTCCTTGGCGGCTTGATCGCCCCCGTCGCGGTTGAAGGCGACGTCGACGTCGACGGCCTTGGCCAGCGCGCTGAAGAGGGCGGAGGAGCTGCCGCCGGCCAGCTTGCGGGCGGTCTCGTGCTGCGCCTCGCCGCCGGCGATGGCGCGTTGCATCTCGGCGTCGGCCTCGAGGTAGGCCTTCCAGTTGTCGCGGATCTTCGCGTACAGCTCGCGTTCCTTGTCGCCGGTGATGGACGGCTCGTATTCCTTCGCCGCCTTGTCGAAGGCCAGCACCGACGCGTCGTGCTGCTGCGCGAGCTTGGCGCGGGCGCCGTCGTCGATCTCCAGCGCGCCGCGCAGCGACAGGCGGCGGGTTTCGTTGGCGGCGTCCTGCATGTCGGCCAGCTTGGCGACGCTGGGCAGCCAGTTGGTATTGAGGTCCTGGACGTTGTCGTTGATCCGCGCCATCTGCTGGATGCCGAAGGCAGCGATGAAACACAGCAGCACGAGGACGGCGGCGAAGGCCAGCGCCAGGCGCTTGCCGATGCGGAAGTTTCTGAGAAGGGACATGGTCTTGACCGGAGGGGGAGGCCGGGTGTTACGAGAGGTGTCGTCAGGTTGCGCGTGACAGCCTTCAGAAACCTGTCCGTGAAGGGTCTCTCCGCAATTGCCCGGGTATGACAACGTTGTCAACGTGATCTATGCTTCGCTCCCATAAGAGGAGACAAGTCGATGAGTGCAGATCTATCCCAGGTCGCCGGTGCCGGCGCGCGAGCGCCGGGCACCGGCGAGGCGACGGCGGGCGAGACGGTGTCCGGCGGCGAGGCGTCCGGTCGCCACGCGCGCCATCCGCTGACCTGGGTGCCGTCCGTCTACCTGGCGATGGGCTTGCCGAACGTGCTGGTCGGCTTGGTGGCGGCCATCCTGTACAAGAACCTGGGCGTGTCCAACGAGGACATCGCGCTCTACACCTCGCAGATGTACCTGCCGTGGGTGCTCAAGCCCTTGTGGTCGCCGCTGCTGGAGCCCTACCGGACCAAGCGCTGGTGGGTGATCGCCATGCAGTTCCTGATGATGGCCTCGATCGGCGCCGTCGCGTTCTGCCTGCCGCTGGACGGCTTCTTCCGCGCGTCGCTGGCCTTCTTCTGGATCACCGGGTTCGCCTCCGCGACGCAGGACATCGTGGCCGACGGCGTGTTCATGACGACGATGAGCCCGGGTGAGCAGGCGAGATATGCCGGCGTGCAGGGCATGTGCTGGAACCTGGGCGCGGTGGTGGCGTCGGGCCTGCTGGTGTCGCTGACCGGCTGGCTGCACGGCTCGCTGGGCTGGAGCTGGGTGCAGTGCTGGATGGCAGTGATGCTGGGCGCGGCCGCGATGATGGGCGGCTTCGGGCTGTGGCACCTGCGCGTGCTGCCGCCCGGCGCGCCGTCGGCGGTGCAGGGTCAGGACTTGTCCAGCGCGATGGTGTCGCTGCGGGCGTCCTGGGTCACGCTGTTCCAGAAGCCGTCGATCTGGATGATGCTGGCGGTGGTGTTCTTCTACCGCTTCGGCGAGGGCTTCATCGAGAAGTTCGGACCGCTGTTCCTGCTGGATCCGCGCACGGCGGGCGGGCTCGGCCTGGACAACGCGGCGCTGGGCCACATCTACGGCAGCGCCGGCACGATCGCGTTCATCGCGGGCGCCTTCCTTGGCGGCTTCATCGCCGCGAAGATGACACTGCGGCGCTCGTTCCTGCTGCTGGCGCTCGCGCTCAACCTGCCGCACCTGACCTACTACTACCTCAGCCACGCACTGCCGACAGACCTCTGGTGGATTGGCGCCGTGGTCGCGGTCGAGAAGTTCGGCTTCGGCATGGGCTCCGTCGGGCACATGCTGTACATGATGCAGCAGATCGCGCCGGGGCCCTTCAAGATGACCCACTACGCGATGGCCACCGGCGTCATGGCGCTGACCAAGTGGGCCACGGGCAGCGTCAGCGGCTGGCTGTACGCGGGCGTGGGCCA
>NZ_DASVNZ010000409.1:0-28436 GCF_036486225.1 Roseateles sp. | reverse complement strand
GGAGGTGGCGTCACCGACGACACGATCGTCGTCGGGCAAGGCGGGCGGTGCGAAGTGGGTGTTGGCGGCAGCAGTCATCTCGGCATCGGCTCGTAGCAGCGGATGCGGGATGGTGGCGAGGGCCGGCCGTTAAGACACCGTCATTCGTACAACTTGTGAAAGGCGCGGCAACAGGTCGTTGCGGCGTGATTTATTCACGCGCCGAACTTGTCAGGGTCGGATAGGCGCGGGAAACGATCTGGAAACAATCGCCTGCGCGTTGGCAGGCGGGGTGCCTGGGGTCACACCTTGCGTGAGGGCAAGCGCGGGCACTCCACGGCGCAGGGGGCATCGCGTCCGCGAACCCCCAGCACCATTCCGGCCCCACTCCCGCTCGCTGCCCAAGGGCCTGGGGAGTACGAGTGGCAGGTCTTGCCACGAGTGGGCCAGGTCTTGCTCAGACCAGCGTGACGCCGGTCTTGCTCTGCACAAACTCGCGGGTGACTTCGGGAGCGAGTTCGACGAGCTTCAGTCCTTGCGGGGTCACGTCCATCACCGCCAGGTCCGTGATGATGCGGTTGACGACGCCCACACCCGTCAGCGGCAAGGTGCAGGCCGGGATGATCTTCAGGTCCTCGGTCCCATCCTTCTTGCGGGCGACGTGCTCCATCAGCACGATCACGCGCGGCACGCCGGCGACCAGGTCCATCGCGCCGCCCATCCCCTTCACCATCTTGCCGGGGATCATCCAGTTGGCGAGGTCGCCTCTTTCGCTGACCTGCATCGCGCCGAGGATGCTGAGGTTGATCTTGCCGCCGCGGATCATCGCGAAGCTGTCATGGCTGCCGAAGATCGACGAACCGGGAATCGTCGTCACCGTCTGCTTGCCGGCGTTGATCAGGTCCGCGTCGACCTCGTCGTCCGTCGGGAACGGGCCGATGCCGAGCATCCCGTTCTCGCTCTGCAGCCACACTTCCTTGTCGGCCGGGACGAAGTTCGCCACCAGCGTCGGAATGCCGATGCCGAGATTCACATAGAAGCCGTCTTCCAGCTCCTGCGCGGCGCGTGCCGCCATCTGGTCTTGGGTCCAGGGCATGTCTCTCTCCTCAGGCAGCGGGGCGGATGGTGCGCTTCTCGATGCGCTTCTCGGGATTGGGGTTGTGCACGATGCGGTGCACGTAGATCCCCGGCAGATGGATGCTGTCGGGATCGAGCTCGCCGACCTCGACGACCTGCTCCACCTCCACCACCGTGACCTTGCCCGCCATCGCGCAGGCCGGATTGAAGTTGCGCGCGGTGCGCCGGAAGATCAGGTTGCCGCTCTTGTCGGCGATGTGCGCCTTGACCAGCGCGACGTCGGGGTTGAGCGCGCGCTCCATCACGTACTGGTGGCCGTCGAACTCGCGGATCTCCTTGCCCTCGGCCACCAGCGTGCCGACGCCGGTGCGGGTGAAGAAGGCCGGGATGCCGGCGCCGCCGGCACGCAGCTTCTCGGCCAGGGTGCCCTGCGGCGTGAATTCGAGTTCGAGTTCGTTCGCCAGGTACTGGCGCTCGAACTCCTTGTTCTCGCCGACGTAGCTGGAGATCATCTTCCTGATCTGCCGCGTCTCGAGCAGCTGGCCCAGGCCGAAGCCGTCCACGCCCGCGTTGTTGCTGATGACGGTCAGACCCTTGGCGCCGCTGTCCCGCAGCGCCGCGATCAGCGCCTCCGGGATGCCGCACAGGCCGAAGCCGCCGACCGCCAGCAACTGGCCGTCCGCCACGATGCCGTCCAGCGCCGCCTGGGCGCTGGGGAAAAGCTTGTTCATCCGATGTCTCCTGCTTGCCGTTGAATCACGGGTTTCCCAACACTGGTCGAGCGCTGGTCGGCCAATCTACTACGTAAGGCATTACGTAAGCGGTACGTAGAATTGATTAAGCCACCGACGCCCGAAGGAAGCCCGATGACCCAGCCCCCGGACGCCCAGTCCCTGGACGCGATGTCCCTGGACGAACTGCGCGCGCAGATCCCGAAGATCTTCGCGCCCTGGATCGTCGCACTCGGCCTGGATCCCGTCCACGCGGAAGACGGTCTGCTGCGATTGACGATGCCGGTCGCAGCCGACCTGGTCCATGTCGGCGGCGTGATGTGCGGACAGGCGTCGATGGCTGCGGCCGACACGGCGATGGTGCTGCTGATGATGCGCGAGCTGGGCGAGTTCCGCCCGATGACGACCGTCCAGCTGCAATCGACCTTCCTGCGGCCGGTCTCGGGGACGAGCTGCACAATCGAGGCGCGCCTGCTGCGGCGCGGCAGGAACCTGGCGTTCGGGCAGATCGACCTGTTCGACGAGCAGGGCCGGCTCGCGGTGCAGTCGACGACGACCTACGCGTTGCTGTGATCCGCCCATGAGCCTCGACTACCGCATCGCCTTCGACCAGGCGCCGATCGGGCTGGTGATTTCCGAGCACCGCCTGATCAAGGACTGCAACCGGCTGGTGCTGGAGATCTTCGGCGCGGAGCGCGAGCAGCTGATCGGCCACAGCTTCGCGCTGCTGTATCCGAGCCCGGTGGAGTTCGAGCGCACCGGCGAGCGCATCGTCGCGAGCCTCGATGCCGCCGGCTATTACGCCGACGAGCGCGTGATGAAACGCGTCGGCGGCGCGCGTGCGGGCGAGCTGTTCTGGTGCCACGTGTCCGGCCGCGCGCTGGACCCGTCGCAACCGCATGCGAGCGGCATCTGGAGCTTCGAGGACCTGTCCGCGACGCGCCAGCTCAAGGCCGACCTGACGCCGCGCGAGCGCGAGATCGCGGCGCTGCTGATCGAGGGCCTCACCAGCAAGCTGATCGGCCGCAAGCTCGGCGTCAGTCCGCGCACGGTCGATGTGTACCGCGCACGGCTGATGAAGAAGTACGGCGCGGCGAGCACGCCGGACCTTGTCCACCGTCTGCTCGTGTCATGAGTTTCATTGCGTGACGTATTCCCGAGCGAAGCCTCACGGCGTCGGGAAAGCCCCCGTGGCGCGCTGCGATTTCGTTGTTGCAAGCGCTCACAGGATCGTCAGAAGCGCCGATGAACACTGAGAACGCGCAAGACGTGACCCCGGATAGGCGATTTCATCGATGATTTGCGGGGCAACCCGGGGATGCGCACGTGATTTCTCACGCACAATACGCGCCGTCCGGCGTTAGTCGGGCCCTAACCGCAGAGTCAAACGAATGAACAAGACCGAACTGATCGAACACCTGGCTTCCAAGCACGAACTGACCAAGGCCGAAGCTGGCCGCATCCTGGAAACGCTGCTGGACGCGGTGGTGTCCACGGTGAAGAAGGGTGGCGCTGTTTCCATCCCTGGCTTTGGTGCCTTCAAGCAACACGCCCGTGCCGCCCGCACCGGCGTGAACCCCAGCACCGGCGACAAGATCAAGATCGCCGCCGCCAAGCTGCCGAAGTTCACCCCGGGCGCCGGCTTCAAGGCCGCCGTGGACCCGAAGGCTGCCGCTCGCAAGGCTGCCGCCAAGCCGGCCAAGGCCCCCAAGGCCGCCGCTGCCAAGCCCGCCAAGAAGGCCGCCAAGAAGTAATCCACTTCTGGCGCACGCCGATCTCCTGGGTCGTTCCGGCGATCCCGGCGGTCCCGAACAAACCCGGCTTCTGCCGGGTTTGTTTTTTTGCTCCTACAGTTCCACTATGTCCGCCCCCGCGCCCACCGCTGCGCCCGCCCCTGCGCCCACCCTGCGTGTGCTCTCGCTCATCCCCCCGATGACGCAGCTCAACACGCCCTACCCGTCCACGGCCTACCTGACGGGTTTCCTGCGCTCGCGCGGATTCCAGGCGGCGCAGCGCGACCTGGCGCTGGGCCTGGTGCTGAAGCTGTTCTCGCGCGACGGGCTGAAGCGCGTGCGCGAGGCCGTGCACGCCATTCCGCTGCCGGACCGGGGCATCGCCTCGCGCCATTTCGACGAGTCCTTCGACCGCTACTTCGCCACGATCGCACCGGCGATCGCGTTCCTGCAGGGGCGCGATCCGACGCTGGCGCACCGCATCAACACGCGGACCTTCCTGCCCGAAGGCACGCGCTTCCAGACGCTGGAGGTCTACGTCGCCGAGGACGGCGAGGATCCGCTGGCCTGGGCCTTCGGCGCGCTCGGACTGCAGGACCGCGCGCGGCACCTGGCGACGCTCTACCTGAACGACCTGGCCGACGTGCTGCGCGAATCGGTCGATCCGCGTTTCGAGTTCGTCCGCTACGCCGAGCAGCTGGCGACCAGCCAGCCGACCTTCGACCCGCTGCATGACGCGCTGAGCGCGCCGCCCAACCTCGTCGACGACCTGCTGCGCGAGCTGACGCTCGCCGCGATCGACGCGGAGCGGCCGGACGTGGTGCTGCTGTCGGCGCCCTTCCCCGGCGCGGTCTACGCGGCGCTGCGGATCGGCCAGACGATCAAGCGCGAGCGGCCGCACATCAGGATCCTGTTCGGCGGCGGCTTCGTCAACACCGAGCTGCGCGAGCTGACCGAGCCGCGCCTCTTCGACTACGTGGACTTCGTGTCGCTGGACGCGGGCGAGCGACCGCTGCTGGCGCTGCTCGACCACATCGCGGGCAAGCGCAGCCGGCAGCGGCTGGTGCGGTGCTTCATCCGCGAGGACGACGGTGAGCTCGCGGGCCAGGTCCGCTACATCAACTTCGTCGAACCCGACGTGCCTTTCGAGGACGTCGGCACGCCGACCTGGGACGGCCTGCCGCTGCACGACTACCTGTCGCTGCTGGACATGCTGAACCCGATGAACCGGCTGTGGAGCGACGGCCGCTGGAACAAGCTGACCATCGCGCACGGCTGCTACTGGAAGAAGTGCAGCTTCTGCGACATCACGCTGGACTACATCTCGCGCTACGAGGCGGCATCGGCGAAGACGCTGGTCGACCGCATCGAGGCGATCGTGGCGGAGACGGGCCAGACCGGCTTCCACTTCGTCGACGAGGCTGCGCCGCCCAAGGTGCTGAAGGCACTGGCGCAGGAGCTCATCGATCGCGGCGTCTCCATCAGCTGGTGGGGCAACGTGCGCTTCGAGAAGACCTTCACCCCGGAGCTCTGCCAGTTGCTGGCCGACAGCGGCTGCATCGCGATCAGCGGCGGCTTGGAGGTCGCATCGGATCGCCTGTTGAAGCTGATGCAGAAAGGCGTGTCGGTGGAGCAGGTGGCGCGCGTGACGCGCGCGTTCACCGAGTCCGGCATCCTGGTGCACGCCTACCTGATGTACGGCTTCCCGACGCAGACGGTGCAGGACACGGTCGACGCGCTGGAGTACGTGCGGCAGCTGTTCGAGAACGGCTGCATCCAGAGCGGCTTCTTCCACCGCTTCGCCTGCACGGTGCACTCGCCGGTGGGACAGGATCCGAAGGCCTTCGGCGTCGAGCTGCTGCCGCTGCCGCCGTCGCCGTTCGCGAAGAATGACGTCGGGTTCGTGGACCCGACCGGCACGGACCACGATGCCATGGGCGATGCGCTCAAGAAGGCCCTCTACAACTTCATGCACGGCATCGGGGTCGAACAGGACGTGCGACGCTGGTTCAGCGTGCGGGTGCCGAAGCCGAAGGTGTCCAAGCAGTTCATCGCGGAAGCGCTGGACGCTTGAGGCCGCTTTCATCCGGGAGGATGAGCGCGGGCTCTCCACGGTGCATGGGGCCTCCCTCCGGGAACCCCAAGCACCATTCCGGCCCCACCATCGCCCGTTGACCCCGGGCCTTGGGAATGCGTTTGACTCAGCGCATGCCAGCCGGCGCAATCATCGTCGCCGCCGGCACCGCATTCGTCGTCGGGCCCGGCGCGCCAGGATCAGGCAAACGCATCGGCCGGATATCCAGCCGCACATCGAGCAGCGTCACGTCCTGCCCGTCACCGTCGGCATCGATCCATCCCTGCGTATCCGCACCGCGATAGAGCCTGAAGACAAAGCCCGTGCGGTCGCGATCGCCCTTGGCATCGGGCCGGATCCGCGCCGCCATCGCCCGCACCTCGGCGGCGGGCGAGCTCAGCAGTTCCGTCATCGCCTGAACAATGCGGTTGTCCCCGAGGATGTCCGGCTGGAAGCTGTCCACCGGCCCGCGCGAAGGGCTGGTCCCACCCTGCGTCAAGGCGCGGATCGGCACCGGCGCGCCAGCGGCCGTCTTCCTCGCCGCCGGCATCGTGACGCCCGAACGCAGATCATGGCGATCGCCGTTGTCGAGATAGCTGATCCGCGCGCCGCGCACATTGAACATGCCCAGCGACGGATCGCTGCGCGCATCGCGCAGGTCGACGAACAAGGCGCCGCGCCCGCCAATGACGTCGATGCGATCGCCGTGCACGACGGCAGCGCTGTTCTCCTCGACGCCGAGGCCGAAGCGATAGCCCTTGGCCATCATCAGCGGCAGCATGCGGCCGATGCGTCCGCGCTTGAGGAAGTGCTGGTCGACGAACAGCTCATCGCCGACGAAACCCAGGCCGCGATCGATCTCCTGGCCCTCGCGCAGCGTGCCGCGCATGACCTCCATGACGTTGAGCGCGTCGCGGAACATCACGCGGCTCATGATGGCCGCGCCCGCGCTGGTCCCCGCAACGACGCCGCCACGACGGTAGACATCCCAGATGGCATCGAGCATCGCGGTGCGCCGCCCGTCGGGCTGCAGCGTGTCGACGATGAACCCCTGTGCGCCGCCGGAGAAGAACACCGCGTTGGACGCGCGCACCTTCGCGATCAGCTCCGGATCGTTGAGGTTCTTCTGCAGGTCGGCGCCTTCGAGTCGCGGCGCGACGGGGATGTGCTCGGCCTGCGCGCCGTGCTTCTTCAGCACGTCGATGATGAGCTTGGCGGACAGTTCAGGATTGGCCGCGGCCGTGGCCAGCACGGCGAAGTGCGCCTTGCCGGGCCCGCCCGCTTCCTGGACGATGCGCGTCCAGACAGGATCGTTGTCCATGCGCAGGGCGCCACCGATGACGATGGCGGTCTGGGCCGAGGCGGCGCCGGAACCGAGCAGCGCCGCCAAGGCGAGCAGCGCGCGGATCCGGATCGAGATCAGGCGGAAGGCGTCCATGCCGCCTATCTTGCATATCGCGTGCCAGAAGGGAAGCAGGGTCTGCCTTCAACCTGGGGATGCGAATGGGGAATCCGGCGCGCCCTCCCCTGAACGCGCGCCTGCCGATCGGGGCGGACAGCGCACGGTAGGTGCCTGATGGCGCGGCACTGCCGAACGCAGTCACCCCCGCCCGGCATCAAGCATCAAGCATCAAGCGGCGTTGGTCTTGTTCTTCCGCTGCTTCTGCCGCGCCTTGCGGATGCGGTAGATCAGCAGCGGCACGAAGACCGCCAGGCCGACGATCAGCATGGTCACGGCGCTGCCGCCCTGGCCGCCAGGCTGCGTCAACCCGCGCAGGGACGACATCAACTGGCCGAAGCCGAACGTGATGAGCCAGATGAAGAAGAGGGTGACCAGCGCGGAGAGCGCGAGGCCGAAAAGCGTGCGTTTCATGGAGATCGCGATGCTACGCGGTCTCGCGGCCCATCCGGAGGGATGAGGCGAGGACGCTCATTCCCGATTCGCGAATGCGATCAACCGCGCGAACGCCTCGGCGACCCCCTCATCGCTCAACGCGAGCAGGTTGTCGCCGACATAGATCTCCGCCACCGCCCGGCCGGGAGACCCCGTCGCCCGCGCGGCGTTGAACAGCCACAGGCCGTCGCTCTCGGCGATCGCGTTGCGTGCGTCGATGAGGCGCTGCACCTCGCCGTCCATGTGGACGTGGAACATGTTCGCGTGCGGCGCGGCGGGATTGATGCGGATGCCGCTCACCCGGCTCAAGACCTCGACCACCGCCAGGGTGCGCTCAAACAGGCGCGGCATCAGCGCCAGACGCTCATCCAGGCGGAAAGCGGCGGACGCTGCAAGCGGGGCCAACTGGAAGATCGTTCCGCCCATGCGTCGACGCCACACACGCGCCTGCGCCATGGCGCGCTCGTCGCCCGCGAGCAGCGCGCCCGAGAAGCCGCCCAGCCCCTTGTAGGTCGAGACATAGACGGTGTCGACGCCCGCCACGATCTCGGCGTAGCTCTTCCCGTACCAGGCGGCGGCCTCCCACAGGCGCGCGCCGTCGAGATGCAACCGCGTGCCCGTCTCGGCGGCCCAGTCCTTGATCGCAGTCAGCTCTTCCCAACTGGGCGACTGCCCGCCGATGACGCGGGCGGGAAGTTCAAGCACCACGGCGGCCAGCGCTTCGGCAGGCTGTTCCAGATCGCGCCGGTTCAGCGTCCGATGCGCCTGCCCGAGGAACGCCGCATGCAGCCCCATCACATGGGAATAGGCCTGCTCCTCCTCCGTCGCCAGATGGCAGGTCGCATGCATGCCGAAGCGCGGCAGGCGTTTCTCGTCCGCATGCAGACGCAAGGCGATCAACTGCGCCATGACGCCGCTGGGCATGAACACCGCAGCGGGTTTCCCAAGGAGACCGGCCACGCGCTGCTCCAGCAGCTCGACGGCGCCGCCCTCGCCGTAGACATCGGCGGCTACCGCGTTCGACCGCGCCCAGGCCGCGACGGCTTCCAGGTCGTCGGCGAACGATCGCGGCGCGAAACCCGACACCCAGCGGGTGCATCGGTTCTTCAGGGCTTGAGTCTCGGCAGGCGTCATCGCGGTGTCGCTGGTGGCGATCGTGAACGATCAGGATCGATCGGGTGGCGATTGAATCACGCGCCCCCATCGCGCGACAGTGTCACTTGGGATAGCCGACGTAGAACTCGCTGGCGATCTTCCAGTGACCGCCCACCTTCAGCAGGTGGAGCACCTTCCAGCCCTTGCCGCTGTACGCCTCGTCCTGCAGCGCGGTCTCGTAGTCGAGCGAGACCTGCGCCAGCAGGCCGACCTGTTCGATCTTCACGTTCGAGAAGCGCTGCTTGTAGCGCTTGCCGGAGCCGAAGATCGCCTGCTTGAAGCCCTGGTAGTTCTGGACGTTCGCCAGACCGGCGGAGGCGCCGAAGTCCTTGGCCACGCCCGAGAACGGGATGTTCAGGTCCAGCAGCTGGGACTCGAAACGACGGGCGTCGCCGTCGGTCACGCTGCCGGTGTATTGCGCCAGCAGTTGCTGGATCAGGGCGAGGTCGTCGGTCGAGGGGGCGTTCACGGTGGTGGTGTCCTTGAGGGGCTGGTTCGACGCCACCGACGCGTTTCCCGCAGGCGCAGCGCCGGCCACAAACGGCAGGCTCGCCAAGGCGAGGCCCGCTGCGATCAGACGCAACGCGCCCCAAGGCTTGTTCATTCCGGGCATGAGTGTTCCAGTGGTCGAGAGGTCGACAGTCGAGCGGTCGATGAATGACGAATGCGCCGATGCCATGGGACATCGGCGCATTCGCAGTGTCAGGACCCGCCCGCCCTCGGACAAGCGCAGGCGCCGCAAAGCAGCCATGCGCGTGGCGCAAGGAGGCTGCGTGGCTTACAGCTTCGTGCCGCCGCTCGCGTCGATGATCTGACCCGTCGTCCAGGCACCATCCGGCCCCGCCACGAAGGCGACCACACCGGCGATGAACTCCGGCTTGCCGACGCCCGGCAGCGCCTGGACCTGCGCCAGCGTCTCCTTGCCGCCCGGCTCGTTGATCCAGGCGCTCATGCGGGTCTCGATGGCGCCGGGGGCGACGACGTTGACCGTGATGTTGCGCGGGCCCAGCTCAGCGGCCAGTTGCAGCGTCAACGCGTCCACGAAGCCCTTGCTCGCGGAGTAGGCCGTGATGCCCGGGAAGGCGATGCGCGTCGCCGCCGTGCCGATGTTGATGATGCGGCCGCCGTCGGGCATGACTGGCACCACGCCCTTGGTGACCTGGAACAGGCTGCGCATGTTCACGCTGACCAGGCGCTCGAAGTCCTCGACGCTGGTGTCGAGGAGTCCGGCGAAGACGGCGATGCCGGCGTTGTTCACCAGGATGTCGACGCGCGGCAGTCCCAGCGCGGTCACGCGTTGGACCAGCTGCTGACCGCCGTCCACGGCGGACAGGTCCGCCTGCACCACGTGCGCGGTGCCGCCGGCGGCACGCACGGCCGCGGCCAGCGTTTCCACCTCGTCGCGGCCGCTGCCGTAATGCAGCACGACCTCCGCGCCATCGGCGGCGAGACGCTGCGCGATGGCGGCGCCGATGCCGCGCGACGCGCCGGTGACCAGGGCGATTTTTCCAACCAGGGACTTGCTCATCATGGGCTCCAAATAGACCGATCGGTCAAAATACGGGGAAAGAAAAGCCGCTCGTGCGGCCGGTGGGGAAATCAGGAACGGCTCCGCTGTGCCTCAGGCAGGCATCAGCGCGACATCGGGAAAAAAACGGCGAGGGGAACGGATCAGCTCATGTCGAGCACCGCCAACGCGAGCGCCACGGATCGCTCCATCTGCGCGCGACTGCGTCCCGCCTGCGCGGCGACGCGAAGCCCGCTGGTCAGCGCGATCAGCAGCTCGGCGAGTTCCGCCGAGGGCGTTGGACTGGCGATGGATCCATCGCGCTGGCCGCGTTCGACCGCGGCGCGCAGCAGTTCATGCGTGGCCTGCCAGCGGCTCGTCAGCGCCCAGGCGAGCGGCGCGTCGGACAGCCCTTCCAGCAGGCCGCTGGTGACGATGCAATGCTTCTCGACGGGGTTCTCGCTGGTGCAGCTCGCGACCATCGCGTCGTAATACACCTCGATGGCTGCCCGGCCTGTCTCGGCGGCCTGCACGGCGGCGACGGTGTTCGCGGCGCGCTGCACCGCGCAGTCGATCGCCTGCAGGTACATCGCCTGCTTGTCGCCGAAGGTGTTGTACAGGCTCTGCTTGCCCAGCCCGGTCGCCTCCTGCAGGAGCGCGAGACTGGTGCTGGCATAGCCGTGCGTGGCGAAGACGTCGGTCAGACGCTCCAGCACTTCGGATTCGGAAAAGCGGCGTTCGCGGGGCATGGGACGGATGCTACGGCGTATTGGACCGATCGGTCAATAGCCGCAATTTTCATCCGGTCTCCCCGCCTCACGCGTTGGGGATCACGCCTTCGACAGGTCGGTGTCCTTCAACGGCAGTTGCCGGATCCGTTTGCCCGTGGCCGCGAACACCGCGTTGAGCACGGCCGGCGCGGCCACCGCGATGGTGGGCTCGCCGACGCCACCCCAAAAGCCGCCCGACGGCATGACGATGACCTCCACCGCCGGCATGTCATACAGGCGCAGAACGCCGTAGGTGTCGAAGTTGGTCTCCGCGATGGCGCCGTCCTTCACCGTGTTGCCGCCGAAGAGCGCCGCACCCAGCCCATACACGAACGAACCCGCCACCTGCGCTTCCACCTGCTGCGGATTGACGACATGACCGGGGTCGGTCGCCGCGACGATCCGGAGCACCTTCAACTGCCCGTCCTTGACGGAGACCTCCGCGACGGCGGCCGTGTAGCTGCCGAAGCCCATGTATTGGGCGATGCCGCGGAACACGCCCTTGGGCGCGGGCTTGCTCCAGCCGGCGCGATCGGCCACGGCCTGCAGCACCGCGAGGTGCTTGGGCCGTTTGGCCATATGCAGCTTGCGGAACTCGAAGGGATCCTTGCCGGCGGCATGCGCGAGCTCGTCGATGAAGCACTCGCTGTAGATCGCGTTCTGGTTGGTGTTCACACCGCGCCAGTAGCCCGGCCGCACATGCGGGTTGCGCATCGCGTGGTCGATCAGCAGATGCGGCACCTCGTAGCCGAAGTGCCCTTCGGGCGAGTCCGCCAGCAGTCCCTGGAACACGGTCGCATCACCGTTGGCGGTGATCGCCTTCGGATTGACGAAGGACGTGATCGACTGGCCGGCGATGCGCATGTGCAGCGCGCCGATGCGGCCCTGGCCGTCGAGCGTCGCGCGCAGGCGGCACTGCGTGACCGGGTGGAAGCGGCCCTGGAGCATGTCCTCCTCGCGCGTCCACATCATCTTGACCGGCACGCCCGGGCGCTGCCTCGCGATGCGAACCGCCATCGCCAGGTAGTCGGTCGCGAGGCGGCGACCAAAGCTGCCGCCGATGCGCATCGGATGGACTTCACAGGCGGCGATGTCGAGTCCCGCCGCGTCCGCGACCGTCGCGAGCGCCGCTTCCGCGACCTGCGTCGGCGCCCAGACGTCGCAGCGCTGCGCGGTCCACTGCACCGTGGCGGACAGCGGCTCCATCGGCGCGTGGTTCTGGAACGGCGTGCCGTAGTCGGCCTCGATCACGCGGGAAGCGCCCTGCAGCTGCGTCTTCGCATCACCCTGGCGATTGCCGACGAAGGGCGTGTCGCCTTGCAGACCCTCGCTGATCATCGCGGCGATGGAGGCGCTGCTGACCGAGGCGTTCGGTCCCTTGTCCCAGACGATGGGCAAGGCATCGAGTGCGCGCTTGGCCTGCCAGAAGCGATCCGCCAGCACGGCGACGGTGGCGTCGTCGACCTTGATCACGTCGCGCACACCCGGCATCTTCATCACGGCCTGCTTGTCGAAGCTCACCAGCGTGCCGCCGTGGACGGGACAAGCCTTGGGCAGCGCGACGATCATCCCGGGCAGGCGCAGGTCCATGCCGTAGACCAGCGAGCCGTTGAGCTTGTCGGCCGTGTCGAGCCGCTTCAGCGGCTTGCCGGCGATGCGCCACTGCAACGGATCCTTGAGGACGATGTCCTCGGGGATAGTCAACTTGTTGGCCGCCGCGGCAACGGCGCCGAAGGTAGTCTGGCGCTTGGAGGCCGCATGGCGGATGGTGCCGCTGTCGACGCTGCATTCAGCGACAGGCACGGCCCACTGCTGGGCCGCGGCGCTGACCAGCATCGAACGCGCGGCCGCGCCGGCCTTGCGCACGTAGTCCTGCGAGCCGCGAATGCCGCGCGAGCCGCCCGTGCCCATGTCGCGCCAGATGCGGGCGCGCGCCCGGTTGGCGCCGGGCTTCACGAGCTCGAAGCGGACGTTGGCCCAGTTGCACTCGAGCTCCTCGGCCACGAGCTGTGCCAGCCCGGTCAAGGTGCCCTGCCCCATTTCCGCACGGGCGATGCGGATGACGACGGACTCATCGGGATGGATCAGCAGCCACGCCGTCACCTCGCCCGCCGGTGCCGCGCCCGGCGACGGTGCCTGGGCTGGCGTCTGCGCCTGCGCCATCGCGCCGGTCACAGGCAGCGTGAACTCAAGAGCGAGGCCACCCGCCGCCAGGCCGGTCGCTTTCAGGAAATGACGTCGCGTCGCGCCCGTCGCGCCTGTCGCGGTGGCTTCGTTGGTTGCGGCGGTGTTGGTCGTTGCGGCGCTCATCGCTGGGCTCCCGCGCCGCGCAGGCGTTGGGCGGCCAGCTTGGTCGCGGCCAGCACCCGCGGATAGGTCCCGCAGCGGCAGATGTTGGTGATGCCCGTGCGGATGTCTTCATCGCTGGGATCGGGCGTCTGGGCGATCAGGGCGGCGGCGGCCATGATCATCCCGGGCTGACAGTAGCCGCACTGCGCGACGTCCAGCTCGGCCCACGCTTCCTGCACGACCTTGAGTCGCGTCTGCCCCAGGCCCTCGATCGTCACGATCTTCGCGGTGGCCGGCACCGCGCTGGCCGGCATCACGCACGAGCGCAGCGCCGCGCCGTCCAGGTGCACCGTGCAGGCGCCGCACTGCGCGACGCCGCAGCCGTACTTCGTGCCGGTGAGCTGCAGCTCTTCGCGCAGCACCCACAGCAGCGGCGTGTCGCCGTCGACGTCCGCGCGCAGCTGGCGGTTGTTGACGTTCAGCTCGGTCATGGTCATGGCTTGCCTCCCTGTTCCAGGATCCAGGTGGAGAGCGCTTGTGCGTCCTCGGCGCTCACCTGCGGATTGGCGGGCATGGGCACGGGGCCCCAGCGGCCCGAGCTGCCCTTGACGATGCGCGTGGCGAGGTCCGCGGCGGCGCCGTCCTGCTTGGCGTACTTGGACCCGATGTCCTTGAACGACGGGCCCACGAGCCGCTTGTCGACGGCGTGGCAGGCCATGCAGTTCTTCTTCTGCGCGAGCGCAGGGTTGGCCAGGGCAAGACCCGGCACGGCGACCAGCAACGCGCAGCACGCGAGTGCAGACAGCTTCCTCATGAATGGCTTCTCCGGAGTGGCTTTTCGAGGCGGCGTACGCGCCGTGCAGGCACTCTAGGCGCGGGAGGAACCACCCACAATGCGCGAAAGCCTGCTTTGGGCGGCGGGCGCCCCGCACCACGCACCACCCGGCAGGCCGCGGCCGCCGGGGTGCACTCTAGGAGAGCGATTGGAAAGCCGATAGTCGTCGCGGCCTTGAAGGATTGACAAGCGACGCTTGCCAATCAGCACAGATCCGAGCGGCGCGTCCGGGGATCTTCCAACGCGGGACACCGCCATGAAGACCGTGGGGCCGCGAAGCGCCATCGCGAAGTCTTAACGCGCACTTAAGTCGGGCGAAACGATCATCGCCGCTGCGCCCCAGGGCCTGCGGTCAACGCGGGCCTTGCGGGTTCTCCGTCCTGCATCGACCGCCTCACGTGCTTGCTCCCCTTCCGGAACCAGAACCGACCCGAGCCGCCGGCGCGATCGACGCGTCCGCCCTCTCCGCCGCCGCGGCGCTGCTCCGCGGCTGCCAGGTGCGACCGACGCCGATCCGCATGCTGGTGCTCGCCGTGCTGCAGGTCCGCACGCCGTCGGACGGCCTGATGAATCCGCCCGACATCTGCCGGGCCATCCTCGCGACGGGCCACGCGACCATCGTCCCGACCATCTACAACGTGCTCTCGACCTTGACGGACCACGGTCTGGCCCACCGCATCCGCCTGGGCGACCGCCCCGCGATGTACGGCGCCGGTCCGGCGGCGACGTCGCTGACGGTGCTGATGTGCGAGTCCTGCGACGAGGTCCGCACGCAGTTCTCGCCGCAGATCCACGCCGAGCTCCAGGCGCTGGCCGCCCGGCGGGGATTCACGATGGGCGAGAACCACCTGGTCCTGCGCGGCCGGTGCGCCGCCTGCTCAGCGCCCGCCGGCCAGCGCGATCTCGCTGGCCGCCGTCGATGAGATGTCGGTGCGGATGCTCTCCTTGGTGTCGTTGATCCGCTTCCAGCCGGCGTTGCTCGTCAGCTGCTGCTTCCCCGCCGCCTTGACCGCCTCGCGCCGGGCGTAGGCGCCCTCGTCGACGTACTCCATCACCAGCAGCGAGCGCACGACGCCCTCCACCGGATCGCGCTCCAGGTACATCGTGTACTGGCTCATGATCCCGCTCTTGCGCTGCAGGTTCATGTTGGGCGTGATGTAGCTGGTCGTGTAGGACTTGTACTCGGTCGCGGGCACATGCGTCGCATACAGGCTGGCCACGTGCACCGCCTGAGCGGGGGTCTTGGAAGGCTGCCCCTCCTGCTTGACGAGGTCGGCCTGGCGCACGATGGCGCCCTGGCCGAGCCGGCCCTGCACGTCGACGCTCCAGGTCTTGAACGCCTTGTCGTCCGGCAAGGTGACGATGGCCAGATTCGCGAAGCCCGCGTCCTTCTGCCCGGGTTGCGCCTTCAGCAGCTTGACGCTGGAGACCAGCTTCGCCTTCTTCCAGGCGTCGAACTGGGCGTTGAGCTGGGGGAGCCGGTCGCTGCCCACCGGTTCGGTGATCACCGCGATGGCGGGCGTCGCCGCCCAGGCCGGGCCCGTCGGGCCCATCATCGACAGCAGCGTCGCGGCGGCGCCGGCCAGGGCCGCGCGGCGTGCACGGCTCGTGCATGCGGAGTGGAGAGTCATGGTGTTCGAATCCTTGTGGCGAGGTCTCGCGGACCCGCGGAGATTGAGGAGATGGCCGATCAGAACTCGGCCTTCGCGCTGAAGCGCAGGCTGCGTTCCATGCCGGCGCCATAAGCGCCGCTGCCCACTGAATTCCAGTAGCGCTTGTTGGTCAGGTTGTCGACGTTGAGCTGCCACTGCGTGCGGTAGCCCATCAGCCGCGTGCTGTAGCTCGCGCCGAGGGTGGCCAGCACGACGCCGGGGATCTCGCCGAGGTTGAGCGGATCCACATACCGCGCGCCGACGTAGTTCAGCCCGGCGGTCAGGTTCAGGCCCTTGACCGCGGCCAGGCGATGCCGCACGCCGAGGTTGGCGGTGAAGGTCGGGATGTTCTCCGGCCGCCGGCCTTTCAGGCTGAGGTTGTGCTCCGGATCCTGCGTGGCCTTCAGGTACTGCCCCGACGCGTTGACGCTCCACGCCGATCCGAGGTCGGCGCTCAGCGTCGCCTCGACGCCGCGGAAGTTGTTCTCCCCGTCGAGCAGGAAGATGTTGCTCACCGGATCCGTCAGCGCATTGGCCCGCTGGATGTCGAAGAACGCCAGGTTGGCGTTGACGCCGGCGACGGTGCCGCGCACGCCCACCTCGACTTGCGTGGCCTCCGCCGGCGGCAGGATCTCGAACTGGTTGAGCGTGCCCACGGGCGCGCTGCCGGTCTCCTCCAGGCCCTTCATGACGCTGGCGAACAGCGTCAGTTGCGGCCTGACGTCGTAGAGCACGCCGAAGGCCGGCGAGGTCGTGTGGGAGCGCCGCGTGGCGTGCGTGCCGTTGGCCAGCGTGTTGTCGGCGTCGTAGGTGGTGCGCCGGAGACCCGCCAGCACTTTCCACTGGCGGCCGATGCTCAGCGTGTCGTAGACGTAGAGGCCCACGTCCTTGCTGACCTGGGGACGCTTCTGCGGCGGCGTCGACGGGATGGGCGGCTTGACCTGCGGGATCGGGTCGTAGATGTTCTGCGGCTGGTTGACGTTGAACGACACCGGCTGGCTCGCATCCCGTTCGCTCGAGGACACGCCCAGGGTCAGGTCGTGCCGGATCGGCCCCGTCGCGAAGCGGCCGTCCAACTCGGTCCGGTAGAACTCGTTGACGTACTCCTGGTCGCGCGTGACCGTGATGCGATTGGTGCCCGCGCCGGTCTGCAGGTTGTAGTCGATGATCCGGTTGGTGAAGCGCGAGCGCGATGACTCGGAGCGCCCCGCCTCGGCCATCACCTTCCAGCGGTCGTTCAGCGCGTAGTCGGCGCGCAGCTGGGCGTTGTCGGTCTGCGGCGTGTACTTCGCCCACGCGCCCGACAGCAGCTTCGTGGGATCGGGCGGCGACGGCACCGCGATGACGCCGTTCACCGGCGCCAGCACGGCGATCAGGCCCTGCTCCACGACGTCGCGCGTGTAGTGCTCGAGGTCGGCCTTGAGCGTGAGCCGGCTCGTCACGCGCCAGTCCGCCGCGATGCTGGCGAACTTGCCGTTCCCCGATCCGCCGTCGACACCGTTCTCAAGATGGGTCGCCGAGAGGTTGGCGCGGACGCCGAACTGCTTGTCCTCGCCGAAGCGGCGGCCGATGTCGGCGGCGACACCGACCTGGCCGAAGGAATTGCCCGAGAGGGTGAGGGACGTGACGTCCTTGACCCCGGCGCGTTTGGTCACCAGGTTCACGATGCCGCCCGGACTCGCGATGCCGAACATCAGCGCATTCGCGCCCTTGAGGGTCTCGATGAGCTCCTTGTTCTCCGTGGGCGAGGAGATCACGCCGGCGGTCGGCAGACCGCCGTTGAGCCGGTAGCTCGTGAACAGGTTGAGCTGGATGCCGCGCATCATGATGCTGGCGTTGGCGGTCCCCCGGCCGTTGTTGCTGGTCACGCCCGCCACGTTGCTCACGGCGTCCGCGTAGCCCTCCTGCGAACCGCCGCCGCCGGCATCGCCGGCGACGACGTTCTTGGTCATGGGCATGCGGGAGTCGGCCGGCGAGCCGGAGGCCGCCGCGCTGGCCGAAGGTTGGGGAGGCTGAGCCACGTCCTGTGCCGCGGCCGTGCCGGTCATGGCGGCCAGCGCGGCCATGGTGCCCAGGCTCGCGCACAAGGCGGGCACCGCCCGCTGTCGAAAGTGCTTCATGACGGCCGGCTCAACGGCGGGTCGCGTCGGCGACGGTGGCGCCCGCGTCGGCGGGCTTCTGCATCGCCCACACCAGCGCGTTGCCGTAGAGCCAGCGGCCCTCGTCCGTGAGGTCGGGGAAGCGGGTCGCGTCCATCGGGAACAGGATACGGCGTGCCGGCGCGATGTGGTCGTTGGCCATCACGGCGCCCTTCTCGTACGAGAACATCGTGCCGTGCTGCGGCTGGTTGGGGATGCCCGCGATCACCTCGGCGCCGGGAGGAACGACGGACCATGCGAGCACGCCCGGCGACTTGTACAGCTTGAGGTTGCCGGCCGGGAAGCCCGCCGACAGCGGATGGCTGGGTCGCAGGATCTGCACATAGTCCTCAGGCGGATACAGGCTGGCCTTGTGGTCGTTGGTGCCGTAGTCCGTGTTGCGATGCCGGCCGACCATGTGCATCTGGTCCACGGCCTTGGCTTCCATCATCACCGTCGGCACCGTCGTCTCGGCGTACTTGTTGCCCAGCTTGTACTTGTTGATCGAGGCCGAGATCAGCACCAGGTCCTTGCCGTTGGCATGGGTGTCGGGCTCCATCTGGTCGACCGCGGTGACCTCCGCGCCGAGTCCGCGCAGCCAGGCCAGGTGCGCCTGGTCGGAGGCCTCGTTCTCCGGCCACGGCATGTCGAAGCGGCGCACGTACAGCACCTTCTTGCCGCGCATCTGCTTGCTCAATTCGGATTGAGCCTGCGAGAGATCCATCCGGCGCGGCGCCTCATCGGGCGTGGACACCGCCCAGCGCAGCGCGGCGTCGAAGAGCCGGCGACCCGCGAACCACTCGCGCGATTTCGGATCCTGCGCCGCCGGACCGGTCGCGTCGGTCAGCACGGAGAAGCTGTTGTCGCCGAGGAAGAGGCCGACGCGACGCGCCGGGGCCACCACGTTGTGGGCCATCACGGAGCCCTTCTCGTAGGAGAAGACGGCGGCCTTGTCGACGGAGCCCTCGAAGATCACCGAGATGTCGCCGCCCAGCGAGGGCTTGCCCCACGAGGGGTCCGTCTCCCCGGCGCTGAAGGTGAAGGGCGCGAAGATGCCGTGCGCCATGCCCGCCGCCTTCAGGATCGGCTTGGTGCCGCTGATCGCGTAGGCGTAGTACGCGGCGTGATTGGCGTTGTGGAAGGCCTTCTCGCGGATGACGGTGAAGTCCCGGTGCAACTCCTTGCCGGTCATGTCCATGTCGGCGAAGGTATAGGCGTTCCAGGTCACCACCGGCTGCGTCACGTTGCGGTAACGGTCGCCGAGCTCGCGCGCCTTGACCGTCGACGAGATCATCACCAGATCCTTGCCCTGCGCCTGCACCGCGGGGGTGGCGACGTCGGCCAGCACGACGGAAGCGCCGCGGGATTCCAGGTACTCCTTGATCAGCAGGTCGTCGTTGGCAACACCCTTCACCGGCTGGCCGATGACGAACAGGATGGTCTTGCCCTTGAGCGCCGTGGGCGAGACGGGGCCGGCGACGGCGGCCGCGGGAACGGCCAGGGACGCGACCAGCGTGGTGGCCAGGGCGGTGGCCGCCGCGCGTGCGGCCGCGGCGATGCGATGCGTATTCATGCTTGTCTCCTCTTGTGGGGTCCGGGCCGCTTGGCCGCTTATTTGGCGAGCACCAGGATGTCGCCGCTGTTGGCCACGTAGGCCTTGCCGCTCTTGCCGTCGATGGCCACGCCGCTGCCCTTCACGCCGGCCGAGGGCAGCGTGCTCTCCACGGTGGCGGTGAGCTTGGCGTTCTGCACGACCGTGAGCTGGCCGTCGGCGGTCGGCACGAACAGGCGCACGAAGCGGTTGGGCGCGAACTGCGCGGCGATGCCGCCGTCGCCCTTGCCGATGGGCACGTAGCCCACCATCTGGCCGATGTCGGGATCGATCACGACCATGCGGCCGCTGGCGGTGGCGGTGTAGATGCGACGCTCGCGGTCGTCGTTGACGAGCGCCGTGGGCTTGCTCGCCGGCCAGACCGAGATGAGGCCCCTGCTCTTGAGCGTCGTCGTGTCCAGCACATGCAGCGCGTCCTGCGCCTCGTCGGCGACGAACAGGTTGCCGCGCGAGTCCGCGGTGATGCCGCGCAGCCGGTCACCCAGCGTCGCGCTGCCGGCGACGGCCAGCGTGTCCGGCGACATCGCCACCAGCTTGCCGCCCTTCTGGTGGGACACGAACAGGCGCTTGCTCTTCGGTTCGAATTCGATGGCGCCGGGCGCCTCGCCGGTGGACTTGACCGTCTTGAGCGCCTGCAGCGACTTCAGGTCGAACATGGTCACGGTGTTCTCGCCCGTGCTGGTCGCATAACCGCGGCCGGTCTCGGGCGACAGCGCGATCGCGCTCACCTGCCCGCCGACCGTCACCTGGCCGATCTTGTTGCCGGCATCGAGGTCGATGACTTCCACGGCGCCCTTGCGGGCGACATACAGGCGTCGCCCGTCCGTGTCGGCGCGGATGGCCAGGATGTCGCCCTGTCCGTCCGTCTTGATCGTGGTGGCGACCTTGTAGGCCGTCTTGCCGCCCGCCGTCGCCGGGGCGTCGGCGGCGCGGGCCGGGTGCGATGCCGCGAGGAGGGCCACCGTAAGGGCGGCCGCAGCCGCGCAGAGTGTCGTGTTCATGAGCGTCTCCTGATTCAGGGCGCCGGCGCGAACATCGCGGCGTGGCTGGGGATGCGGGCGGCGAGCTCGTCGCGGATGGTCGCGGCGGCGAGAAAGTACTCCTTCTCCGTCTTCGTCGCGCCGGCTGGATGCTTGAAGACCACCACCGCCAGACCGACGTTCTGCTGGGCCTTGTCGCGCAGCGGGATGAGGATGGTGACCTTGGGCGGCGTGTCCTTCATGTTCCAGCGCGGATCGAGGATGGTGTAGCCCTTCTCGACCACCAGCACATCCAGGTCGGAGGACATCTTGCCGATGCGCTCCGGGAAGGTGCCGGCGAACATCGTGCTCTTGACGCTGCCCTGGAAGCCCGGCGGCACGCCCTGCAACGTGAGGCTCTGCAGCTCCGGATGCTTCGCGAAGGTCTCCTCGACCAGCGCCTGGCTCAGCATCCTGTAGTTGGGCGCGGTCCAGTTCTTGA
This sequence comes from Roseateles sp., assembly GCF_036486225.1. Lineage (GTDB taxonomy): Bacteria > Pseudomonadota > Gammaproteobacteria > Burkholderiales > Burkholderiaceae_C > Roseateles. The sequence continues at coordinate 7,529 of NZ_DASVNZ010000409.1, read as the reverse complement.
TCACGGGCAGCGCGCCGATCCTGTCGGCGGCGGGGGCATCGGCGGCGTGCGCGCCGACGCCGCTCACGCCAACGGCGAGCGGCAGGAGGAAGTGGAGAAGGTGTCGCATGGTGCTTGTCGTCCTTGAGTCGTTCTGCTTGGCAACTGGTCGGCCGACACTCAGCGTCGAGCCGTGGGGCGACTGTGGGCGCGCCGAATAAACGCCCGCTAAACGGAGACCTGGCGACCGGTTTATCTTGACCCGTGCTTTCCCTATGCGACTTTCACCGCCGGGGAGTAGACGATGGCGGCACACCTTGTCAGCGACCGCGCCGCCGGGAAACCCCGAGCGGCAATGAGACAGCGGCGCACTGCACACGAGCCATCGCCATGCGCATCCTGATCGTCGAGGACCAAGTCAAGCTGGGGCAGTTCATCCAGCAGGGCCTGGTCGAATGCCGCTACACCACCGAGCTCGTGCGCAGCTGCGCGGACGCCGAGGCCGCCTTCGAGTCCGAGGGCTTCGACGCCGTCGTGCTCGATCTCGGCCTGCCCGACGGCGACGGCCTGGACCTGCTCAGCGGCTGGCGCCGCGGCGGCTTCAACGAGCCCGTGCTGATCCTGAGCGCGCGCGACAGCATGGCCGATCGCGTCAAGGGCCTGGACCTCGGTGCGGACGACTACCTGCCCAAGCCCTTCGGACTCGAGGAACTGCAGGCCCGCATGCGCTCGCTGCTGCGCCGGCACACCTCGGTCAAGCACACGCGGCTGAGCTTCGGCGGCGTGGAGATGGACCTGTCCGCGCACACCGTGCAGGTGCTGGGCAAGCCCATCGACCTGACCAGCCGCGAGTACGCCCTGCTCGAGGTCTTCATGCAGAACCAGGGGCGCATCCTCCCGCGCATGGTCATCGCCGAGAAGGTGTGGTCCAGCCATTACGACGTGGAGACCAACCTGCTGGAGGTCTACATGAGCCGGCTGCGCGCCAAGCTCGAGAGCGCGGCGGGACGCCCGCTGTTCAAGACGGTGCGCGGCGTCGGGTACCAGCTGCAGTGACGCCGGATCGATGAAGTCGATCGGCACGCGCATCGCCGTCTGGTACGCGGTCGCGGCGACGACGACGCTCGCGGTCGTGCTCGTCGTGGGTTACCACTTCCTGCAGCGCAACCTCGTGCGCGGCCTGGATCTCCTGAACGCGACGGAGTTCCGTCAGATCCAGTCGCACCTCGGCCCCGAGTTCATGACGATGAGCGCGGCCTTCCAGGAACTGCGGCTGCGGGAGATCTCCGACAACGCCTCGGCCCAGTTCTACATCGAGCTCCATCTACCCGGCGGTGACGTGCTGCGCTCGTTCAATCTCAACGAGCGCGACATCCCGAACCCGCCGCGCGACGCGCCCATGAGCGCGTCGGTCGGCGACCTCGGCGAGATGCGCATCGCCGGCTTCGACCTGAGCCCTTACCGGCTCGTGATCGCCACGCCGCTGGAGCCGATCCGCGACGTGATGTCGAGCTTCCGGCTGGCCGCGGTGGTGCTCACCGCGGTGATGCTGCTGGTGAGCCTGGCCATCGGACGCGGACTGAGCCGCCTGCTGCTGCGCCCGATGCGCCTCATCCGCGACACCGCGGACCGCATCCGCTCCGACAACCTCGATCAGCGCATCCCGGTCTCCGAGGTGCAGGACGAGCTGTCCGATCTGGCGCGGCTGCTCAACGCGACCTTCGACCGTCTGGAGACCTCGTTCAACCAGATCCGGCGCTTCACCGCGGAAGCGTCGCACGAGCTGAAGACGCCGCTGTCGCTCATCCGGCTCAATGCCGAGAAGCTGCAGCGTGATGCCGCCGGGAACGCGATGCAGGCGGAGCTCGCCCAGGCGCAGATCGAGGAGGTCACGCGGCTCAACAAGATCGTGGAAGACCTGCTGCTGCTGGCTCGTGCCGACGCTCGCGCCGTGGAGCTGCGCCTGCGTCGCGAGGACGTCGCGCGATTCGTGGAGGCTTTCGCCCAGGATGCCTCGGCGCTCGCGGAGCACCATGGCATGGGCTTCTCCTGGCAGCATGAAGGGACCGGCAGCGCCACCTTCGATCCGGCGTGGATGCATCAGGTGCTGCTGAACCTGCTGGCGAATGCGGTCAATGCCTCGCCCGATGCCGCCGAGATCGCGCTGCACTCGGAGGTCTTCGCCGACGGGACCTGGCGTCTCATGATGGACGACCAGGGCGCGGGGCTGCCCGAGCACGAGCGCGAGCGGGTCTTCGAACGCTTCGTCCGCTATCCCCGCAGCCAGCGGGATCACGCGCAGGGCGCGACCTTGTCCGGCAGCGGGCTGGGCCTGGCGATCTGCCGCAGCATCGTGGAGCTGCACGGCGGACGGATACGCGCCGTCGACCGCCCCGGCGGACGCGGCCTGCGCGTGGTCATCGAGGTCCCGGCGGCGGCATCTCCGGGTTGAGCAGGTACCACTCCCACAGGCGCGCCACGTCGCCCGCGCCGTGCCGGCCGCTGACCGAGCGCAGCAGTTCGAGCGCCTTGGCCCGCTGGCCCTGCCACACGTGGACGATGGCCAGGCGCAGTTTCGAGTCCTGCGGAATCGTCTTCACGCCCTTCTTCAAGCCGGCGTCCATCAACGCCATGCCGCGCGCCGCCTGTCCGTGCGTCACCAGGGAGAAGCCGAGATCGACGAGCGGCAGGCCGTCGCTGTCGGCTCGGGCGCGCGCTTCCGTGTCGGACGCGGTCGCGCGCTGCAGATCGTCGCGCGCGAGCTTGACGGCCTGATCGCGCAGCTGCCGATGCCGGGCCGCGTCCGCGCCCATGCCGAGCACGCCGGCCGTGAAGCCGGCCTCGAGAACGTTGCGGGCCTCTGCGGGGAGCGCGTCGCGCTGGGCGCGCGCCGCCATGTTCAGGTAGTCGTCGGGCGTGGACAGTGTCCCGGTCAGCAGCCTCAGGCGCTGGACATCGAGCGTGAGGCGCTCCGCGACGTCGACGTTGACGAGCAGCCGGCCCCAGTACTCGCGCCGCGGGTGGTGCACCACCAGGCGTTCGAGCACCCACTTGGCGCCGATGCGGTCGTTGAGTTGTTCGTAGCATTCGAGCAGCCACCGCAGGCGCTCTTCGGACGGCACCTGGCCCGCCTTCTCCGATCCGTAGACCTCGGTCTGCAAGGCGCGTGCGGCGTCGTCGTAACGTTTTGCGCGGAACAGCGAGACGGTGAGCAGATCCCGGACCTCGGGATCCCCGCCGTTGAGCTTGACGTAGCGCGTGGCGAAGTCGGCCGCGCGACCGAAGTCCTTGCGCGAGAAGCTGCCTTCGGCCAGGCGTTTGAGCGCGGCGCGCTGATCGGCCACCGGGGCACCGGGACTGGCGAGCAGCCGTTCGTCCTGGACGAGGGCGGCTTCGGCGGCCGGACGACGGTCGGCGGGCGGGCCGTCAGCCGGCGCAGCCCGGCCATTCGCGATGCCGACGACCGCGAGGGTCGTCGCTGCAAGCAGAAGGCGCGCGGGGCGTGTCATGCGCGGCAACGCTATCACAGGGACGTGGCCTCGCGCCGTCAGGCGGACGCGAGCAAGGACGTCCGTCGGACCAGCGCGGCGAGTCGTGCTTCCAGGTCCTCCACCGCGAACGGCTTTGCCAGCACGTCATCGGCGACGGCCAGCGCGGGCTTGGGGTCGCCGTGCGTCAGCACGAGGACGGGCACGCGTCGGCGCAGCGTCCGCAGCGTCACAAGGACATCCAGCACGCCCAGACGGGGGCGGTCGAGGTCGATCACCAGGGCGTCGTAGGCGGTGGCCTTCAAGGCTGCCACGATGCGTCGTCCGTCGTTGACGACATCGACGACGATGCCGCCCTGCCCCAGCGCCCGGGCGAGCCACAGGGCCAGGATCTTTTCGTCGTCGGCCAGCAGGATGCGCATGGCGCGCGATGCTAGATCGCGCGCCTAAACGGTAGATAAACCGCGGACGATCCACCGGAGCAGATCGACCGCGGAAGATCGACCGAAGGAGATCGACCGATCCTCAGAACCGCGCGTTCAGCGACACGCGGAACGCGCGCGGCGACCCGGGCGTGATGTTCGTGTTGCTGTTGGCGAAGGCGTAGTACTTCCTGTCGAAGAGGTTCTCCACATTCAGCTGCAGGCGCATCGTCTCGTTGAGGCGATAGAACACCGCCGCGTCGATGCGGGTGTAGGCCGGCAGCTCGACGTTGGGAATCGGCGTCGACGAGGTGGCGATCAGCTCGTTGGACGCGAACATCTTGCTGCGATGGATGAGGCCCAGACCCGCGCCGATGTCCTGCGTGAAGTCGTAGCGGTTCCACAGCGTGAAGGTGTGCTTGGGCACCTGGCCGACGGTGGCGCCGGAACGCAGGGTGGCCGAGGTGTCCGCGAGGAACTTCGCGTCGATGTACGAGTAGCCGCCCGTCACGCTCCACGCCGAGGTCACGTTGCCCGCGAGTCCCAGTTCGAAGCCGTCGCTGCGCTGGCCGTCGCTGAGCATGGTGCGCGTGTTGGTCGGGTCGGTCGGGTCCAGCACGATCACGTTGGTCCGATCCAGACGGTAGACCGCCGCGGTCGCCGAGAACGCCGGGTTGATGTCCCACTTCGCGCCCAGTTCGTAGCTCTTGAACTTCTCGGGATCGAGTGCGGCATTGGTGACCGACAGGGACGAGAGCTGATCGCCGGCGCGCGGCTGGTGCGCGATGCTGTAGTTCGCGTACAGCGACATGGCGTCGAAGGGCTTGAAGATCACGCCCACGCGCGGCGACACCAGGCTGTCGCTCGTGTTGATCTGCTGGGCGTTGCGGTTGTTCGTGAAGTCGACCTTGAACGAGTCGTAGCGCAGGCCGGCGATCAGCAGGAACTGCTTGGTGAACTCGACCTGGTCCTGCACATAGATCGCGGCGACCTTGGCCGTGGAGCTGTTGTTGGCGTCCGTGGCCGATTGCGAGAAGGTGATCGGCGCCGTGGTCACCGGGTTGGACAGGGGCACGTTCACGCTGGTGGCGCCGCCGGCGAAGAAGCCGGTGTTGCGGAAGTTGTCCGTGTCCTGCTTGCCCAGTTCCAGGCCGGTCAGCACCGTGTGGCGGATGCCGCCCGTGTCCAGCTTGAAGCTCAGGTCCGTCTGGTTGAACCAGCTCTTGCGCTGCGTCGCGTTGTTGTAGGCAGCGATCGCGACCTGCGTGCCGGCCGCGTTCACCGCGCCTGCGAACACGTTCTGGTAGAACTTGTCCTGATCGGCGACGCGGGTGCGGTTCTTCAAGGTCGTGCCATTGCCGAAGTCGTGCTCGACCGCCAGGTTGAAGGCGTTCAGCTTGGACCAGGTCGGGCTGCCCTCGGCGTTGCCGAAGAAGGTCTTCGGGTCGGTGTCGACCGGCTTGCCCTGGAAGGACGAGATGCCGCGATCGGCGATGCGGTCGTCCTTGAAGTATTCGTAGCCCACGTCCACGCGCGTGCCGCCGCTGCGCCAGGCCAGCGTCGGATTGACGCCGCTGCGCTTGAGGTTCACGCCGTCGCGGTAGCTCTCCGAATCCTCGTGCAGCGCGTTCAGGCGCACGGCCACCGAGTCGTTGATCGCCGAGTTGCCGTCGATCGTCACACGGCGGTTCTGGTACGAGCCCAGCGTCACCGAGCCGGCGACGAACTTGTCCCACTGCGCGACCTTGCTGACGCGGTTGATCAGGCCGCCGGTGGCGCCGCGACCGAAGATCATCGCGTTGGGGCCCTTGAACACTTCCATCCGCTCGATGTTGTAGAGGTCGCGGTAGTACTGGACGTCGTCGCGGATGCCGTCGATGAAGAAGTCGCCGGTGGTGCTGATGCCGCGGAAGATCGGCGTCTCCCGGTTGCCCTCGCCCTGCGCGAAGCCGACGCCGGGCACGTACCGGGCGGCCTCGCCCACGCCCTGCGCGGCGCGGTCCTGCACGTCCCGCTCGGTGACGACGGAGATGGACTGCGGCGTGTCGAGCAGCGCCGTGTCCGTCTTCGTGGCGGTGGTGGCGCGCTTGGCCTGGTAGCCCGATTCCGCCTTGCCCTTGATGGACACGCTGGGCAGCGTCACGTCGCTGCTGGACTGGGCGTGGGCGGACGTGGTCAGGCCGATGGCCAGCACGCTCAGGGCGGCGGCTGCGGCGACGGGGCGGAGTTGGCGGACGGTACGGGCGTGCGAAGGCACGCCAAGCAGTTTCTTGGTCATTCGGTGGCGTTGGGTTTGGTAAGCGTCGGAACGCTGAACTTGGGAGCCCGTCGACGGCTTTAATGCGAATCGTTCTCGATCGCAGAAAAATGTAAAGCGCCGACAGTAGTACTGTCAAGTGCTACTACTTCGACGCGAAAGGGCTCTGCGGCGTCGTGGCGACAGCCGGGGGTCAGGTCTTGTGCTTGTCGACGCCGGGCTCGGTCGTCGTGTCGGGCATCGCGTCGGGCGTCCGGGCGGACGCGGCGCCCAGGGCGGGGTCGGCGATGGCGCTGCGCACGCCGCCGATCTGCCCGCGGACGACCTTCCAGAAGTTGCTGGTGTCTTCGACGAGGCGCCAGGCGTTGGAGCGCCGGGACAGCTCGCCCAGCTCCGGCGCGGCTTCGCGCAGATGCTTCAAGCCGAGGATCTTCAGGTACTTGCGGATCGTGCCCGGGCTGTGCGTGAGCAGCATGACCTTCCATCCGTAGCGACGCGACAGCATCAGCATCCCGATGGCGCTGCCCAGGTCGTTCAGGTTGCCGTGAAAGCCGTCGATGGCGGCATCGACGAGCTCGATCAGTTCCTTGTCTTTCATCAGCGCGGGATCGGCGGGGCGGATCATCGGGGCGGGACGGGTCGGAGTGTCTCATGCGGGCCAGCGACGGCCCGGCGACAATGCGGGTCGCCCTCCACTCCCAACGCCCCATTCCCTCGTGATCGAAGCCGCCTTCGTGACGCTGCGTGAAGCCGCCGAGCTGCTGCTCATCGGGCAGGCGCTGCTGCTGGCCGCCACGACGACCGGACGCGCGTCCTTGCGCCGGGCCTGCGTGTGGGGCACCGGACTCGGCGCGGTGGCCGGCGTGCTCGGCGCCGCCTGGGTGCTGGCCCATCCCGCGCGCGAGGACCTGGCGGCCTGGATCAGCCTCGCGTTCCTGGCCGTGGTGGTCGCGCTGGCGTCGTCCCTGCTCTCCTCCTCGCGCCTCATCCACGAGCGCGCCCAGGACCTGATCGACCGATGGGCCCATCACGACGCCGCGCCTGGGCTGATGCTCGGCGTGGCCAGCGTCGTGGGCGTGCGCGAAGCGATGGAAACCGGCCTCCTGCTGGCGGCCGTCGATCCCGACTTCGGTCCGCGGACCTGGGCCGGCGTCGCGCTGGGCCTGGCGGGCGCCGGGCTGCTGCTTGCCACCTACGGCCGGTTCCGCGACCGGGTGAATCTCGCGTCGCTGTTCCGATGGTCCGCCGTGGCCCTCGTGCTGATCGCCGTCGAATCCATGATCGGCATCGTCGCGGACCTGCTTCGCCGGCACGGCGACGTCGACAGCCCGTGGATGAAGTCCCTCGAGCAGATCCTGCCGGGCGGCAGCGGCTACGACTGGG
>NZ_DASVNZ010000344.1:0-7146 GCF_036486225.1 Roseateles sp. | reverse complement strand
CACTTGGGTTCAGGCTCGGGCTCGACCGGCGGCTCGACCTCGGTCGAGTGCAGCACGCCCTGGCTCATCCAGCGGACGTACTCGTCGTCGATCTCGCCCTGCTGCGCGGACCAGCGCACGCGCCACGGCTGGCGTGCCATGTCGCCGGTCGCGCCGGCCAGATGCTGCGCCTGCACGTCGCCGAGCAGCGGCAGCAGCTGCGCACGGTAGGCGGCGCGCGCGTAGCTGCCGCCGAGCACCGCGGGGCGCAGGTCGTTGGTCTGCACGCTGTCGCCGGTCCACAGGCCCAGCAGCGCCTGCAGCTGGTTCATCTCGGGCGGCAGGCTCATCACGGCGAGCTCCCCTTCCGGCGCGGCCAGTCCGCTGGGCAGCGGCTCGGGCGTCGGCGGCACGGGGCGATCGCGTTCGAACTCGGCCTCGCAGCCGTCCAGCAGCTCGTGCTGCGCGACGAAGACCGGATGCACCGGCCGCGACAAGGCGCCCAGCGCGAGGTTCTCGAGGAACGGGACTTCCTGCAGCCAGCGTCGCACGTCGGTGGTCGTGATGCCGGTGGAGCCCAGCGTGACGCGCTGGCGGTCGGCCTGCTGCAGCGCACGGTTGAACTGGCTCGCCATCGCGAGCAGCCGCGCCTGCGCCAGGCCGAGCTCGCGCGCGAGCCGCTCCAGGCGCGCGTTCCCGTCGTCCTCCGCCTGGCGGATGATCGCGGACAGCGCCTCGCTGGCCCGCTCCACCAGCTTGAGCGCGCGCTCGAAACGCATGCGCGCGCGGCGCAGGTGGAATTCGGAGCCGGACGCGATCGCGTCGGCAAACTCGTTGTACAGGCGCGAGAGCTGCGCCAGCAGATGCTGCAGCTGCGCCGGCTCCAGCGTGCCGAGCTGCTGCGCGCCGGCCACGTTGGCCAGCAGGCCGGCGAGGTCGCCGTCCTCGTCCGCGACCTGGCCCTGCGTCAGCGGCGAGACCATGGCCATCAGCTGCTGCGCCAGCGGCGTCACGCCGTACTGCTGGTTGGACGCATCCCAGGCCAGCAGCTGCGCGTCGCGCAGGCGCTTGAGCACGAGCTCCAGCGCCTCGTCGCGCAGCACGTGGAAGTGGCGGTTGAGGTCGTCGCGCGAGAGCCGCGACTGCGGCTGGCTCATCAGCTCGATGAACACCCAGACGCGCAGCCGCACCAGCGTGGCCGGGCCGTGGAACAGCGCGCGCTGCGCGCCCAGCAGGGCCTCGTTGCGTTCCAGCTGCCACCACAGGAGCGAGTCCTGCGGGAGCTGACCTTCGCGGAAATGGTCTTCGAATGAGGGTTCGGGGAGATCGTCGCGCAGCACGTCGTCCACGCCTCCCGGGGTCACTGTCATAGAGGCGGATTATCGCCCCTCGGAGCGCCCTTCCCCGTCCGCCGTCACACGGGTGTCAGGGACCTGCGCATCAGGGTTGCCCCGGAGCCGAAGCTGGCGAGTTTCTCGATGAGCGCGGCGCTCAGCGGCGCTTCGGCGTCGGAGAAGCCGTGGCGTTCCCAGTAGGCGCGCGAGCCCTGCACAGCCACCAGCGCGACCTGCGTCAGGCCCATGTCCTGGGCGCGATGCACCACCTGCTGCACCAGCTTGTGGCCCAGACGCTTGGCTCGCCCCGCCGGCGACACCGCGAGGTCGTGCAGGTACAGCGTGCGAGGGGCGCGCGCCGGCGCGATCGACGGCGCATCGAGCGCCGGCAACTGCCCGTCATCGACCGGCAGGCTGACGACGTAGGCCAGCGGCTCGCCGGCCTCGACGGCCAGGTAGGAACAGTGGAGATGGCGCGCCGCGTCCAGCTTGGCCACGAAGGCCTCGGCGCTTTCCAGGAACTCGGGCCCGTAGCACTGGGCCTGCAACGCGAGCACGTGCGGGACGTCCTCGGTGCCAATCACTTTCAACTGCAGCATCAGACGGGTGAGCCGGCCGATCGCGCGTTCCAGTGGTCGGAGACTCCCGAGAAGAACGGCGTCAGCAGCGGCGTAAAAAGACAGACGAAGGCCAGGATGTTGAGCGCGACGCTCAACCAGAACACCCGCCGGAAAGTCGGCTTGGCGCTCTTGTGCCGCAGCAAGTGCTGTGCCAGCAACGCGCCGGGCCAGCCGCACAGCAGCGAGAGCCCATGCAGCGTCGATTCCTTGACGCGCCATTGGCCCAGTCGCGCCGCGCGCTTGTCCAACGCGTAGACGATGAAGGTCGCAAAACTCATCGCGACGTAGACGCCCCACAAGCCACGCGGCAAGGGCCACGCCAAGTGTGTCAACAGCACCAGCGAGGCAAAGCCTGGCACCAGCCACAGCGAGGCACCGGTGTCGGACGACGTCTTGGGGGAGGGAGCGGGGGAGGCAGAAGCGGAAGCGCCGCGCCGGGACGGCGCAGGCCTGGCCGGGCCGGCGGGCGCCGGCTTGGGCTCGAGGCTGCGGACCTTCAGCGCGCGGGCCTTGCCCTGCGCATCGGTCCCGGCCTCGTAGTCGACGCGTTCGCCGACGAAAGGTCGGCGGGCGCGCGGGCCGAAGGCGCTGATGTGTGCGAAGCGTTTCGGCCCGCCGTCGGACGGCGCGATGAAGCCGTAGCCCTTCGCGTCGTCCCACTGGACGATCCGACCCTCGACGCGCATCCCTCAGCGTCCCTCAGCCACCGAGCCGCGAGGCTCAGAACTTGCGCGGGCCCTTGCGCGGCACGAAGCCGCCGCGGTCACCGCGGTCGTCGCCTTGCGGACGCGGGCCCTTGCCGAACGCCGGCTTGGCCGGACGGCCTTCGAAGCGGTTGTCGTCGCCCTTGTTGAAGGCCGGACGCTCGGCACGCGGTGCGTAGCGGTCGTTGTTGTCGGCCGAACGGTCGAAACGCGGATCCGGGCGACGCTGGTCGAAACCACCACCGTTGCCGCCATGACCACCGTCGCGCGGCGCGTTGAAGTCGCGCTGCGGACGATCGCCGTAGCTGCGCGGTGCGCCGCCGAAGCCGCCTTGCGGACGGTCACCGAAACGCGGACGGTCGCCTTGCGGGCGGTCGCCGAACGGACGGTCGCCTTGCGGGCGCTCGTTGCGGTGCTCGAAGCGCTGGCCGCCCTGGCCGCCGCCGAAGCCACCCTGCCCACCTTCGCGACGCTCGCCGAACGGCGGACGGCCTTGGCCTTCCGGACGCTCGAAGCGGGCGCTGTTGTCGAAGCGGTTGTCGTTGCCGCGATAGCCGCCGCCCTGCGGACGGTTGCCGCCGAAGCCGCCACGGTTGCCACCGTAACCGCCGCGATTGCCGCCGTAGCCGCCGCGGTCACCACCGCGATCGCCGCCGAAGCCGGGGCGCGACGGGTAGATCTTCGGCTCTTCGTTGCGCGGCTCCAGGCCTTCGATGCGCGAGACCGGGATGGCCTGCGTCGTGAACTGCTGGATGCGCTTGATCATCGAGATGTCGCCACGCTCGGCCAGCGTCACCGCGATGCCGGAGCGGCCGGCACGGCCGGTGCGGCCGATGCGGTGGACGTAGTCCTCGGCCTTCATCGGCAGGCCGAAGTTGATGACGTGCGAGATCGTCGGCACGTCGATGCCGCGGGCGGCCACGTCGGTGGCGACCAGCACGCGCAGGTCGCGACGGCGCAGGGCCATCAGCGTGCGGGTGCGCTTGCCTTGCGGCATGCCGCCGTGCAGCGCGGCGACGCGGTGGCCGATGGCCTCCAGCTGTTCGGCCAGCCACTCGGTGTCCTGCTGGGTGCTGGTGAAGACCACAGCCTGGTCGACGTCACGCAGACCCAGGATGTGTTCCAGCAGCTTGCGCTTGTGCTGGCCGTTGTCGGCCCAGTGCAGGCGCTGCTCGATGTTCTCGTGCGAGTCGGTGTGGCCCGACACGTCGATGCGCTGCGGGTCGCGCATCAGCTGCGAGGCCAGGCGGCCGGTGTTGCCGGCGAAGGTCGCGCTGTACATCAGCGTCTGGCGCTCGGCCGGGATCTGCTCGGCGACGAAGTTGATGTCGTCGATGAAGCCCATGTCCAGCATGCGGTCGGCTTCATCGAGCACGAACATCGTCACGTTGTCCAGCTTGCAGCGGCCGCTGTTGATGTGGTCCAGCAGACGACCCGGGGTCGCGATCAGGACGTCCAGCGGGCCGCTCAGCGCGCGCAGCTGCTGCGCGTAGGGCATGCCGCCCAGCACGGTGGCGACGCGCAGACCCTGGATGTGGCGGCCGTAGGTCATCGCGGACTTGGCGACCTGCATCGCCAGTTCGCGGGTCGGAGCCAGCACGAGCACGCGCGGGCCGATGGTCTTGGTCTTGTTGTTGGCGGCGGCGCGTTCGGCGCGGGCGTTCAACACCTGCTGCAGCGCGGGCAGGATGAAGGAGGCGGTCTTGCCCGAACCGGTGCGCGACGAGACCATCAGGTCCTTGCCGTCGAGCGCCGGCGGGATCGCCTGCGCCTGCACTTCGGTGGTGTTCTCGTAGCCGGAGTCCTTGACGGCGCGCAGCAGCGCGTCATGCAGGCCCAGAGCCGAGAACGGCGTGCCGGTCGTCTCGGCGTCGGCGCCGAGTTCGCCGGCTTCGATCGCCTGGTCGAGTTCGCTGTCCAGCGCCTCGTTCGTCGTCTCGTTCTGATCCAGGGTCTTGGCGTCGGCGTTCATGTCGTGGTCGAAACTCATTTGTCTTTGCAATCCAAAGGTGCACAGCCGGGCCGACGCCGTCGAAACGGAGTCCGCGCCGGAGCGCCTGGTCGCCGCGCAAGATCGATGTGATCGCGGCAGAACCGTGATGTCGCTGGGAGAAAGCTCGCGTCGATCACCAGGAAGGAAAGACACATGCGCGGCGCGATTGCAGAGCAACCGCCGTGGTCGGCATGAAGGGCCTGGTGAGGCGCCGGGGAACAGTCAAAGCGACGGCATCGCCGCCGACCGAACCCGAGGGCATGCAGGGCGCGCTCCCCGTGGCGGGAAACAGCTTCGGCGGAGAGCCGGAGCCTGCGTGGGAGTCCGTTCGGATGCCCGGCGCAGCGGTCTGCAAAGAGGTCAGAGGAGACGTACGAAGCACCGCCAGAAGCGGTGAAGCCCACGACTATAACAGCATTCGGGGTTTTCACCTAGCACATCCTGATGGCGCTCCTGGAAGGGGCGCCATGCGGGGGATCCGCGTGCCATCGGCCCTCCCCGCCTCGCCCGATCTGGGGTACGCCCCGATGGGGGATGCACCACATTGGCCTTTCTTCGGTCCTACACTGGTCTCACATTGGACTTCGATCTCCCGACGATCGACAGCCCATCAACCACATTCAGGGAGACTGTGCATGGATCGTCGCGTTTTGCTGGGCGCGGGCGTTGGAGCGCTCGCCGGATCCTGGCTCACCGGCTGCGGAGGCGGCGGGGACAGCACCGGCGCGCCTGTCACCCCGCCGCCGCCCGATGCGGGCCCGTACGCCCCGCTGGCCCGACAGATGAAGGGGCCACTGCTGGTCGCCGGCCACACCGATTTCGACGCCTTCCGGCGGCCGGCCAACGCACGCTTCGACGGCGTCGTGCCCCAGGCCCTCGCCCGCTGCGTCGGCGCGGAGGACGTCGTGGCCGCGCTGAACTTCGCGCTTGCCAACAAGATCCCCTTCACCGCGCGCAGCGGCGGACACAGCTACCTGGCCGCGTCGACCAACACCGCGCTGGTCATCGACACCGGGCCGATGGACAGCGTCCGCATGGACGGCGACATCGCCGTCGTCGGCGCCGGCGCGAAGCTGGCCGACGTGTACCGCGCGCTGCTGGCCTTGCCGCAACCGCGGCTGCTGCCCTCCGGCAGTTGCCCGACGGTCGGCATCAGCGGCATCACGATGGGCGGCGGCTTCGGCTTCTTCCAGCGCGCCCACGGACTGACCTGCGACGCGCTGGTCGGGGCAACGCTCGTCGGCGCCGATGGTCAGACGATCTCCTGCGACACCACGCGCAACGCCGATCTCTTCTGGGCGCTGCGCGGGGGCGGGGGCGGCAACTTCGGGATCGTCACGGAACTGCGCTTCCAGACCCAAGCGCTCCCGGCATTCAACACCTGCTGGGGACAGTTCGCCTCGGGCGACCGCGTCGGCGTGGCGCTGGCCTGGCAGGACTGGTGCGCAACGCTGCCGGACTCCGTGTGGTCGCAGTGCCAGGTGGCCGTCGACAGCGTGGGGAATCTGCTGCTGACCGTCTTCGTCGTGGGCTTCGATGGCGCAGCGGCGCTCCGGACGCAGTGGGACCGCTTCCTCGCCGCGGCGCCCGTCTCACCGACGGCGCAGGATCCGGCACAGGTCATCAGCGCGGCGACGCTGCTGATGAACCGCTGCGCCGACCTGACGGCGACGCAGTGCCATCTGCCCTCTCAGGCGTCGGGCGGACTGATGCCGCGCGTGGCGATGACGGCGAGTTCCGACTTCTTCGCCCAGCCGATCCCGGCCGCCGGCGTGCAGACCCTGTTGGACGCGCTCACGGCGCGCGGCCGCGCGGGCCGCGGCGGCGCGGTGATCTTCGACCTGATGGGCGGCGCGATCGCGCGAGTGGCCGCGGACGCGACCGCATTCCCGCATCGCAACGCCTTGTTCAGCGCGCAGTACCTGACGGAGGGCCTTGCGGGCAGCGGCACGCCGGCCCAGCTCGACGACGATGCCCGCTGGACGCACAGCCTGCGCGTGACGATGACGCCGTGGAGCACCGGCGGCGCCTACGTGAACTACCCCGACGCGGCGATCACCGACGCCGGCACGGCCTACTACCGCGGCAACCTGGCACGGCTGCACACCGTGAAGCACGCCGTGGACCCGAGCAGCGTCTTCAAGACGCCGCTCGTGGCGCTGTGAGGCCGGGCGGGCCTCACAGCCCTTCCAGCAGCTTCGGCAGGACCGCCATCAACGCGTCGAGCTGATCGCCGTCCAGCCAGGCCGGGGTGGCATCCAGCCAGTCGGGGAACACGACACCGTCGCGCTGCACGCGCAGCACCGCCGCGTCGAGGGACTCCTCGATCAGCAGCAGCGCGGCCGGCACGCCCCGGGTGTCTTCGCCGCAAATCGCCTCGATGCGGCGCGTCAGGACGGCGGGCTGCCACGGCAGATCCGCGTGGACGATCGCCACGCGGTCGTCGGCGAGCACGCCCTCGTCCAGGCCACCGAGCGCGTCGTCGCTGGCCAGCAGCACGCCGGCCTCGGCGCCGC
>NZ_DASVNZ010000303.1:0-21054 GCF_036486225.1 Roseateles sp. | reverse complement strand
CCGACCTCGGACGCGGCCACGTGCGGCTACAGGACGAGCGGCTCTCGTTGCAATTCGACGAGCGCATGCGCAGCCGGATCGTCCGGCTCGGCGGCGCGCGTCCACTGGCGCTGACCGGCTTCGACGCGGGCGAGCAGCTCGTCATCGCGGAACTGAAACCCGTGGCGGCCGATGCCGCGTTGCTCGGCGCGGAAGCGGCCGGCGCGCCGCCGCCGACCACGCCCCGCACGCTCGAACGCTTCGCGTTGACGAGCGCGGTCCCGAGCAGCGGCGCCACGCCGTTCGGCGCGGGACAACGCCTGACCCTCACCGGCAAGGCCGAAGGCGCCGCGGTCGAGAAGACGATGACGGTGACGCTGCTCGACGAGCATCCCGGCGTCGCGCTGATCGAGGTCGCCTTCATCAACCGCTCCGACAAGCCGCTGATGGTCCAGGGCTGGACCGTCGCGTCGCACCGCCTGCTGGCGGCGCCGCGGCATGCGGGCGGGTGGTGGACGTACTCGGGCTCGACGCACACGGACCGGCGCGACTGGATGCAGCCGGTCAAGCGCGGCTTCGAGCAGCGCAACTTCCTCGGCATGGATTCGTCGGACTACGGCGGCGGCACGCCGCTCGTGGACGTGTGGCGGCGCGACCTGGGCGTCGCGGTCGGCCACCTGGACAAGCTGCCGCGCCTGGTCTCGCTGCCCGTGAAGGCCGTCGGCGAGCAGGTCGACATCGCGCTGCGCGGCGACGAGCCGCGCACGCTTGCACCGGGCGAGACGCTGACGCTGCCGCTGGCCTTCGTCGCGGTGCACGAGGGCGACTGCTTCGTGCCGCTGGACCGCTACCGGCGGCTGATGAACGCGCAGGGCCTGGCCGCGCCGGAGCCGCCGCGCAGCGCGCACGACGCGGTCTGGTGCGCCTGGGGCTACGAGCGCGACTTCTCGCTGGCGCGCGTGCGCGCCACGCTGCCGAAGGCGCAGGAGCTCGGGCTGAAGTGGGCGGTGCTCGACGACGGCTGGCAGCGCCAGACGGGCGACTGGTTCGACATCGATCTCAAGAAGTTCCCGCGCGGCGAGGAGGACATGA
This sequence comes from Roseateles sp., assembly GCF_036486225.1. Lineage (GTDB taxonomy): Bacteria > Pseudomonadota > Gammaproteobacteria > Burkholderiales > Burkholderiaceae_C > Roseateles. The sequence goes on along the minus strand of NZ_DASVNZ010000303.1, from coordinate 19,983 downwards.
AGGCGCTGGTCGCCGACATCCATGCGCGTGGCATGAAGGCGCGGCTGTGGATCGCGCCGCTGGCGGTGGCGCCGGGCAGCGACGAGCTGCATGAGCACGCGGATCTGCTGCTGCTCGACCAGAACGGCGCGCCGCAGATGATCACGTGGTGGAACTGCCTCTACCTGTGCCCGGGCGCGAAGGGCACGCAGGAGCGCACCGCGGCGATGTTCCGCAAGATCATCCAGGAGTGGGGTTTCGACGGCGTCAAGGTCGACGGTCAGCACTTGAACGGCGTCGCGCCGTGCTTCAACCCGAAGCACCAGCACAAGAAGCCCGAGGACTCGTACGAGCACATGGCGGACTTCTACCGCGTGATGTTCGAGGCCTGCCATGCGGTGAATCCGGAAGCCGTGGTCGAGGTCTGCCCGTGCGGCACGAGCTACGCCTTCCACAACATGCCGTGGATCGACCAGGCGCCGGCCTCGGACCCGCTGTCGAGCTGGCAGGTGCGGCACAAGGGCAAGGCGCTGAAGGCGCAGATGGGGCGCTGGTCGGCGTATGCCGGCGACCACGTCGAGCTGTCGACCGGCGGCATGGACTTCGCGTCCGCGGTGGGCGTCGGCGGCGTGGTGTCGACGAAGTTCACGTGGCCGGAGGATCCGAAGCCGAAGGACTCGTTCCTGCTGACGCCGGAGCGCGAGACGCACTGGCGCAAGTGGATTACCGCGCACAACGCGAAGGGGCTGTCCGACGGCGCCTATCGCGGCGAGCTCTACGACATAGCGTTCGACAAGCCGGAGACACACGTCGTCGAGAAGAACGGGGTGATGCACTACGCGTTCTACGCGCCCAGCTTCGACGGTACGGTGACCTTGCGTGGGCTCGGCCCGGGCGTGTGGAAGATCCGCGACTACGTGAACGGCGTGGATCTTGGATCGGTCGACGCAGCGAAGCCGACGCTGAAGGTGAGCTTCAAGGAGAACCTGCTGATCGAGGCGGTGCTGAGCTCGGCGATCGAGCGCCCGCTGGCGCGCGCCGCGCGGCTGCCGTCACGGCTGATCGGGCGGGACGGCTTCGCGTTGGCCTCGGCGTGGGAAGAAGCGCCGGCGCTGTTCTTCGCGCACGACTGGCGCGGTCGCCCGCTGACCGGCACGCAGTCGACACGCGTGCAGCTGCTGCATGCGGACGGTGCGCTGCACCTGCGCTTCAGCAGCCGCTACAACGCGCTGACGACGTATGAGCGCGAGGTCTCCGCGACGGACATCTGGCCGCTGTGGGAGCGCGACGTGGTGGAGGTCTTCCTGCAGGCACCGCAGGACGCGGGCACGGACCGCTATCGCGAGGTCGAGGTCTCGCCGAACGGCTTGACGATGGACCTCGAGGTGCGCGGGCACGGCCGCAAGCGCTTCATCGGCGAGAGCCAGGCGCGCACGACGGTGGATGAGTACCACCGGGTTTGGACCGCGGAGCTTGTCGTGCCGATGCCGCGCGCGGCGCAGTCGCTCGACGGCTGGCGGATCAACCTGTTCCGCATCGAAGGGAACAAGGAAGCGCGGCAGTTCAGCGCGTGGAATCCGACGGGCAGCGAGAAGCCCAACTTCCATGTGCCGACTGCGTTCGGGCAGCTTCGACTTGAGGCGTAGTGTGATGTGCCAACAGGGGTTGGCCCTCACCCCCACCCTCTCCCGCAAGCGGGAGAGGGAGCGAGAATGCACCGAGTTGGCCTGAAGGATCTCTCGCGCTTGCGAGCACGGGCGCCCGTCTTACTCCCTCTCCCGCTTGCGGGAGAGGGCAGGGGTGAGGGCCAGCGGCGGTGGCAGTACTGAAGCCTTCTTGCCCCCGCTGCGACCGACTCACGCGCCCGCTGCAGCCTTCTTCGCGTCCCCGGCCTTCTTCATCGGCACCGGATCCGGCAGATCCTTGGCCTGCAGCATGCGGGCCTGGACGACGAGCTGGTTGTGCGCGTCGAGGAACGCCGCGGCGATGACCTTGCCTTCGTTGCTGTTGGCCCAGCCCGCGCCCGCGGCGCCGCCGAGCTTGCCCAGCACGAGCCCGCCCATGCCCAGATCGGTGACGCGCACCGAACCGGTGGCGGCGGCGACCTGTTCAGTCGTCTCGTTGTCGGTCAGCAGCAGCGCCACCTGCGCTTCCTTGAGCTTGATGTGCTCGGCCGCGCCGACGAACTTGTTGAGCACGGGAATCATCCCGAGGATGCCGCCGACCTGGCGGCCGGCGTCCTGCTCGCTGAAGGTCAGGCTCGGGATCAGCGTGTACTGCGCTTCATAGCCCTTGCCCTTCTGCACCGTGCTGCCTTCCTTGCGCAGGATGCCGGAGTCCTTCAACTCCTGCTCCCGGATCGTCGCCTTCAGGCCCGAGTTCCGATCGACGACGCGGAAGCAGCCGCTCTGCTGAGCGAGCAGCCGCACCAGCGGCAGCGGCGAATTCGGCAGTCCGTTGGGCGCGCTGATCGTGTAGCCGTTGGGGTTCTCCATCAGCGACAGCGTCGCGACCGGCGCGTCGCACTTCATCAGTTCGCGGTTGGCCTTGTTGGCGCCGGCGGGACCGGCGGAGCCGGTGATCTCGGAACTGCCGTCGCCCAGCGTCGCGCCTTGCTTGCCGCAACCGGCGAGCATCGCCACGGCGACGCAAGCGGCGATCACGCCGCCCACGCGGGGCAGGGAAGGGCCGGTGGAGGCGAAGGAACGCGCGAATGCCATGGGGATCTCCTGAACGCAACGGCTGCTGGAACGGCCCGGACCTTATCCCAAATGCGGGCGAACCCGGCCCCCACTGATGGGTGGCTGCGTCGCGGAATGTCGCGTCGTGACGGCAGCTTTACGGGCGGTTACCAGCGTGAGGCGAGAATCCGCGGCTTCGGTCCCCGCGACCGCCCAGGATTCCCCAGGCCTTCCTCATGAACGACAAGTCCCCGAGCCGCGCCGTCGCGTGGCTGGTGTGCGCCCTGATCGCCGCGTCGCTGTACGGCAACTACTACGTCTATGATTCCATCGGCCCCGTCGCCGACGCGCTGCAGCGCCAGCGCGGCTTCAGCGACCAGCAGATCGGCCTGCTCAACGCGATCTACAGCCTGCCCAACGTCGTGCTGATCCTCGTCGGCGGCGTGCTCGTCGACCGCTTCGGCGCTGCGCGCATGACGCTCTGGACGGCAGGGATCTGCTTCCTCGGCGCGCTGCTGACCGCGCTCAGCCCCAACTTCGCCGGCATGGCCGCGGGACGCCTGCTGTTCGGCATCGGCGCCGAAACCTTCGGCATCGCCACGCTGGCCGCCCTGGCCCAGTACTTCGTCGGCGGCAACGTCGCGTTCTCGATGGGCCTGGCGCTGTCGATCGGCCGCCTGGGCTCGTTCTCCTCGGACATGTCGCCGACCTGGTTCCCCGCTTCGTATGCGCAGGGCTGGCAGCCGCCGCTGATGATCGCCGCCGCGATGGCCGCCGCATCCTTCGCCGGGGCGCTGGCCTACTGGGCGATGGACCGCCGCGTCGCCGCCTCCGCCAAGGGCGAGGTCGAACAGCAGGCGCAGCCCTTCGTCTGGCGCGACCTGCTGCACTTCGGCAAGGCCTACTGGTTCCTGCTGGCGCTGTGCGTGCTCTGGTACTCGGTGATCCTCGCGTTCCGCAGCACTTTCTCGATCAAGTACTTCCAGCACGCGCACGGCCTGGACCTGGCCGCGGCGGGCGCGATGAACAGCTACGTGTTCCTGGCCGCCGTCTTCGCGACGCCGGCCTTCGGCTGGCTGTGCGACCGCGTCGGCCGTTACGCGCCGTTCCTGGCCTTCGGCGCGCTGCTGCTGCCCATCGCGCTCGCGACGATGGCCTTGACCTCGGCCAGCCTGTGGATCGCCACCGCGCTGATCGGCGTGAGCTTCTCGCTGGTGCCCGCGGTGATGTGGCCGCTGGCCAGCAAGCTGGTATCGCCGTCGCGCTTCGGCACGGCCATCGGCCTGATGTGGGTCGCGCAGAACGCCGGCATCGCGGGCGCCAACCTCGTCGCCGGCTGGCTCAACGACCGCGCCGGCGCGAGCGCGCAGAACCCCGCCGGCTACGAGTCGATGATGCTGTTCTTCGGCCTGGCCAGCGTCGGCGGCGCAGTGTTCGCGGTGATCCTGTGGCTCACCGCAGGCCGGCGCGGTCAGGAGAAGGCGGCGCCGGCCGCCTGAATGGTGGAGGCATGACGCCATGACCGTCGAACTTCGACCGGCGATCAACGAGGACGCGCCCGATGTGGCGACCGTCCTGATCGCCTCTCGCGATGCGTTCCTCCCGTACGCGCCGATGGCCCACACGGTGCCTGAGATCCGGACCTGGGTGCGCGATGTGCTGCTGCCCTCGGGCCACGTGACGGTGGCTTGCGAAGGGGCGCAGATCGTCGGCGTGCTCGCGACCGCTCGCCAGGATGACGCCGCGTGGATCGAGCAGCTCTACCTGCTGCCGGGATGGACCGGGCAAGGAATCGGTGCGCGCTTGCTGGCACATGCCCTGGCGACCCTGCCACGCCCCATCCGGCTGTACACCTTCCAGGCCAATGAAGGCGCCCGCGCCTTCTACGAGCGGCACGGCTTCGAGGCTCTCGCCCATTCGGACGGCGCAGGCAACGAGGAACGCTGTCCCGATGTGCTGTACGAGTTGCGCTGACCCTCAAGGCGCCAGCACATACAACGACGACATCGTCGCCAGCTGTTCCGGCGTCATCGCCGCGAAGCGCCACTGCAGCGGCAGCGACTTTGCCAGCTGCCGCGTCGGTTCATGGATCTTGTCCTGCTCGAGGAGCAGACGGTAACCCGCCAGCGCAAACAGCGGCGGATATTCATGATGGCGCAGCCGGTTCTCACCTTCGCGCGTCAGCCGGTTGACCCACGCGTGCCTGTGCTCCGGCCAGGTCAGGAAGTTGATCTTGCTGATGGACTTGTCCGCGTGCTCCAGGTGGTCGGAGTGGTCCACCAGATGCACCATGCGACCGCGCGCGGAGAGCTTGGGGCGCAGCGACTTGAGCAGCCGCACCAGCTCGTCCGGCGGGATGTGCTCCAGCACGGTCCTCGAGGTCACGAGATCGATCGATCCGTCCGCCAGCGTGTTCACGTCGAACGGCGCGAGGTAGGTGAGCGGCAGATCCTTGCGCGACCGGATCCCGCGCAGTCGCGGCTCCGCGGGATCTACCCGCCGCAGGAAGTCCAGCGTCGCGGCGAAGCTGACATCGTCCAGATGCGCGTGGAGGTCGGACATGTAGACGTGCTTCGCACCCTGCAGGCATTGCAGGATGGGAATGGTCGGGAACCAGCCCGTGCCGATCTCCAGCACCGTGGCACCCTCGATCGAGCCGCCCGTGTGCGACAGCGCCGCCCGCATCTGCGACCAGTTCTTGAGCGTGTCGCTGAGGTTGGCCGGATTGGGCCGGTAGCCCACGAGCCTGCGCTTCGTGACCCGCAGCAGCCGACCGAACGGCAGCCGCGTGAGGATGGCCTGTCGGCCTACCTTCAATCGCCAGTCCATCGTGTCCCCGCTTTCGCTGGTCCAGAGACAGGCGATTCTCACCCCATCAGCCGCCGGGTGGCTGTGCGGCGTTCCGCGTGGTCGCACCGAAACGCCGTGCCGCCGCCTTCAGATGCGATCGCACGACCAGCACGTGTCCCGGCAGGATGAGCGCGAGGTAGAAGCGCCCAAGCCAGTTGTGGCAATTCACGACGGTGGTCGCGATCGCTTCGCGCCGCGTTGATCCCTCGATTCGGCGGACCAGGATCGACAGCTTGAAGTCGAGGTGCTGGTCCTGCTCGCCGAAGATCGCCTCGTCACGCGTGGCTGAGAGCACGCGGAAGATGTCGACGTGCTCGACGCCGATGTCATCGAGGTGGTGGCGCATCGCCGCGGAGGTCTTCAGCCCGAGCGGCTTCACCGCCGCGTCGCGGATCGCCAGCAACGCGCGGAACCACCAGGGCGGATCGGCGAGCGTGGCGCGAGCCAACACCATCGCGTCGTCGGGCGCATCGTCCGAGAGCGCGATGGCGAAGGCGTCGGCCAGGTTCGCGCCGGCGTAGGTCGGCGCGAGCTGACTCTCGCGCGGCGGCGAGACGCGGCGGACGATGGACATCGGGAAGCGACCGGACCGTTGAGGAGCGGCGATCTTAGCGAGCCGCGGACGAGGCGGCCTCGGCGGGCGAGGCGCTGCTCAGCGCGCGAGTCCCCGCCCAGGATGCATGCACCAGCAGCAGGAGGTCCTGCTTCACCTCCACGCGATTCCAGAATTCCTCGGAGGTGCAGGGCGTGACGTGCTCGCCGCTGTCTCGATGTTCGAGGCGCACCTTCAGCTCGCAGCCTGGCAACAACTTCCAGCGCTTGTCGGTCTTGTCGACCACCACGAAGGGTTGCGTCTCTGGCCGACCGGTGACCTCGTTGATGAGGTGGCCAGCGCCGAACGCGACCGTGAAGAGCGCCAGCCCATAGGCCATGGGCGGCCCCACAAGCACCAGAAACACGGCCTGCCCGAATCGCAGGGGCGGACGATCCGCCTTGCGGGGCATCGTGAGGACGAGCAGCAGGCCAAGCGGCGCGGCGACATAGGCCGCCTTTCCCACCATCTCGCTGGACGGACCGAATCCGGTGCTCGCGCCGTAAATGGCGAGAAGCAGCGGCAGGCCCCAGACAAGCGACCGGATCCGCAAACGCCAATGAGGCGACAGTGACGACCAACGAAACATGAATGCGGACAGCAATGGAAAAGGCTCCGGAGCCGGTCGATTGGACCAGACCCCGGAGCCTCTCGTCATTCGCCCCAAGAGGGGATCACGAGATCACGGCATCACGACTTCGTGATCTTCACCGACCGCAGGTTCCATCCCGGACCGTTGGCCTTCACCGCGATCTGCTGCTGGCCGGCCGGCAGCGTCACGCGGTGCGAGATGGTCGTCCAGTTCTGCCAGCCACCCGTCGAGGGCACGCCGAGCGAGCCGTACACCGGCGCGCCGCCGGCCATCTCCAGCTGCAGGCTGCCGCCGCCGTTCTGGCTGGCGACGCGGTACTCGACCGTGTAGGTGCCGCCCTGCGGCAGGTTGAGGTTCCACACCGCCCAGTCGCCGGTGTCAATCCAGCCGAGGTTCTGTCCGCCTTCGGTGGACGCCTCCAGCTGCATGCCCGATTGCAGCGCGAAGTTGGCCGCCTGCAGCGTCGTCGAGAACGCCGTGCCGGCATCCTTCTTGTAGACGCGCACGTAGTCGACGTACATCTTCGCGGGCAGCTTGCTCTCGTCGATGTTCCATTGCGGCCAGTTGCCACCCACCGCCAGGTTCAGCAGCAGGAAGAAGTCGCGATGGAATTCCTCGGTGCTGTTGACGCTGTTGGTGATGTCGGCGACGTGGAACTGACGGCCATCGACGAACCAGCGGATCGCCTTCTCATCCCACTCGACGGCGTAGATGTGATAGTCCGCGACGTTGTTGCCCGTGTGGCCGCCGTAGGACGCGTGACCGCCGTCCGGACCCTGCCAGTGGATGGTGCCGTGGATGTCCGAATCGGCATTCACGTGTTCCATGATGTCGATCTCGCCCGAGGCGGGCCAGCCGACCGAGGTGATGTTGCTGCCCAGCATCCAGAACGCCGGCCACATGCCGGAACTCGACGGCGCCTTGATGCGTGCCTCGATGCGGCCGTACTTGAACTGGGCCAGGCCTTGCGTGGTCATGCGCGCCGACGTGTAGCGCATGCCGCCGAAGTCCTCGCGCTTGGCGGTGATGACGAGCTGCCCGTTCTCGATGGTCGCGTTCTCGCGCCGGTAGTACTGCAGCTCGTTGTTGCCCCAGCCGCCCGAGCCGGTGCCGGTCTCGAAGCGCCATTGCGGGCCGATGCCGTTGGTGAACTCGTCCTGCCAGACGAGTTGCCAGTTCTGTGCCTGCGCCGCGACGCCCGTCAGGGCGAGCGCGACCGCGGCGAGTGATCGAATCCAGCGTGTCATGGGATCTCCTCTGAGTCAGTGGTGTGGGAAGGGAGGCGCACCACTATGTGAAAGCGCTTTCACCAAGTCTCCCGGGAATACCCTCGGAACTTCGTTTCGTTGGAAACAAGCGGTTGTGCGGCGCGTCGGCGAGGGCCTGGAGGTATCGCCGTGTTGCGGACGTGACCGGCCAGCGACGACTCGGGGCGGGCATTGTTGGGGCGGGTTGAATTCAGATGCTCGCGCGCGCTGCTCGACCCGCAAGACGCGGCCCCGAAGAATGCCGTCGACCAGCAACTCGAAAGTTCACCGATGGCCACAGCCTCCCTTCCGGTCTCCCGACGAGCGACGCCGCCGCACGGCCTGGCCGCCCGCCTCGCACCGGCGGCGTACGCGCTGCTGCGCTTCGCCTTCGGCGCCATCCTGTTCACGCACGGTCTGCCCAAGGCGCTCGGAACTTCGCACGGCTCGATGGCGGATCCGATGGCCGGCTCCATCCGGCTCATCGACCAGGTGATGGGGCTGCCTTTCGCGCCGCAGCTGGCGTTCCTCGTCATGCTGCTGGAGACCGTTGGCGCGGCGGCGCTGGCGGTCGGTTTCTGCACGCGCTGGGTGGCGCTCGCGTTCACGCTGGAGATGGTCGGCATCTGCGTCGCGCTCGGCCCGACCTGGCCGTGGATCGACCGGGGCATCGAGTACCCCGTGCTGATGGCGGTGCTGGCAGCCTATGTCGTCGTGCGGGGAGGCGGGGCGTTGTCGGTGGATGGGCGACTGCTGAATCCGTCACACGGCCAGACCCAGCATCGCTAGGGTAGATCGGGACCTGAGCACTTCCCCTGGACGGGCATCATGCCGCCCTGCGCGCCGGCGTGGCAGCGAGCCCCAGACTCGCGCCCGGCCGGGCGTCGCGTCCATCTGTCTTCAGGGAGGAAATCTCATGTCCCAGCCACAGCAGTCGGCCTCGTCCGTGCCGACCGATCCCACGTCCGACATCGCCGCGCGTTTCGCGCCGCCGCAGGCCCGCGTCGAGGCCATTTCGCCCGGGCAACTGCCCGGGCAGACGCTCGGCCAGCCGGTGTGGTTCTCGGTCTCGCCGGTCAAGCTGCTGGTGATGTGCACCGTGACGATGCAGCTCTACGGCGTCTACTGGCTGTACCAGCAGTGGAAGCTGGTGCGTGACCGCGAGAAGAGTTCCATCATGCCGGCTCCGCGCGCGTTCTTCGGCGTGATCTTCTTCTGGGCCTTGTGCGGCCGCGTCCGCGACTCCCAGCTGGCCGCGGGCTTCAGCGCGAAGGACGCGCTCAATGCCGGCGGCACGGCGGCCGCCTGGATCGTCTTCTCGCTGATGTGGAAGGCACCGGATCCGTTCTGGTGGGTCGCGATGATTGCCGCCGTCTTCCTGATGCCGGTGCAGGCCGCGATGAACGCCGTCAACGAGGCGGTCACCCCGGGCCAGCCCCGCAACGATCGCTTCACAGCGCTGAACTGGGTCGGTATCGTGCTGGGCAGCCTGTTCATCGTGATGGCGCTGATCGGCACCTTCATGCCGGCCGAGGTCTGATACGAAGGAGTCCCCCATGACCCACCGCCTTGCCGCCTGCAGTTGCGGCCAGCTCACGGCCCAGGTCGTGGGCGAGCCCGTGCGCATCTCCATCTGCCACTGCCTGAATTGCCAGCGCAGGACCGGCGGCCCTTTCGCCGAGCAGGCCCGGTTCCGTCGTCAGGACGTGACCCCGTCGGGGGTGTCGACGACCTACACGATCACCGGCGACGAAGGCACCAACGCCAGGTTCCACTTCTGCCCGACCTGCGGCGCCACGGTGTACTACGAGATGGACGCGATGCCGGAGTTCCTCGCGATCCCCGTGGGCGCGTTCGCGGAGCCGGGTTTCCCGGCGCCGAACGTCTCGGTCTACGAGAGCCGGAAACACGGATGGGTCGTTCCGCCCGTCGACGCGGAGCACTATCCCTGATCGTCGTAAAGCGGTGGTGACCGCGCTGCGGCCGCCGCGATGTCAGGGCGTCGACGCGCGCCAGCGCTGGTAGCTGCGCAGCGCCACCCACAGCAGGAAGACCGACGCGAAGGCGAAGAGGCCGAGATTGAACCAATAGGCCTGGGGATGTTCGGTCCGCAGGAAGGTGTCGACTTGGCAGCCGCCCTTGCCTGAGCAGGCGATCTCGCCCAGGACTAGCGCGCGCACCGTCAGGACAAGAAAGAAGAGTCCGCTCACGAAGGGGAGGACGAGGGCACGGAACAGATGCCACGCCGACCACTGTCCATCATCGGCCTCCTGCTGCGCTTGGCGGATCTGACGGACCAGCAGGAACGCCGCGATGGCGAATCCCACCAGGATCAGGACCGGGTGCATCGCGCGTCCCGGCTCAGCGGACCAGCTTGCCGCCCGCGCCGAGCACGGCGAAGTCGACATAACGGGAGGTCGGGCCCTTGCCGAAGGTCAGGCGATGGCCGCCGACGTCGGTCTCGAATCCGCGGTCCAGCGTCTCCGTCAGGCCGACCGGGCCGGGCGCGGCCGTGCGTTCCAGCGCCTTCACGAGCGCGCGTGCGGCGATGAAGCCTTCGAGCGAGCGCGAGGACAGGTCCGTGTCCTTGGCGTTGCCGCGCAGGCGCTGGTAGTCGCGCACGACTTCGCGATCGGCGCGGTCGTCGGTCGGCAGCACCAGCGAGAACGCGAAGCCGCGGGCGCGGTCCGGGCCGAGCTTGGCCAGCAGCGCCTGCACGTCGATGATGGACATGCCGTACAGGCCGGCGCGGCCGCCCGCGGACTGGTACTTGTCGGTGAACTCGATCGCGGCCGCGGTGGTCGCGGCGAGGAAGATCACGTCGGGCGACTGCTTGATCATGTCGGCCACCGCCTTGCCGACCTCGGTCGTGTTGCGGGGGTAGCCGGACTGCGCGACCAGCGTGAGGCCGTAGGTCTTGGCCGAGGCCTGTGCGCCGGCGAGCGCGTCGCGGCCCAGGCCGTCGTCCTGGTAGACGACCGCGACCTTGGTGCGGCCCATCTCGCCGAGCTGCTTGAAGAGACGGTCCACCTCTTCGCGGTAGCTGGCCTTGACCGGGTACATGTTGCGCGCGGTGATCACGCTGTTGGCGCCGGAGACGGCGCCGACCATGGACACACGGGTCTTCTCGAGCACGCCGTCCTGCTTGAGCGCCTCGAGGTTGGAGGTGCCGACGGTGCCGATCAGGGCGGTGGGCGCGTCCGAGGCGATGAGTTCCTTGACCAGGCGGACGGTCTCCTCGGGCTTCTGCGCGTCGTCGCGGGTGACGAGCTTGATCTTCTGACCCTTGACGCCGCCGCGGGCGTTGACCTCGTCGATCCACAGCTTGGCGCCGGCGCGGATCGCCTTGCCGGTGACGGCCTGCGGTCCGGTGAACGGGGCCACCTGGCCGACGACGATGTCGGCATGCGCCGTCGAGGCGGCCGCGAGGCACAGGAGGGTGATCAGGCGGCGGGCGCGGCGGGCGATGGCAAGGGTCATGGTGAGTACGGCAGCTGGCGTGCGGGACCGTCCATTGTGATCAACGGCATGATGGTTGCGGTAGCAGGTGGGCGACTGGGCGAGCGCCGGCCCGGCGTTCCGACAAGCGGCGCCATTGGCCGGAAAGAAGGTCCCCGGGGTGTCGACGGGCTACCTCTTTCGGGGCGCCGCTGCATCGCCGCGCTACTGGGGAAGCGGCTTCTGCGCCTCGGCCAAGGCCTCGCGCGCGGCGTCGAGCTGCTTCTGTTCCTTCGCGATCTTCTTCGGATCGCCCTTCGCCTGGGCGGCCGCGAGGTCGGCCTCGCGGCGGTTGACCTTCTTCGTCGCGGCCGTGATGTCGCGTTGCCGCTCGGCGGCCAGCGAGGCGTCCGTGCAACGGCGCTTGTTGGCCGCGAGCGCCGATTGCAGCCCGGAGAGCTGCCGGCGGTTGTTGTGGGCCTTGGCTTCGGTGATCTGGGATTCGATGCTGGCCCGCTTGGCCGCGCAGGCGGGGGAGGGCGAGGGCGAGGGCGAGGGCGAGGTCGTGTCCGCGGCGTGGACCGCCGTTGAACAAGCGACGGCGAGGAACGAAGCGACCAGTACCTTCATGACCATCCCTTGAAGCAGTGGTCGGGAAAGTCTAGACCAGGGCAGGCGACCAACGGAACGATTACATGCAGGTACGGCTCTAGCATCGGCTCATGACGCAAGCACCTTCCCGTCGCCACCTCCTCGGTGTCGCTCTGGCCGCGCCGACCGCGGCCATCGTCGCAACAGCCGCTTCTGCTGCAACAGCCGCAACAGCAACAGCAGGCTCAACAGGCTCAACGGGAGGATCCAGCAGCGCGCTCCGAGCGGGAGGCGCGTCCGTGTCGATCTCGCCGAAGCGCATCGAACGGATGCTCCGTGGCGTGGTCGCCGACGCCCGCGCGGTGGGGGTGTCGGCGCTGGTCTGGCAAGGCGGGACGGAGCGCTATTTCGGCGCCTTCGGTTTGGCGGACCGCGAAGCACGGCGGCCGATGGCCCGCGACACCCTGGCGCGCATCTGGTCGATGACCAAGCCGGTGGCGTCGGTGGCGCTCATGCGGCTGTGGGACGCAGGTCGCTTTCGGCTGGACGATCCGATCGCGCTCTATCTGCCGGAGTTCAAGAGCATGCGCGTCCATGCGGACGACGGTCGCGGCGAGCGGCCGGCGGAGCGGCCCATCCTCGTGCGCGACGTGCTGCGGCATACGTCGGGCCTCACGTACGCGATGGAAGACGGCCCGGCCGATCGCGCGTTCCGCGCGGCGAATCCGCTTGAGACTGCGCCGGACCTGGCCGCGTTCAGCCGCGCGGTGGCGGCGCTGCCGCTGCGGCACGAGCCGGGCACGGCCTGGCAGTACGGAACCTCGACGGACATCGTGGCGCGCCTGGTGGAAGTGCTGGGCGACGAGCCCTTCGACGCGCACGTCCGCCGTCACATCCTGCAGCCGCTGGGCATGAAGGAGACGGCCTGGACGCAGCCTGACGCGGTCAAGGACCGACGCGCCGCGACCTACCGCTTCGGCGCCGACGGTCCGGCGCAGCGCGAGCCCGAGGTGCCCTTCCTCTTTGCCAGCGGCGGCGCGGGCCTGATCGGACCCATCGACGACTACCTGCGCTTCGCGCGCATGCTGCTCGGCGAAGGCCAGCTCGACGGCGTGCGCGTGCTGCGTCCGGCGACGGTGAAGCTCATGCTCGTCGATCACCTGGATCCGGCGATCTCGCCGCGGCACTTCCTGAAGAGCCCGGGGCTCGGGTTCGGCCTCGGCGGATCGGTGCGCATCGCGCCGACCACGGCGGACGAGCCGGCCAGCAGGGTGGGCGAGTTCTCCTGGGGCGGCGCGGCCTCCACGCTGTTCTGGGTCGACCCGGCGAACCAGCTCGCGGTGGTGTTCTTCGCCCAGAAGTTCCCGTTCGACGAGGCGCTGCACAAGGACGTGCGGCGCGCGGTCTACGGCTGAATTGCTCCGCGTCTCCCGCCGGCGTATCGTTGTGCCGCCGTGAAGGGCAACTTCGTCGAAGGAGGCAGCGCATGGCCAGGGCACTTCCCCAACTCGCCGGTGGCGTCTTCTTGAGTGACGGCGGCCTCGAGACCTCGCTCGTTTTCCTCGACAGGATTGACTTGCCGCACTTCGCTGCGTTCACGCTGCTGGAGGACGAGCTTGGCCGCGAGCGCTTGAAGAGCTACTACGTGCCCTACCTCGAGCTCTGTGGCGAGACGCCCGGGGCCGGCTTCGTGCTGGAAACGCCCACGTGGCGCGCCAGTTCGGATTGGGCCACCCTGTTGGGCATGGATGCCGCGCGCCTGCGGGCGCTCAACACCCTGGCGGCGCAATTGATGTGTGGAATGCGTTCGCGCTGGGCGCCCCGTCTCAGCGGGCCGATGGTCGTCAGCGGTGTCATCGGTCCACGGGGAGACGGCTACATCGCGCAGGCGCCCGACAGCGCGGACCTTGCGGCCGACTATCACCAGCCGCAGGCGGAGGCGCTGGCCGCAGGCGGGGTCGACATGCTCGCCGCCGTCACGATGACCACCTCGGCGGAGGCCCTGGGCATCTCCATGGCCGCGCAGCGTGTGGGTCTGCCCGTCGCCATCTCATTCACCGTCGAGACCGACGGCCGACTGCCCAGCGGAGAGGCGCTGGGTGACGCCATCCAACGCGTGGATGCGTCCGCTCCGCCGGCCTACTTCGCCATCAATTGCGCACATCCGACGCATTTTGAGCAGGCCCTGCCAGCCGGCGCGCCGTGGACAGCGCGCATCCACGGTCTACGTCCCAACGCCTCGATGAAGAGCCATGCGGAGCTCGATGAATCAACCGAACTGGACATCGGAGATCCCAAAGACCTGGCTCAAAGGTACCGGGGCCTCAAGGGCGTCCTGCCACGGTTGAATGTCCTGGGCGGCTGCTGCGGCACCGACTGGCGACACCTTCGCGCCATGCGGGATGCATGGGTCGGCTGGCAGTAGGAATGCAAGCCTCGCCCCGAACCGTCATTGCACCTCAGGGCCTTCGGTACGCCGGTCCGTCACGTCGCCTTCGGAGCTTTTCATGAATGAGCCAAAGTCTGGCGCCGTCCTCTTCGCCAAGCAACTTGAGCGACTCGCCGGGTTCTATGCGCAGGTGCTCTCGATGCCGGTCGCGCACAAGGCGTCCGATCACGTCGTTCTGGAGACGGCGTCCTTCGAACTGGTGATCCACGCCATTCCCGAGTCCATCGCCGCCGCGATCCGCATCGCCGATCCGCCGGAGGTGCGCGAGGAGACACCGATCAAGCTCATGTTCCCGGTGGCTAGCATCGACGAAGTCCGCGCGCGTGCGGTCTCACTCGGCGGACGCGTGTGGTCCCGGGAGAAGGAATGGGAAGCCGCTGGCATCCGCATCTGCGACGGCGTCGATCCGGAGGGCAATGTCTTCCAGGTCCGGCAACGGGTCGCCTGAAGCGTTCCTCGATGACGCTCCCCTGCATTCAATGCCCTCGTATCCAACGGGGGGGCAGACCTTGCCAGACGGCGTCGCTCAACGCTCCCGATCGGTCTGCGGCACCTCGGCGTCCTCGCTGTCCGCGTCGCTCAGCGAGCCCAGCGCCCTGCGCATGCCGCTCGCGCTCGGCGACTCGATGTAGACGCACTTCTTGTTGTGGCGTTTGCAGTGGTCCTTCACGCGCCAGTAGGCGTCGTGGCTGATGCAGCCGGTCTGGCAGATCACGAGGTCCGCCGCGGCCAGGCTCGCGTCCAGTTTGGAGACGGCGTCTTCCTCGCCGCCGTCGTGGTGCAGGAAGCGCCCGCCGGTGCGTTCGATCAGCTGGCGGTAGATCGGCACCACCGCCGGCCGGCCGCCGACGCACAGCACCGAGCGCTCGTCGAGCGAGGGCAGCGCGGACTCCGAGCCCGGCTGTGACTCGGACTGCTGCGCCGTCCGCGTCTGCTGCTGCGCCAGTTGCCGCTCCGACTGCGCCAGCGCCTGCTGCAACTCGTCCGCCCGGCGCTGCTCGCGCTCGGCCTGCTGGCGCGAGGTCAGCAGCGCGCGTTCCAGTTGATGGATGCGGTCCTGCTGCGTCTGCAGGTGCTTCGCCTGTTCATGGCGATGGCGCAGGCCGGGGATGCTGTCCTCCAGTTGCTGCAGCTCATCGCGCAGCCCCGCCGCCAGCGTGTCGCGCGCCAGCAGTTCGCCGCGCAGTCGCAGGCATTCGGCCTGCGAGAGCTCCAGCTCGCGCGCCCGTTCCGCCAGCAACCGCGTGCTGCGCGACTGCGCCTGCGCCAGCTCGCGCGTGAGGATCCCGTGCTCGTCCTGCAGCTCGTCGAGCCGCTGCAGGTCCGCGCGGTTCGCCGCGCCGACCTGGTGCTGCAGCATGTGGATGTCGCGCAGGACCTGCTCCTGGAGCGCCGCGTCGCAACGCGCATGCGTCAGCGCGCCCCACAAGGCGCCGCCGACGTCGTTGCCCTGCTGGGCGGCATTCCACCAGCGTGTCAGCGCCTCCGCCGTCTTGTGCTGCGCGGACTGCCGCAGCGCCATCGCGAAGCGCTGGTCCAGCTCCTTCTGCAGCATCTCCGACACCGGCCCGCGGCGCGCGCATTCGTTGATCGCGCCGCAGTGCATCTCGTAGTCGTTGGCCAGCGCCTCGCCGCCGAGCAGCTTGCCCAGCTTGCGGCGCAGCACCGGCATCGGCAGGCACACGCCGATCACCGGGCACAGCGCCTGCGCGGGGAGTTCCCACAGCCGGCGGCGGCGTGAGCCGCGCGGCACCGGCGTGTCGTCGGAGGCGAACGTGGAGGAGCGCGAGGAGGCGCGTGAGGTCGAGGGCGGCATCGCGTCGCCGCGCGCCAGGGCCTGCGCCAGCGGCAGGCCCGCCACCGCGGCGGGCACCGTATCGCCCTCCTGCATGAAGACGCCACCGCCCGTCACCGCGCCCGCGGCAGAAGCCAGAAAGGGCGGATCGCCCGCCGAGCCGGAAGCATTCGCGTCGGCACGGGCCAGCAGGCTCAGAAGCGAAGTGGGGGTCGGCTTGTCGCACATGGGTGGACTCCTTACTGCAAGGGGGACGCCTGGAGCGCGAAGCGCACCGGGTACTCGACCCAGCTGACCAGTCGCTGGTCGCCGCGCCGGGCCGGGATGAAGGGACAGGATTCGGCGACGCGGCGCGCCGCCTCGTCCAGCAGACGCCAGCCGCTGCCGCCGGAGACGACGACCTCGGCCGCGTGGCCGTCGGTGTCGACCTTGACGCGCAGCACGACCCGACCCTCCACGCCGCGGTCGCGCAGCATCCCGGGGTAGTGACGCTCGATCTGTCGGGCGCTGCAGGCGCGGTGGTCGGCAGGCATCTGGACCGGGACGTCGGTGGTCGCCGGCGCGGGGACGGTCGCGGGAGCTGGCGGGGAGGTCGTCGCCGTGGTTGAGACGGTGACCACCGCGACAGGGCGGGCCGCGGCGGTGCCCTGATCTGCTGGTGCAGCCGCTGGCGGATCGAATCGCAGCGGCGTCGCCGCGACGGCGATCGGCTGTGCGACCTCGATCTGCACTGGTGGCGGCGGCATGTCCGGTATCGGCGGCGCGCTCAGCGCGGAGCGGGGCAGTTCGACGTGGAGGGACGGGGGAGGCGTCGAATCGGATGTCGGCTTCGACGGCGCCACACGCGCGCTGATCGTCAGCGGCACGGGCGCGGGCGGTCGCTTGGGCGCGAAGGCGCTCGCCAGCGCCAGCAGCATCGCCGCGTGGATCGCCCCGGTCACGGCCCAGCCTGTCCAACGAGGACTCATGCCCGCACTCCCACCGCGCCGGCCAGCATCGGCAGGATCGCGAGACCGTGTTCATCGCGCAGCAATCTCAAGCGCGTGTCGTAGAGCTGCTCCAGCAGCGGC
The DNA here is from genome assembly GCF_036486225.1 of Roseateles sp. Classification (GTDB taxonomy): domain Bacteria; phylum Pseudomonadota; class Gammaproteobacteria; order Burkholderiales; family Burkholderiaceae_C; genus Roseateles. The sequence goes on along the minus strand of NZ_DASVNZ010000303.1, from coordinate 2,699 downwards.
AAGGTCGACGGCAGCGCGTCGCAGTCGGCCAGCAGCCGGCCCGACTTCATGAGCCAGAGCCGGTCGAAATGATTCATCGCGAGGTTGAGGTCGTGCAGCACCGCCACCAGCGCATGGCCGCGCTGCGTGGCGAAGTCCGACATCGCCGCCATCAGCGAGACGCTCAGTCCCGGATCGAGCGCCGCCACCGGTTCGTCGACCAGCAGCAACCCGTCGCGCGCGTCCCAGGCTTGGGCGAACACGCGTGCGAGCTGGACGCGCGCCTGCTCGCCGCCGGACAGCGTGTCGAAGCGGCGGCCGTGCAGGTGATCGGCCTGTGTTTGCGTCAGCGCCTCGCGCACGATCGCGTCCTGGCGACCGTCGCCTTGGCGTGCGACGCGGCCGAGAGCGACGACCAGCTCGACCGGTAGTCCGAAGGCGACGCCATGCTGCTGCGGCAGTACCGCGCGGCGTTGCGCGAGCTCCGCCGGCGACCACGCGCCCAGCGGCTGACCGTCGAAATGCAGCGCACCCGCCGCCGGGCGCAGCTCGCGCGCAATGAGTCGCAGCAGCGTCGACTTGCCGGCGCCGCTCGGGCCGAGGATCGCGATGCGTTCGCCCGGGTCGACGCGCAGCGTCACCGGCCCGATCGCCGCGCTTCCCAGCGTCACGCGCACGTCCTGCAAGGTCAGCAGCGAGCCCATCAGGCGTTCCCCATGCGGCGCACCGCGCCGCGCAGCAGGAACAGGAACCACGGCGCGCCGATCAGTGCGCTGAAGACGCCGACAGGGATCTCCGCCGGCACCGCCAGCGTCCGCGCGAAGGTGTCCGCCACGACCAGCAGCAAAGCGCCTGCGAGCATCGCGTTGGGCAGCACGTGGCGCTGGTCTGCACCGACCAGTTGTCGCGCCAGATGGGGCGCCATCAGGCCGATGAAGCCGATGTTGCCGCACCAGGCCACGGCCAGCGCCGACAGCAGCGCCACCATGGTGATGCACAACCAGCGCAGCCGTTCGACGTCGATGCCGACATGCGCGGCGGCCGCTTCGCCGAGCGCGAGCGCATTCAGGCGAGGCGCGACGCGCAGCGCCAATGCGCCCAGCACCAGCAGCGCGCCGCCCATCACCGCGGCCATGATCCAGTTGGCGCCGGCCAGCGATCCCAGCGTCCAGAAGTTGATCGCCCGCAACTGCTCGTCGTTGGCAATGAAGCTGCACAGGCCGACCACCGCGAAGGTCATCGCCTGCAGCGCGAGGCCGCACAGCAGCAGCGCCGCGATTGAGCCCGGCGCGAGCCAGCGCGAGAGTCGGTCCAGCGAGAAACACACCGCCAGCGCGCCGACGAAACCGACCAGCGGCAGCAGCCAGAGGCGAGCATCCGCAGGCAGCGCGGCGTGCAGGCCGGCGAAGACGGTGAGGGTAAGCGCCACCGCCGCGGCTGCACCGCTGGTGACGCCGAGCAGGCTGGGCTCGGCCATCGGATTGCGGAACAGCGCCTGGCTGAGCGCGCCCGCCAGACCGAGCGCCGCGCCCACCGCGAGCGTCAGCCCGAGACGAGGCAGCCGCAACTGCCACAACACGTGCGCGCCGCCGGTCTTGGGCGCGTCGCTCCAAGGTCCGTTGAACCAGTCGGCCGCCGCAATCGGCACCGCGCCGAACTGCACCGCCACGATCACGGTCAGCACCAGCGCCGCCGTGAGCAGCATCGGGCGCGACCACGCGCGCCGTGCCGGCACCGCGGCGAGCGGCGAGGGCAGGGCGGATCCGACCGAGTTCATCGCGTTGTCCGTCGTGCCGAACGTCGTGCTGGACGCCGCTCGATGCTCACGCCGTCTTGCCCGCAACCGCCGGCGCATGCAGGGCCTGTGCGAGCGTCGTCAACGCCTTCGGCGTGCGCGGTCCGAAGCCGAGCAGCTCCATCGTTTCCATCACGACCACGCGCTTGTTCTGACCGGCGGGCGTCTGCGCCAGGCCCGGCAGCTTCAGCAGGCCGGCTATGCCGCCGCTGGCTTCGAGGCCCTGCGTCGTCGCGAGGATCACGTCCGGCGCCGCGGCGATCGCGGCTTCGGGCGAGAGCATCTTGTAGCCCTGCGCATCGCCCAGCGCGTTGGTCGCGGCGGCGTAGCCGATCATCGCGTCGGCCGCCGTGGCGGAGCCGGCGATGCGCGCCTGGTTCGCCGCGTTCGACAGCACGAAGAGCACGCGCGGCGCACGATGGCCGGCGGCGAGCTTCGTCACCTGGGCGCGGCTCGCGGTCCATTCCGCCTGCAGCTTCTGCGACAGGGCCGTCGCCTGCTGCTGGCGGCCGAGCAGGTCGCCCAGCGCCTTGGTCCGTTCGAGCACGCCTTCGAAGCGGTGCTCCGCACGCAGCACGTGCAGCGGCACCTTGGCGGCCTCGAGCTGGCGCAGCACCGCGGGCGGGCCGGCTTCCTCGGTCGCGACGACCATCGTCGGCGCGAGCGACAGCAGGCCTTCGGCGGCCAGCGTGCGGGCGTAGCCGACGTTGGGCAGCTTGGTGGCGGCCGACGGGTACAGCGAGGTGCTGTCCACGCCGACGAGCTCGCCCTGCGCGCCCAGTTCGTAGATCAGCTCGGTCAGCGCGCCGCCGACGGCGATGACGCGCTGCGGCGCGGCCCACGCGCGGCCGCCCATCGTCAGCAGCGCGGCGGCCGGCGCCAGCGACAGGACGTGACGTCGGCTCAGCACGGCACGGTCTCCGCC
>NZ_DASVNZ010000298.1:0-8695 GCF_036486225.1 Roseateles sp. | reverse complement strand
GCCGCCGCTGGTGGCGCCTCGCGTGCGCCGCGTGTAGCTCTGCACGTTGGCCCGCCCGAACCCGTCGTACGCGGTCTGCGTCAGGTAGTCCCAGTCCAGGCTGAGCACCGTCGTGGACGGCCGACCCTTCGCGTCGTACGTCATCGCGCGCCGCACGTCCTTGGCGCCGTTGACCCACGTGTAGCTCTCCCCCAGCTTGCCCACGCCCTTGACCGCCGTGTCGTACTCCCAGCGCGAGTCCTGGTCCGGCTCCAGCCTCCGCACCATCCGCCCCAGCACGTCGAACGTGAACAGCGTGTCCTGCGCCTTCGCGTCGCGCTGCTTCCAGGTCTGCCCCAGCGGGTCCACCCAGTACGTCACCGACCCCACGTCCGGATCCTGCAGCGAGGTCTTGCGTCCCAGCGCGTCGTAGCCGATCGCGATCTCGTTGCCCTTGGGGTCGCGCGTGCGCACCAGGTTCCCGAAGCCGTCGTAGACATACGTCGTGACGTTGCCCAGCGCGTCCGTGGCCGACTTGAGCTTGCCCAGCACGTTGCGTTCTTCGATGCGCGACTGCCACTTGGCGTTGACCATCGACAGCACCCGCCCGCTGTACGTGTAGGCCGTCTCCGCGTAGCCGCTGCCGTCCGGCGCGGGCGAGCGGATCTTGTTGACCCGCCCGATGTCGTCCCGGTCGTAGAAGGTCCACACCGGCGCCGCGCCCTGGAACCGCGGCCTGGCCACCGACGCCGTGTACCCCTGCGCTGTGAACGCCGTCTGCGTGATCACCGGCGTGCCGTCGAAGCCCCACGTGCGACTCTGCACCACGCGGCCCAGCCGGTCGGTGAAGTCCTCCTTGGGCACCGCGATCTGGCTCTTGAGCAGCCCCGCGCCGCCCCACTGCTGCGTCACCGTCACCGACGTCGCCCAGCCGCAGCTGTCGATGCAGCCCTGGTACATCCAGCTGGTGACCGTGTCGTCGGGGCGGTTCTCCCGCAGCTTGCGGCCCCATGGGTCGTATTCCCAACTCGTCGTGAGCTGATTGGGATCGACCATCGTGAGCACCGCGCCGGTGGTCTCGTCGTAGGTCGAGGTCACCGTCTGCGACTTGGCATTCGTCTGCGTCAGCGCGAAGCGCCCTCGCGCGTCATACCCGGTGCTCTGCACCACGCGGCTTTGCGTCGTCCCGCTGGCCGGGTCCAGCCATGTCACCGTCTTGGCGCTCACCAGCCCGAAGTCCACGCCGCCCACCGCGGCGCGCGTGTACTCCGTGCTCACCCGCAGCGCCGGGTCGTCAGGCTGCACCGTCTCCTTCTTGAGCTGGCCGTACGCGTCGTACTCGTAGTTCACCGTGCGCGTGACCGTCGTCGTGGTCTGCGCCTGCGCACCGCCGAGGCCCAGTCCCGCCAGCACCAGCGCCGACAACAAGGCGCACGTCGTTCGCATCGCCTGCGCCGTCCCCATCGCCCTCTTGATCTTGTTCATGTTGTTGTGCACCTTGGCCGGTCAGTTGCAGATCGTCATGCGCTGCACGTTGGCCGTCAGCGTCGCCGTCACCTGCGACGTGCCGCCGTTGATCTTCATCTGCAGGGTCCGTTGCCCCTTGGCCGAGCATTGCGTCGTCAAGGTCCACGCCACCGTGCAGCTCTGGCCGATGTCCAGCGTCTGCCCCGACGTGCAGGTCGATTGCACCGGCGTGACCGCATAGCCGCCCATGCCGATCGACCCCGCCGTGTAGGCCGTGGTCCAGCTCAGCGTCGCCGGCGCGAGGCCAGTGTTCTGGATGGTCATGGTCTTGGTCGAGCCGCCACCGGTCACCGTGCTCCAGTCCAAGGTCAGCGGCGACGCCGTCAGCTGCGTGCCGTTGGAATAGACGCGCAACGAGTAGCCCGTCCCCACGCCCGTGCCGCCGCTCAGCGCGTTCACCGCCAGTTGGCCGAGGTAGTCGCCCGGCGTCGTGGACGTCGTCAGCACGACCGCGCCGCAGTTGGCGGTGCTGCCCGCGCAGGAGCCCGGCCCGCTCACGGTCGTGCCGGCGCCGGAGCCGTAGCCCAGCGAGGTGCCCGACTGCCCGTCGTTGGCCAGCGTGCAGGTCAGCGTCCCCGCCGCCATGGCGTTGGACGTCGACGAGCAGCCGGCGAAGCGCAGCGACGGCGGCGTGTAGACCGTCAGCGAGTAGCCCGCCGACGCGCCGCTGCCGCCGTTGGTCGGCGACGCGCTGAGCGTGCCGGCATAGGTGCCTGGGCTGGCGCTGGAGGTGACGGTCACCGTGCCGCAGTTGGAGCCGGCCGTGCAACTGGACGGCCCGGACACCGACACGCCCGATCCCGCGCCGTAGCTGACGCCGCTGGCCGTCGTCTGCCCGTTGTTGACCAGCGCGCAGGACATGCTGCCCGCGGAGCCCGAGGGCGCCGTGCTGCTGCAACTTGTCAACGCAAGGGCCGGCGGCGTGTTGACGGTCAGCGCGTAGCCCACCGACGCGCCACTGCCACCGTTGCCCGGCGATGCGCTGAGCGTGCCGCCGTAGGTGCCGGCGCCGGTCGCGGTGGTCACACTGACCGTGCCGCAGTTGCCCGAGCCTGCCGCGCAACTCGAAGGTCCGCCGACGGACACGCCCGAGCCCGCGCCGTAGCCGATCCCGCTGGCCGCCGTCTGTCCCGAGTTGCCCAGGGTGCAGCTCATCGTCGCGGCCGAGGTGGTCGGCGCCGAGCTGCTGCAGTTGGACAGGCTCAGCGCCGGCGGTGTGTAGACCGTCAGGGAGTAAGCCGCGGAGCCCGCCGTGCCGCCCGGTGTCGGCGTGGCCGTCAGCGTGCCGGTGTAGACGCTGGGGCTGCCCGAGGTCGTCACCGTGACCGCGCCGCAGTTGCCCGAGCTGGCCGCGCAACTGGCCGGTCCGGCGATCGAGACGCCACCGCCGGCCGCGTAGGTGACCGAGCTCGCCGCCGTCTGCCCGTTGTTGACCAGCGTGCAGCTGAAGGTGCCCGCCGACGTCGATGCCGACGAGCTGCTGCAGTTGGCCAGCGCCAGTTGCGGCCCGGTGTTCACCGTCAGCGAATACGTAGTCGACGTGCCGTTGCCGCCGCTGGCCGGCGACACGCTCAGCGTGCCGCTGTAGACGCCCGGGCTGCCCGAGGTCGTGACCGTGACGGTGCCGCAGTTGCCGGTGCTGGCGGCGCAGGTGGTGGGCCCGCTCGCCGACGCGCCGGACCCGGCGCCGTAGGTGATGCCGCTGGCGGCGGTCTGGCCGCCGTTGCCCAGCGTGCAGGTCATTGTCGCCGCAGAGGTCGACGCGGCCGAGCTGCTGCAGTTGGACAACACCAGCGACGTCGGCGTATTCACCGTCAGCGAGTAGCCAGCCGATGCCGCGCCGCCGCCGGGCGACGGCGTCGCAGTCAGCGTGCCGGCATAGGTGCCGGGGCTGCCCAAGGTCGTCAGCGTCACCGTGCCGCAGTTGCCCGAGCCCGCGGCGCAACTGCCGGGGCCGCCCACCGTGATCCCCGCGCCCGCGGCGTAGGTCACCGTGCCCGCCGCGGTCTGACCGCTGTTGGAGAGGGTGCAGCTCATCGTGCCCGCGGCGGTGGAGGTCGCGGAGCTGGCGCAGTTCGTCAGCGCCAAGGCGGGGGGCGTGTTGACCGTCAACGAGTAACCCGTCGACGTGCCGCTGCCGCCGTTGCCCGCGGCGGCGCTCAACGTGCCGGCGTAGGTGCCCGCGCTGGCGGCCGTCGTGACCGTCACGCCGCCGCAGTCCGCGGTGGCGGCGGCGCAGCTGGTCGGCCCCGCCACGGTCACGCCGCTGCCGGCCTGATAGACGATGCCGGTGCCCGCGCCCGTACCGCTGTTGCCCAGCCGGCAGGAGAAGACCCCTGCGCCCGTGCCCGGCGCGGTGCCGCTGCACTGGCTCAGCGTCAGAGCCGGCAACTGCAGCACCTTGAGCGCGTAGTTGGCGGACGTGGCCACGCCCAGCGTCGACGGCGTCGCCGTCACTTGCCCGACGTAGTCGCCGCCGGCCGCGGACGTCGTGACCGTCACCGCGCCGCAATTCGTCGTCTGCGGCGCGCAGCTCGACGGTCCGCTCACCGTGGTGCCGGCGCCGCTGGCATAGGCGATGGACGTCGCCAGGGCCGGGCCGCGATTGGCCAGCCTGCAGCTGAAGGTGGCCGCGCTGCCCGACGGCGTCGACGCCGCGCAGGACGTCAGCGCCAGCGAGTTGGCGTCCGCATAGGGCTGCACCGCCGTCTTGGTGACCGACGAGCTCGTCGGCAGGCCGATCAACCAACTGGCGCTGTTGTTGAGGTAGCTCGTGACCGTGCGCGTGGAGAAGGACGTGCCGTCCGCGCCGTTCACCGTCTCGCTCGCATCGGTCACGTTGCAGTAGGTGTCGATGCCGCCGCTGTTGATCGCGGACGTCGTCGTCGCGATCAGCGTGCCGTCGAGGTCGCGCGTCTGCAGCGTCGACGCCTGCGGGTACGGGCACACCGCGCCCGCCGTCGTCGCCATGCTCGCGTAGCTGACCGTCGACAGGCTCAGCACCGTGCCGTTGGCCTGCGTCGAGCGCGTCTCCAGCGGCATGCCGATCGTGGGGAAGTCCTGGCTCGCCGTCGTCTGCGCGGTGATGTTCTTCGTCCGGTCGATGACACGACGCTTCTCGAAGCCCAGCGATCCTCGGCCGCTCTGATCGGCACGAGCGGCTTCGTACTGGTAGTCCGTCGTCAGCCAGCCGCCCATGCCGTTGCCGGTCAGCATCGACGACACCAGCGCCCCGCCGCCGCCCACCAGGTTGCGCTTCGGATAAGTCACGGCGGCGCCGGGCGTGTAGATGCTCGGGTCGCTCTGGCGCTTGTAGATGAAACGGGTCGGCTGGCCGACGCCGTTGGTCACCGTGTCGAGCAGGTCCGCGAAGCCGACGTGGCCCGACAGGTGCACCGACCAGTAGCCCGTCGAGTTGGACGTCATGATGTACGTCGCGCCGTCCCCCCGTCCGTCGCCGTTGAAGTCGCCGGCATAGGACACCAGCGCCGTGCCCGTATCGACGTTGCCAGCCCCTGCCGCCCGCGGCGCGCAGTTGAGCGAGTACTGGTCTGCGTTGTTCGCGCCATACGCGACAAGATTCAGCTGGCACACCTGGCCACTGGCAATGACGTCTGGTCGACCGTCGCCGTCCAGGTCCCGCACGTACATCACCGGTCCCGTCGCGTCTGCGGCCCCCGGCAGGGCCTGGCAGTTCATCAGCGTCAGGCCGTTGCTGCGGCACAGCTCCATGCGCGCGGGATTGGTGTTGTCGGTGATGTAGCCGTTGACCACGTCGCTCAGGCTGCCGTAGGGGTCGCCGGTGACGTCGGCCGTGCGCGAGTTGCCGGGGCTCGTCACGCCGTCGAGCAGCACCTGTCCGGTCGACGACGCGGAGAACGCGACGAACCCGGCGTCCGTCGCGCGGATGCCCATCCAGCCGCCCTTGGGATAGATCGTCGGGTTGTTCCGCCGGTTGCCGACGTACTGGATGATGTCGGCCCGGCCGTCGCCATCGATGTCGACGGCCATCTGGCCGGTCTGGAAGGCCTGGATGCTTTCCTCCGACAGCAGCTTGGCGTAGTACATGAACAGGAACGAGCCCGGGTAGGTCTGGCAGGTGCCGCCCTGGAAACCGGAGCCGGTGGACCAGCACATGCGCTCGTTGTCGCCGTTGGGACCGGCGATCGCGATGTCGTCGCGGCCGTCGCCGTTGAAGTCGCCGACCAGCGCGCCGCTGGTCTGTCCGTTGGCGTAGAGGTTGTTGGCGCCGTAGCCAGCCCACAGGCTGCAGTTGAAGCCGGTGCCGGTAGACAGGCAGACCGTCCAGTTGCCGGGGCCGTCGACCTTCGGGTAGACCGCGATGTCCGTCTTGCCGTCGCCGTTGAAGTCCCCCGAGACAACGTCGCGCGTCAGGACTGATGAGGCCATCCAGTTGCCGCAGTCGAAGCCGGTGCCGGTGGATAGGCAGACCTGCCAGTTGCTCCCGTCGCCGCGCATCAGGTCGATGCGACCGTCGCCGTTGAAGTCGCCCATCACGACCTGCGCCTTCACCTGCGTGCTGCGATCGCCGTCCAGTGGCAGCGCCGTGATCGCCACCTGCGGCCCCCCCCAGTTGCCGCTGCCCGCGGCCCCGCCCGTGTTGTTCGCGGGGTCCAGCACCGTCCAGGTGAAGGTCGTCGCGGGCAGGCATTGGTCGTAGGGACCGCAATCGGTGATGCGGTCGACCAGGCTGCGGCCGTTGGTCTCGTTGGTCACGTAGGCGATGCGGTACTCGCGGGCCAGCGTGCCGCCGTCGCCGTTGGCATCGGTGCCGACGAAAGTCTGCACTTTGGTCATCCGCTTGGAGGCCGTCACCCGGCTCCCGGCGACGAAGCCAAGCTGCAGGTCGGGCCGGTCCTCATGGACGAAGCGGACCGCGTTGTACGGCGCCACGTTGCCACCGCCGCCGCCCTGGTCCAGGTGGCCGGTGTAGAGGATGCGATCGGGATAGACCTCGCCCAGCGTCGCGGTGTTGGACTTGGCGTAGCGGACGTCGTAGTAGTTGCCCCGCCGGTCCATCACGCGTGACAGCGCCCAGGTCAGTACCGGCCGGTTGGTGCCCTGCGCCTCGATCGTCGCGTCGACGGTCTTGCCGTAGGTGAAGATCAGGCCCTTCTTGCCGCGGACCTCGAAGGAGTCCGGCCCCTTGGCGGGGTCGCTCCCGAAGGACTGGATCCGGCTCTGGCCGTCGATCTGCACGCGGTACTCGGCCGCGGCGCCGTGCGTGCCGCTGCCCGCCACCATCAGCAGGCGCTGCCCGTCCAGGCAGAACTGGTCCTCGGCGGTGAGCGTGACGCCGCGGCGCACGCCGTCCTGCACGATCGTCTTGGGGCAGCGCGTGATCTGGGACAAGCCGTCCAACCGCCAGCCCATGCCCAGCGAGGACATGCCCGACTGGCTGGAATAGTCCAGCGACAGCGTCGGCGCCATGCCCGCAGTGCCCGGCGGCAGTGTGAGCGGCACGCTGAAGCTGGCCGCGCCGCCGGAGGACACGCCCGGCTGTCCGCTCAGCGAGCCGGCGATGGCGCCGCCGAGGTTGGGAGGCTGGATCTCCACCTCGGTCTGGGCCCAGGCAGCCAGAGTGCCGGCGGCCAGAGCGGCCACGCCTGCGCGGGCGGTCCAGCGCAAGCCCGCGGCGACGAATCGATGGAGCGCCACGAGGGCGACGCAGTCGTGACCGGCTCCGCGCTCGACGCGCGTGCCGTGGTGGTCGTTCTTCAAAGCAGCCTGCTCCCGAAACACCCGGTCAGGCGGCCTTTTCCGGCACGGACGCACGCCGCAGCACGCCCTGGGCGGACGTGTGGCGCGGTCGGTCGGAAGTCCCTCCCTATCCAGGAACTCGTTGTTGTTTTCTTCGTTGGTCAGGGCTGGCGCCTATGACCCAGGCGGATGCTAGTGCGAACGATCGTGGTGGACGCGTCGGGAAATCCCGCGCAAGCGAGTTCCCACGTGCGCGGCGAATCGATTCCCGAACGCCGCTTCGGATCGGTTCAATTGACAGCTTGAGACCACACCGAACCAAGTGCAGCTTGGCGTCCAATGAACCCTCAGGCCACTTAAAGTGGCTCGAAATTCCTGAGGCTCGATCACGGCGCGTCACGCCCCGGCGTTGTCGCCGTGGGCGTCTCCGGCAACCTTCCGAGCTGCGCCTGAGCCAGCCGGTGGTAGATCGGCACGCTGATCCAGCGCGACACCAGGCTGGCGAGCAGCGCCGCCGCCATCAGGCTCAGCACCATCGAGTGACCGTCCACCATCTCCATGACGATGATGAAGGACGTCACCGGCGCCTGCGTCACCGCCGCCAGGAAGGCTGTCATGCCGATGGCGATCATGACTGCGGCGCCCTCGGTGGTGTGGGTCAGCTGGGCGATGTCGCTGCCGATGCCCGCGCCGATCGCCAGCGACGGCGCGAAGATCCCGCCGGGCGCGCCGGACCAGACCGCGAGCCAGGTCGCCACGATGCGCAGCGTGACGTAGAGCACCGGCAGGTCCAGATGACCTTCCACCAGGCCCCGCGTGTAGTCGTAGCCGCTGCCGTCGGTGGCGCCGTGGCTCACCAGGCCGAGGACCGCGATGGCCAGGCCACAGGCGAAGGCGAACCGCACCGGGAAACGGGCCCGCCACCGGCTGAAGCGGTCGGTCCCGCCGAGCAGGCTGCGCTGCAGCAGCCGCGAGAAGACGCCGCCGGCAAGTCCGCAGCCGACCGCCGTCAGCAGACCCGGCAACAGATGCGACCACGTGAGGTGGTCCACCCGCAGGCGGCCGAAGTAGCTGGCGTTGCCGAACGCGGACACGGCGATCAGACCGGCGAGCACGATGGCCGCGATGATGAGCCCGCTGCTGCGCTGTTCGATCTTGCGGGTGAGTTCCTCGATGGCGAACATCACCCCGGCCAGCGGCGCGTTGAAGGCCGCGGCAATGCCGGCCGCGCCGCCGGCCACCAGCAGACCGTCGTGATTGAGCGGCGAGCGCCGGGGCAGCCAGCGCTGGGCATGCTGCATGACGCCGGCGGCGATCTGCACCGACGGCCCTTCGCGGCCGATGGCCAGGCCGCCGAGCAGACCGCCGGACACCAGGAACAGCTTCGCGGCGCTGAGCTTCAGCGACACGAAGAGCCCTTGCCGGGCCGCATCGACCTTGGGCGACAGGGCGGCCATGACCTGCGGAA
>NZ_DASVNZ010000265.1:0-21034 GCF_036486225.1 Roseateles sp. | reverse complement strand
CGGCGTCTTCGGCAGGAGATTGCGGAATTCGAAGGTGTAGCGATTCCTCTTGCTGGCAATCTCGGCGTTGCACTTGAACGCCCCCAGCGCTGTCTCGACTGCTTGCTGCAACGGAGGCTCCCCGTTGACGAACCGGATGGGTTCGACGCCATGGGTCGTGAACGTGGCGACGACCGTGACTTCGCCTGTCATTGGAAGTCCGTCGGCCCCGAGCGGTGCAAAGGGGACTGCCGCCGGTCGGCAAGGACCACTGTTCGGGGCCTTGTCGGGCTCGGCCGCGTGCGCCGCGGTAGTTCCCAGACCGATCATCGCGGCGAGCAGCAAGCTCCGCGTGGTGACGCTATTGAAGTTGAAGCGGGAAGACATGACGCTTGCGATGCGTGTTGGCAGAGGGACGACAGTTTGGAGCTTCCGATGCGAAGGTCGGCGGCCGGTGGACGAAGATGCCTCGATACCGAGAGAACCCTTGTACAGCAGGGAAGACGCCAGTCTGAATGGAGAGCCGGAGGTATCAGGCCAGCGTGGCACGCGGCTTGGTCATGACGATCTGACGAACTCCACCAGTAACCCGATCTCCTGCGCGGCGGCTTGCAACTCCTTCACCTCGTTCTCCGAGTAGTAGCCCAGATCCCACTTGGAGAGCCCCTTGGCGCACTGTGCTTCCATGTCGCTCAAGTGGAAGTTGGACCTGCCACCGAAGACCTTGGGCACATGGAGCCGGTTCCAGCGAGCCGCCTTGAGGGAATCCGCAGCCACGTAGGCCTTGTAGGTGACGACGCCAAGGTCGTGCGGAGCGGCCATGTGTTGAACATGCACCCAGAACGCATGGCCGCATTTCCGGCACCGGAACGACTCCATCGATGCCGGAGAAGCGGCTTCCGACAAGGCGTCACCACCGCACTGCTCGCAGCGCAACGTGGCTTTCCGGAGATCGGATCCGCTCATCTGGCTGTAGCCAGCGTCTCTCGAATGCGCGCCAGCTCTGGGGAATGCAGCGGCGGGAAGAAGCTCGGCTTCCCACGCTGGTCCTTCACGTCGCGCTCGATCATGACTTGAATGATCCCCGATGCCAGACCGGCTCCCGCTCCCGCCAGCTGGGGAGAGGCGCCACCAGCCAGACCAGGATTGCTCGCCAGGTCCGTGGACAGGGTGCCGGTGTCCCCGAATGCCATCAACGGCTTGCCTCTGGATTTGCTCTGTGCGGCCGCTCGGTCCGGATAGTCGATCTGGTCGGTGAATTGAATCCAATAGAGCTGGGGCAACTGCGCCGGATTCTTCGGCATCCAGACGCCGCCCGTGGCGTACCTGACGCCATCGCGATGAACGAAGGAAACGCAGCGTGTCGGCCCCCTGAAGAAGGTCCCCACCGCGTTCTCCTGCACCGCCACGTAGCGGCCCGGCTCCAATGCCATGGTCCAGACCACTCCGACAGGTCCGACCTTCTCCGAGAAGTCGAGGCGCTCATCCACAACGAAGGACCGCGAGTCGTCAGAGACGGGTTTCAGCGCCGAGAAGTCCGGCGTCGGAAAGGGATCGAGGGCAGCGCAGCCTGTGAGCAGGGAGGCCGCAATGACCACCGTGATGGAAAGAAACTTCGGGAAGTGCATGTCGAGAAGTTGAGAAGAAGGACAGCTGTTTTGTGACTCGAATTTGAGCACGCCATCGCGTTGGGCAACACCTGACACCAACGACCCGAAGGACTGCCTCACTCCGGCTTGTTGACAATAATTCGCAATTGCGAGCAATTCTCATCTATAGTGCCGAGCGACTCAATCCTGCACCCACCGTCATGTCCCTTTCTCCGTTCAAGAAGATCGGTCCCTGGCTGGCCCCGCTGCTGCTGTGCGCGGGCGCCCAGGCCCATTCGCCCTATCTCAAGCCCAATACCTTCAGCGCCGAGGAACAGCGCAAGCATGTGACCGTCGAGGCCTCGTTCGCCGAAGGCGACCTGCGCCCCGACGTGGCGATGAAGTCCGACACCTTCCAGGTGATCGGCCCGGACGGCAAGAAGCTGCCCCTGACGCCGGCCGCCGTGCTGAAGGACGCCAGCTACCTCGAGGTACCGCTGGGCGCCGGCAACGGCACCTACCTCGTGTCGTCGGGCGTGCGCAAAGGCCGCCTGGCCAAGGGCGTGCTGCGCGAGGGCAAGGTGGTCTTCTCCGAGCGCGCGGAAGACGCGAAGCCCGGCGACAAGCCGATCGAGGTGCAGAGCATCACCCGTGCCGACGTCTACGTCACCCGCGGCCGCCCCGGCGCGGTGGACTTCGACACCGAGGGCGTCGAGATCTTCCCGGTGACCAAGCCCTACGAGCTGTATGCCGGCGAGCCCGTCACCGTGCGTGTGCGCGAGAACCGCAAGCCGCTGGCCGGCGAGACGCTGACCGTCATCGCCGACGGCCAGAACTACGTGAGCCAGAAGCAGCCGGAGCTGGACTTCAGCACCAACGCCGCCGGCGAAGTGAGCTTCAAGCCCAAGTCCGCCGGCCTCTACCTGCTGCAGGTGCGCGTGCGTCGAGCCTCCCCGGACAACCCCGCGCTGTGGATCAGCACCACGGCCACCCTCACCATCGAAGTGCAGCCCCAGCCATGAAGACCACCTTCCAACGTTCCCTGCTTGTGAGCCTGCTGGGCCTGGCCGCGCTGCCGGCGCTGGCCGCCTCGCATTCCACCACCACCTTCATCGCCGAGCAGGACCTCAACGGCGACGGCAAGGTGCTGCTCGCCGAATTCAAGCTCGGCCGCGAGGTCGAGTTCATGCGCATCGACTTCAATGCCGACGGTCAGTTGAGCGAAGCCGAATACCTCGGGGAATTCGAAGGCCGGTTGATGCAGCGCATCGGCAAGATCGCCGATCCGGAGAAGCGCCGCGAGGAACTGCAGCGCCAGATGCGCCAGGCCAAGGTCCGGTTCGGCGTGCTCGACAAGGACAAGAACGGCAGCATCAGCCTCGAAGAGTTCATGGCCGCCGGCCTGAGCATGTTCAATCTGCACGATCGCAACAAGGACGGCGTCGTCGACGAGGCCGACGTGAAGATCGCCGAGGAAGACAAGAAGGCGGGCAAGGAGAGCTTCGTTTCGCCTTGAGGCTGCAAGTACTTCCGCCGCCGCTGGCCCTCACCCCCGCCCACTCCCGCAAGCGGGAGAGGGCGTCCGACCGCGGCCCTTCCCACGCCGCTTCCGCTCGCGCAAGACTCACTTCTTACTCCCTCTCCCGCTTGCGGGAGAGGGTAGGGGTGAGGGCCAGCGGCCGTGGCAGTCATCAACTGCCATCCAGCCGGAACGTCTCCCGCGTTTCAACGGCCGGCGCCGCATCAGCACTCTCATCCTTCAAGGCAACACCTGTCACCTGACGAGCCCGCGCTTCGTTGAGCAACCACGCGAGCCGCGCCGCAGCGGCTTCTGGTGCCAACCCTTCCGGCCGCACGTTGGAGATGCAGTTCCGTTCCGCATCCACGCGACCGGGCCGAGGGTCCCAGGTGACATACACGCCCATGCTGTCGGGCGAGCTCAGCCCCGGCCTTTCTCCGATCAGCACCACGACGAGCTTCGCCCCTAGCGCGTGACCGATCGGATCCCCGATCGCCACGCGGGCCTGACGGACGATCGCCACCGGCGCCCAGCGCCAGTCGACCGCCAGCAGCGGCCTGAGCGCCGAGAGGAAGGCGAGGGCATGGCGCTCGATCGCCAAGGCGGACAGGCCGTCCGCCACGACGAGCGCCAGATCCAGCGGATCAGTCGGCTCGGAGGCACCGAGCAGCGCGGTCGATGCATCGTCGAGCCGACGTCCCAGATCCGGCCGCTGAAGGTACTCCGCCCGATCGGCGGCCGCGCTGTGCAGATCGAGCGTCTCCAGCCCCACCGCCCTCAGCGATTCGCCGAGCGCCTCGTGATCCAGCTCGCGGTGCACCGCGTCCCGGGCCTGCGCATGGGCGAGCTGGAACGCCAGATGCGCGGACGTCGGCTGGCTCACGCCCGCTCGGCCCAGGCCGATGCGCGCCGACGTGTGGCGGCGCAGCGTGCGCCAGGGATTGATGATCAGGATGTCATCGCTCATGTCCGCGCTCATGGTCATCTCATGGCCGCGCTCAGGAGGAGGGCAGCAAGGCTGCGAAAGCTGGAGACATGCCGTCCACCAGATGCCCCGGCGCGCCGGGTTGCGCAATGTGCATGTGTTCGAGCCAGCGCTCGAACTCCGGCGCGGCGCGCAAGCCCAGCACCCGTCGCGCATACAGCGCGTCGTGGAAGGACGTCGTCTGGTAGTTGAGCATCACGTCGTCCGAGCCCGGGATGCCCATGATGAAGTTGCACCCCGCCACGCCCAACAGCGTGAGCAACACGTCCATGTCGTTCTGGTCGGCCGCGGCGTGATTCGTGTAGCAGATGTCGCAGCCCATCGGCAGGCCCAGCAGCTTCGCGCAGAAGTGGTCCTCCAATCCCGCCCGGATGATCTGCTTGCCGTCGTACAGGTACTCCGGCCCGATGAAACCGACCACCGTGTTCACGAGCAGCGGCTCGAAGTGCCGCGCCACCGCGTAGGTCCTGGCCTCGATGCTCTGCTGGTCGCAGCCATGGTGCGCGCCGGCGGACAGCGCGCTGCCCTGGCCGGTCTCGAAGTACATGACGTGCCGGCCGCGCTGGCCGTCGTCGAACAGGGCGCCCCGCGACAGCGACAGCGCCGCCGCGCGCGCCTCGGCCAGCAGCTTCAGGTCGACGCCGAAGCTGCGGTTGGTCGCCTCCGTGCCGCCGATGGACTGGAACACCAGGTCGACCGGCGCGCCGCGTTCGATGCATTGCATCGTGTTGGTCACGTGCGTGAGCACGCAGCTCTGCGTGGGGATCTCGAAGCGTTCGATGACCTCCGCCAGCAGGCGCAGCAGATGCGCGACCTGGGTCACGTTGTCGGTGGCGGGATTGATGCCGATGACCGCGTCGCCGCTGCCGTACATCAGGCCGTCCAGCACGCTGGCGGCGATGCCGCTGGCGTCGTCGGTCGGGTGGTTGGGCTGCAGGCGCGTGGACAGTCGCCCGGACAGTCCCAGCGTGTTGCGAAAGCGCGTGACGACCTCGCACTTGCGTGCGACCAGGATCAGGTCCTGGTTGCGCATGATCTTGCTCACCGCGGCGACCATCTCCGGCGTGAGCCCGGGCGCCAGGCGCGTCAGCGTCACCGTGTCGGCCGCGTCCGAGAGCAGCCACTCGCGCAGCCCGCCGACCGTCAGGTGGCCGATGACCTCGAACGCCGCGGCGTCGTGGGTGTCGACGATGAGGCGGGTGACCTCGTCGTCCTCGTAAGGGACCAGGGCCTCGTTGAGGAAGGTCTTCAGCGGCAGGTCGGCCAGGGCCATCTGCGCGGCGACGCGCTCCTGCTCGGACTCGGCGCTCACGCCCGCGAGCCGGTCGCCCGAGCGCTCCGGCGTGGCCTTGGCCATCAGCTCGCGCAGGCTGTCGAAACGGTAGCTGACGGCGCCGATGCGTTGTCCGTAGGGAGAAGAAGGGGCAGAGGCAGCGGCCGGGCCCTGGTCAAGGTTCATCGCTGGCTACCGATCGAAGGCGCCATACGCGGCCACGGCCCGTTGCATGTAGGGCCAGCGCTCCTTGTGACGCGGGTTGCCCCCGAAGCCTGGCGATGCATAGACCTCCAGCTCCTTCCTGATTCGATCGTCGACGCCCGGCAGGCCGACCGCCTGTTTGAAGGCCTCCTGAGCCGTGCGAGGCGACGAGTTGTAGATGCGCGCGATGACGAATGCCTCGCGGATGTCGGCGTGCCCCTTGACCACCACCATCTCATAGCTCGGAGCCCAGACATCCCGGACCCAGGTGCGGATGAGCTCGAACTGGACGTCCTCCCGTCGCAAGGCTTCACGCATCCCGTGGCGGAACACCTGCCAGTCCGCGACGGTGACCTGACCCTTGTCGTACTGCTTGCAGTAGTTGTCGCCGGCGTAACCCCACCGCGTGTGTTCAAACCTGGCCCCGACGAGATCGACGCCGATCTCGCTGACCGGCTTCGTGCAATGACCGCCGCCCGCGTAGAGGCGATCGAAGTTGGTGCCCTTGAGGCGGAAGAAGCCGGCCTTCTGCGCCTCGGGCACGACGTCCGGTTGACGGGCTTCGAGGTAGGTGAAGAACCGCTGCAGGATGCCGCTGTCGATGTGGGCCACGCCGATGCCGCCCTTGGCGTAGCTCATCAGATGCTTGCCGTCGCCGGAACTCTCGACCGCCGCCCAGCGCTTGCCGACGGGATCCTTGGGCAGCGCCTCTGAAGGCGCAACGCCCCATTCGGCGACAGCCAAGGCCAGGGGGATGAGCGCGAGATTGGCGATGGCGGTCTCATCCTTCGGATCCGCCCGGTGCGCCTTGACGAGCGACGCCACGAAGGCCGGGTCCAGCAGCTCGCCGCTGATGTTGTCATCGGCGGTCGGGCTCCATTTGCCTTGTTTCAGGAACTCCCGCATGGCCGTCTCGCCGGGCGGGACCAAGCCCTGCGCATGGGCGCCGGTGCCATGCAGCAGGGCCGAGGCGGCGGCGGCGATCGCCAAGAGCCGGTTCATGCGCGAGACGCGGGACATGATCATGGATGCTCCTTCAGACACGGGCATGCTACCTGCATGTCTCAGCGCATCCGGAACCTTGGATTCAGCAATCCGCCGAGGGCCGCTTGTCAGAAGCCGGTCACAGACCGGCTTCCCACCTCGGACGCATCGGCCGGCGAGCACCTCGCCGGCCGGCCTTCGACACCTCAGAACGTGGCGACGGCGCCCAGCGTGAACGAGCTGTCCGTCCGGTTCTCCCGGGTCAACCCGCTGACGCCGGCGTAGATGTAGCCGCCGGGCATGACCAGCCAGGTCCCCGTCAGCTCCGCGCGCAGGTATTGGCGACTGACGCGCGGCGCCTGGATCTGGATGGCGGTGCCGACCAGGCTCGCATCGACCAGCACGCGCCGCAGCGCGCCCGACTCGCGGCCCACGGCCAGACGCCCGCCGAAGGTGAAGCGCGAGGTGCCCGGATCCTTGTCCGGCGAGCCCACGCCCACGCCGAGCTCCATCCGGCCGCCGCCGGCCGACAGCTGGCCCAGGTTCAACGCGGCCAGCGATCCCGAGTCCTCGCCCGTGGCGTCGCGCTTGACCCGCTGCGTCTCGACGCGCGCGTACGGCACCAGCCGCACGTTCTCGTAGTTCATCGCCGTGCGCACGCCGATGCCGGCGAAGGTCTGGCGCGTGGAGGCGTCGGTCTTCAGCGGGCCCTGGCCCACGCCGAGCGTCGCCAGAGGATCGTCCCGGCTGCTGAGGGCCTTGCCGCCGCCGCCGCCGATCTGCCCGTCGAGGATCAGGCCGGCGCCCAGGCCGATCTGGCCGTACGCCATGCCGAGCGTGTCCTTCACTTCACCGGTGCCGCCGCTGTCGGAGCGCAGCTTCTGGTTGGATTGCGACAGCGCCACGCCGAAGCCGTTGGTGCCGTCGTTCAGCACGTCGAAGCCGATCGTGATCTGGTGGCGATCGCGCACGCGCGCCGACGACGAGGCGCCGTCCGCGGCCCAGCGGCTGCTGCCGCCGCTGTAATCCACCCAGAGTCCGCGCTGGCGCGTTTCGAGGGCGGACACGTGACGGGACACCGCGTCCTGCAGGCGCTGGCCGGCCGACGGCAAGGCAGCCGCCACGGCCCCGTGGATCTCGCCGCTGAGCGAGCGCATCGTGCTGGACAGCGCCGCGTCGCCGAGACCGCCGACCGTGTTGACCAGCGTCGTCTGCGCCGGGGTGGCGGTGCCGCCATCCTGCGCCGCCGCCATCACGTCCAGCGCCGAGGCGACGGACTGCGTGTTCAGGTTGGCGCCTTGGACCTGGGCCAAGGCCAGATAGGCCGTCGGCACGACCAGCAGGTCGACGCCGTTGGCGGAATAGAGCGCCCGGAGTCTCGTGCCCGCCTTCAGTCCGGTGGGTTGCGAGAAGGCGCCGAAGGTCGTCGCATCCAGCCCGCCCTGCGCGGTGATGATGTGGAAGCGCTCCCCCAGCGTCGGCGCATACGGCGTGTAGGTGCCGAGACCGGAAATGCCGACGAGGTTGACCGTGAGCTGCGCGCCGTTCGCGCTGAACTTGCTGCCGGCGCCGGTCAGCACGAGCTGGTCGTGGTGGCCCGCGCCGTTGCCCGGCGTCGCGCCGTTGATGTCGACTTCGAAGGTCGATCCGGGCGCCAGGCTGACGCTGGATCCCACCGTCATCACGCCCGGGGAATTGCCCGGTGACAGCTTGCCGCCCGACGCGACCGTCACCGGTCCGGCGATCGTGCCGCTGCCTTGCAGCACGGCGCCGCTGCCGACGTTCACGCCGCCGGCCAGACTGCCGTTCACGTGCAAGGTCGACGCGGCCAGGAGGGTCAGTCCCGTGTAGGCCTGCGCGTTGCCGACGGTCCACTGTCCGCCGTTGAGGCGCACGCCGCCGCTGCCGCTGATCGTGCCGTTGAAGGACGCGGCGGTGGTGTCGATGGTCAGGGTCTTGCTGCCGAGCGCCACGCTGCCGCTGCCTGCGAGGGAGCGGACGCTGGTGCCGGTGCTGGTGCCGGAGATGTCGAAGCTGCCGTTGTTCGTCAGCCCGCTGGAAGCGGCGACGCTGCCTGCGCCCGACAGCGCGAGGGTCGCGCCGCTGGCGACCGAGGCGGCGCCGGTGAAGGTGTTGACGCCGGACAGCGACTGCGTGCCGCCGGCCACGGCCAGACCGCCGCTGCCGTTGATCGTGCCCGCATAGCCGCCGCTGGCGTTGGCCAGCGTCAGGGTCTGCGCGCCCAGGGCGACCGTACCGCTGCCGGTCAGACTCTTCAGCGTCGTACCGGCCGTCGTGGCGGAGATGTCGAAGCTGCCGCCGTTCGCGAGCCCGCTGGACGCGGCGATGCTGCCCGTGCCGGTCAGTGCCAGGGTCGCGCCGCTGGCGACCGAGGTGGCACCAGTGAAGGTGTTGACACCGGACAGCGACTGCGTGCCGCCGGCCACCGCCAGACCGCCGCTGCCGTTGATCGTGCCCGCATAGCCGCCGCTGGCGTTGGCCAGCGTCAGGGTCTGGGCGCCCAGGGCGACGGTGCCGCCGCCGGTCAGGGTCTTCAGCGTCGCGCCTGCCGTCGTCGCGGAGATGTCGAAGCTGCCGTTGTTTGCGAGCCCGCTGGACGCAGCGATGCTGCCCGTGCCCGAGAGCGCCAAGGTCGCGCCGCTGGCGACCGAGGTGGTGCCGGTGAAGGTGTTGGCGCCGGACAGCGTCTGCGAGCCGCCGGCGACGGCCAGACCGCCGCTGCCGCCAATCGTGCCTGCGTATCCGCCGCTGGCGTTGGCCAGTGTCAAGGACTGGGCGCCGAGCGCCACCGTGCCGCCACCGGTCAGGGTCTTCAGCGTCGCGCCTGCCGTCGTCGCGGAGATGTCGAAGCTGCCGTCGTTCGCGAGGCCGCTGGACGCGGCGATGCTGCCCGTGCCCGTCAGCGCCAGGGTCGCGCCGCTGGCGACCGAGGTGGCACCGGTGAAGGTGTTGACGCCGGACAGCGTCTGCGTGCCGCCGGCAACGGCCACACCGCCGTTGCCGTCGATCGTGCCCGCATAGCCGCCGCTGGCGTTGGCCAGCGTCAGGGTCTGGGCGCCCAGCGCGACGGTGCCGCTGCCGGTCAGGCTCTTCAGCGTCGCGCCTGCCGTCGTTGCGGAGATGTCGAAGCTGCCGTCGTTCGCGAGGCCGCTGGACGCGCCGATGCTGCCCGTGCCCGTCAGCGCCAGAGTCGCGCCGCTGGCGACCGAGGTGGCACCGGTGAAGGTGTTGACGCCGGACAGCGTCTGCGTGCCGCCGGCGACGGCCACACCGCCGCTGCCGTTGATCGTGCCCGCATAGCCGCCGCTGGCGTTGGCCAGCGTCAGGGTCTGCGCGCCCAGGGCGACCGTACCGCCGCCGGTCAGGCTCTTCAGCGTCGCGCCTGCCGTCGTTGCGGAGATGTCGAAGCTGCCGTCGTTCGCGAGGCCGCTGGACGCGGCGATGCTGCCTGTGCCCGTTAGCGCCAGGGTCGCGCCGCTGGCGACCGAGGTGGCGCCGGTGAAGGTGTTGATGCCGGACAGCGTCTGCGTCCCGCCGGCAACCGTCACGCCGCCGCTGCCGCCGATGACGCCGCCGAAGGTGTCCGCGGCATTGGTGAGGGTCAGGACTTGCCCGCCGAGCGCCACGGATCCCGTGCCCGCCAGGCTGGTCAACGAGGCGCCGGCGCTGGTGCCGGCGATGTCGAACACGCCGTCGTTCACCAGCCGGCTCGAGGTGGCGATGCTGCCGGCGCCGGCCAGCGCCAGCGTGGCGCCGCTGCCGACCGTCGTCTGGCCGGTGTAGGTGTTGACGCCGGTCAGCGTGATCGACCCGCCGCTTGCGCCGGCGTTCACGAAACTCATCGCGCCCGACGTGCCGGGCGTCTGGTCGGACAGCACGCCGCTGAAGGTCGAACTCAATCCGTTCTGGTCGATCGTTCCGCCGGTGCCCTTGATCGCCAGGTTGGCGCTGTAGACGGCGTTGTTGACGTCGGCCTGCAGGGTGCCGCCGTCGAACACCGGATTGACGGTGCCGTTCACCAGGTCGGAGCCGGTCACCGTGCCTGTCGTGATGTCCGGCGGGGGCGTTGCATTGGTGCCCGCCAGCGGATTCCCCGTGTAGGTGCCGATGGTGTTGGCCAGGAAGAAATTCGGTGGGACGGCGGTGTCGTTCCAGTTGTAGTCCGCGAAGCTGACCTTGTAGGTCCCCGTCGTCGCGATGTTGAAGGTCGTGGTGAGCCAGGGCGTGACGCCGTCCGCCGTGTCGAAGAGGTAGGCCACATAGGTGTTGGGCGACGGACCGGCCGTGTCCCCGGGACCACCCGCACGGGCCAGCGACTCGAGGTAATTCAAGCCGTTGCCCGACAGCGAGAAGAGCGCGCCGTCGTTGAAGCCGTGGTCGGTGACGTTGAGCGCCCAGGCGAACGAATACGTCCCGGCGTTGAGCGTCATCGTCTGCGTCAACACCGAGAAATTGGTGACGCTGCCGGGGAAGTTCGGGTTGTGATTGAGCAGCGCGTCGACGGTCCCGTTGGTCAGCCCCAGCGCGGAGTCCGCGGCGGAGGCGCCGTTGATGGTGCCGGAGACCGGTGTCAGCCGCCACATGCCCAGACCGGTCGGCGGCGTCAAGGTGAACGGCGTGCCCTTGCTGGTCGTCGTGAACGGCGTCGTCTGGTAGGTGACGTTGTTGCCGATGCCGGTCCAGCCGGTGGAGAAGTCCAGGGTCGTCTGCGCATGAGCCGCGCCGGGTGACGCACCGAGGGCACCGAGGGCGCCGAGGACCGCGAGGTACAGCAGGTTCAAGCGCGGAAGCTGTCGCTGCCGGCGCACAGTGCGCCCCGCAACGGCCGCGAAAGACGGCCGCGCGCGGCTCAGACAAAGACTGTCACCCATGAGTCATCCCCTATGTTCAATGGTTTGAGTCGGCCGACCCGGATCGCCTGAGGCGCATCGCCTCATCCGCTCTGGCGGATGACGTACTGCGTATGCATGGCCTCGGAGATCTCTTGGGGCCGTGACGGCAATCAGTCTTGCATGAACCTTTGATCCGGCTCCCCGGAAAAGACCGATGAACAAGGTGGTATGCGCTGAATTGCCGAAAATCAAATGAACTGGCCATTCGCCAGGGACAACGCGCAACGGGGTCCGAGGCGCGTCTCCCCCATGAGGGGGTCAGGACTTGTTTCGGCTCATGGCCCGGGACGATTCAGTCCTGCGATGGCGGCCGCTCCGTCCGCCCGTCCGCATGCCGCGCGAAGCGGTCCTCCTCGTTGCCGTGCACCGGCGCCGGATCCGGCCACGGCCAGCCGCCGAACTCGGTGCGGCGGTAGTCCTCGAAAGCCTGGCGCAGCTCCTGCTCGGTGTTCATGACAAAGGGCCCGTACTGCGCCACCGGCTCGCCGATAGGACGGCCTTGCAGCATCAGCAGCTCACCGGGTTCGTCGCCATTGATCAGGAGGACGTCGGCGCCGGCCCGCACCTCGACGGAGGAACCGACTGGCACGACCTGACCCGCAAGGGTGATCTGGCCGCCGGCGAAGAAGTACAGCTTGCGCCGCGTGCCATCACCCAACGCCGCGGGCAGCGTCCACTGCGCGCCGGGTTCCAGGCGAAGCGTCCACATCGCCAGGTCCGAATGCAGGCGCGAGCCCCACGAGTCCGGCGGCGGCGCGAGCGGCCTGGCCACGGTCCCGCCGGCATGTCCGGGGGCGGGGAGATCGCCGGCGATGACCACCACCTCGGTCCGGCGCCCGGCGTCGTCGACGAAGGTGTGCCGCGGGATGTCCTGCGACCAGAACATCGTGAAGTGCGGCTCCACCATCTTGCTGTCGGCCGGCAGGTTGAGCCAGATCTGGAACAGCTCCAGCGGGTTGGGTCGGTCGGTGTGCAGCAGCGGGAACATCTCCGCGTGGACGATGCCCTTGCCGGCGGTCAGCCACTGGACATCGCCGCCTCCGAAGCGCGCGCCGGCGCCCAGCGAGTCGGCGTGGTCGATGCGGCCCTTGCGGACGATGGTCACGGTCTCGAACCCGCGGTGCGGGTGGGCCGGAAACCCGGGCACCTGCTGGCCGTGATACATGCTCCAGCCGTCCTGGCGCGAGAAGTCCGACCCCATCTTCCGGCCCGACAGCAGCGCGGCGTCCGGCCCGTGGCGGCCATTGCCGCGCGGATAGGCGTCGTCGTGGTGGACGCAGAACAGGAAGGGGTCGATCGTCTCCCAGGGCATGCCGAGCGGCTGGACGGAGACGATGGCGGACGAGGAGGTGTCAACAGCGTTCATGGCCCTCACCCTAACGCGATCTGGCGGTCCTTGCCCGGGGGGCGTGAATTCTTGCCGATCGCCACGACGCCGGCCGCGGTGTCCAGCCCATGTCCGCGGCGCCGCGCGGCGCTGCGCGGCACCTCAGGGCAATCCCCGTCAGTGCTCGCCCTACAGCAGCTTCATCCAGTGCTGGATGGTGCGCGACGCGACGCGGACGTACAAAGTCCACCATGGACCCCGGGGGCTTTCCGCACCGAGGGGGCCACCACAAGGATGCCTCGCCATGAAGGAACAACGCACGATCGTCGCCCACTCGCTGACCCGCCTGCGCCGCGGGC
This sequence comes from Roseateles sp., assembly GCF_036486225.1. Lineage (GTDB taxonomy): Bacteria > Pseudomonadota > Gammaproteobacteria > Burkholderiales > Burkholderiaceae_C > Roseateles. Next base: position 7,902 of record NZ_DASVNZ010000265.1, on the reverse strand, counting down.
TGGTCGCGGGCAATCTGGCGTTGGGGCTGATGCTCTGCGCGGCGGCCGCCCTGAGCCTGCACAACGCCCGGGAAGGCGACGAAGACGCCGCGCGCCTGACCGCCGAGAACCTGACCGCGAGCATGAGCGGCGAAGTGGCCGCCGAGCTGCGGCTCATCGACAACGCCCTGGCCACCGTGGCGGAGCGGTATGCGAAGACCTCGCGCGCCACGGACCGTTCCGAAGTCCTGGCGCAGATGGTCGCCGAGCAGCGCGTACTGCTCAAGCATGTGAGCGCGGTGCGCGTGGTCGACGCGACCGGTCTGGTGACCGCCGACGACAACCCGCTCGCAGCGCCCGTCCGCCTCGGCGACCGGGCCTATTTCGAGCAGGCAAGGGCGCGCGATGCCACGGTGGTGTCGGAGCCGCTGCTGGACCGCGTGGCCGGAGGATGGTGCATCGTGATCGCGCGGCGGCTGATCAACGCGGACGGCGGCTTCGACGGCATCGTGCTGACGGAGATGACCTCGGAACACTTCGCGGAGCACTTCTCCGAGATGACGCTCGGCCGATCGGGTGCGATGGCGATGCGCATGAACGACAACTTCCTGCTGGTGGCCCGGCATGCCGCGTCCGAGCCCCGGTCGACCCGGGGGCTGGGCGAGGCCGTCGTCTCCCAGGCCCTGCGCGAGAACCTGCGGCGCAATCCGGCGCAGGGGTGGTACGTGACCTCGACGGCGCTGGACAAGGTCGAACGCATCACCGCCTACCACCGCGTGCCGGGCTACCCCTTCACCGTCTATGCCGGCCTGAGCACCGGGGAGTATCTCGGCGCCTGGCACCACCAGGTCGTCGAACTCTCGGGCCTGGTGGCGCTGATGATCGCCCTGGTCGCCGGCACCTCGGTCCTGCTCTATCGCGGGCAGAAACGCGAGCATGAAGGCCGCCTGGCCGCGGACCGCACCGCGCGCGAGCAGTCGCTGATGCTGGAGAACGACCTGGTGGGCATGGTGCGCCTGCGTTCGCGCGTGATCCTCTGGGACAACCGCGCCCTCGAACGCATCCTCGGCTACGGGCCGGGCGAGATGCGCGGCATGTCGATGCGCGACCTCTACCTGGACCAGGCCACCTTCGACCACATCGGTCGGGCCGGCTACGGCGCCCTGCGCGCCGGCCAACGCTTCCGCACCCAGGTGCAGATGCGCAGGAAGGACGGCACCGCGCTGTGGATCGACCTGAGCGGCATGCTGGTCTCGGAGGAGGAGAGCCTGTGGATGCTGGTGGACATCGACGCCCTCAAGCAGAGCGAGGAGAAGGCCTACGGCATGGCCTTCCGCGACGCCCTGACCGGCCTGCCGAACCGGCGCCTGTTCGAGGAGAAGCTCGCCGACGCCCAGGCGACCGCGTTGCGGGCGGACACGGGGATCGCAGTCTGCTACCTGGACCTGGACGGCTTCAAGCCCGTCAACGACCGCCATGGCCACGAGGCCGGCGACGAGGTGCTCAAGGCGGTCGGCGAGCGGCTGCAGCAGACCTTGCGCGCCAACGACATCGTGGCCCGCCTGGGCGGCGACGAGTTCGCGATCGTGCTGGCCGCCAGCAGCGACGTGGGCGGCGCGCGCGCCGTGCTGCAACGCTGCCTGGCGGAGATCGAGCGGCCGATCCAGGTCGCCGGCGGACACCGCGTGACCGTGAGCGCGAGCATCGGCATCGTCCTGGCGCGGGGAGGCTGCGAGACGGCGGCGGTCATGCGCGGCGCGGACGAGGCCATGTACGGCGCCAAGCGCGCCGGGAAAGGGCGGATCCAGATCGGCTCGGTCGGACCGGTCGGGGTCCCGGGCCCGGCGCTGGCGCTGGCGCCGCCCTCGAGCACATCCGCCGGGCGGCCGTTGCGGGTCGCGTGAGTCCGGGTGGGAGCGCCGATTGCCGAGGCGCGGCATCCGACCTCTCCAGACCGTCCCCACAGGCGCTTGGCGAGACTGCCCCTTCCTCGTCCGCAACGCCCCTGCATGTCCAACCCCCGCTGCTCCACCGGCATCACCGGCCTCGATGACATCCTCCAGGGCGGCCTGCCCCAAGGCCACCTCTACCTCTTCGAAGGGGAGCCGGGCACCGGCAAGACCACCCTGGGCATCCATTTCCTGCTGGCCGGCCTCGCCGCCGGGGAATCCGGCCTGTACGTCACGCTGTCCGAGACCGGCACCGAACTGAAGGAGGTCGCCCGCTCGCACGGCTGGGACCTCGACGCGGTCGGCCTCGAGGTCTTCGAGCTGGTCAGCGCGGAGCAGCTCGGCCCGGAGGCGGAGCAGACCATCATCCACCCCGCCGAACTGGAGCTGAACCAGACGGTCCAGGGCGTGATGGCGCGCATCGAGGCGAACCGTCCCAAGCGCGTCGTCTTCGACAGCCTGTCGGAGATGCGCCTGCTGGCGCAGGACCCGCTGCGCTACCGGCGCCAGGTGCTGGCGCTCAAGCACTTCTTCGCCCGCCACGACTGCACGGTGCTGATGCTGGACGACCTCAGCGCGTCCACCGGCGACATGCAGTTGCGCAGCATCGCCCACGGGGTCGTGTGGCTGCAGCAGATCGTGGGCGAGTACGGCGCCGACAAGCGCTTCCTGCGCGTGGCCAAGATGCGGGGCATCGGCTTCCGCAGCGGGGAGCATGACTTCACGTTGAAGACCGGCGGCCTGGAGGTGTTCCCGCGCCTGATCGCGGCCGAGCACCACAAGGCCTTCCTGCCCGAGAACGTCAGCAGCGGGAACGCCGCCTTCGACGCCGCGCTGGGCGGCGGCCTGGCGCGCGGCAGCAACACGCTGTTCGTCGGACCGTCGGGCGTCGGCAAGACCACCACCGCCATCGCCTGCGTCCACGCGGCGCTGCGGCGCGGCGAAAAGGCGGCGTACTACCTCTTCGATGAAGGCCTGGGGACGCTGCTGCCGCGCGCGAAGACCCTGGGCTACGACCTGCAGGGTTACATCGACGACGAGCAGTTCATGCTCAACGCGCTGGATCCCGCGGAGGTCACGGCCGGCGAATTCGCGGCCCGCGTGCGGCGTTCGGTCGAGCAGGACGGCGTGCGCACCGTGGTGATCGACAGCCTCAACGCCTACCTGCAGGCGATGCCCGGCGGCAAGTTCCTGATGCTGCAGATGCATGAGCTGCTGACCTACCTCAACCAGCGCGGCGTGATGACCATCCTGGTGCTCGGCCAGCACGGCATCCTCGGCCAGGGGCGCATCGACATCGACCTCAGCTATTTGAGCGACGCGGTGGTGCTGTTCCGCTACTTCGAGGCGCGCGGCAACCTGCTCAAGGCGGTCTCGGTGGCCAAGAGCCGCACCAACAAGCACGCCAGCACCATCCATGAGTTCCGCCTCGGCGAGCAGGGCGTGGAGATCGGCGTGGCCCTGACGGACTTCGAGGGCGTGGTGTCCGGGGTCTCGCGCTACGCCGGCGACATCGCGCTGCTGAGCGACAGCGACGCTGAATGACGAGTGCCTTCGAATCCCGCGTGATCGTCCTGGCGCCGTTCGGCCGGGATGCGCAGGTGATCGCGGAGGTCGTGACCGGGCTGGCGCCGGCCCACGCGGTGCATACGCCCGAACAGCTGTTGACGGCGCTGAACGAGGGCGCCGCGGCGGCGGTGGTGACGGAGGAGGCCCTGTCCATCGCGCCCGGCAGTCCCGTGCACCTCTGGCTGGGCCGGCAGCCGCCCTGGTCGGACTTTCCCTTCGTGGTCCTCACCAGCAAGCGCACCGGGCGGCGCGCGCCCAATGCGGCGACCTCGCTGCACCTGATGGGCAACGTCATCCTGCTGGAGCGGCCGCTGAGCCCCGACACGCTGCACACCGCCGTGGAGGCCGCGGTGCGCGCCCGGGCGAGGCAGTACGCGAACCGGGCGATGCTCGCCGAACTGGCGGTCGCGCACGATGCGGTGGAGCGGCTCAACCGGGAGCTCGAGGACCGCATCGAGAGTCGCACGCGGGAGCTCTCGACGGCCAACAACCGGCTCATGAACGAGATCGCCGAACGCGAGCGCGCGCAGGCGGCGCTGCTTCAGGTCCAGAAGATGGAGGCCATGGGGCACCTGACCGGCGGCATCGCCCATGACTTCAACAACCTGCTGCACGTCATCGGCACCAACCTGGACCTGCTGGCGCGGCTGGACTGTCCGCCGCCGGCCGGCCGGATCGTGGAAGGGGCGCGGCGCACGGTGAAACGCGGTGCGCGCCTGACCGAACAGCTGCTGTCCTTCGCGCGCAACCAGTCGCTGGTGCCGCAGGCCACCGACGTGCATGCGTCGATCAACGGCATGCAGGAACTGCTGCTGACCTCGGTCGGATCGCGCGTACGCATCGACCTGGCGCTGGACCATCCGCGACCGGTCGCGCTGCTGGATCCGAACCAGCTGGAGATGGCCGTCCTCAACCTCGCGCTCAACGCGCGCGACGCGATGAAGGAGGGCGGCACCATCTTGATCTCGACGCGGGAGATCGATTGCGAGCGCGAGGGTCAGGTCGTGCCCGGCCTGCGGGTCACGGTGGCCGACAACGGCGCCGGCATTCCGCCGTCGATCATCGAGCGCGTCTTCGAGCCCTTCTTCACGACCAAGGCGATGGGCAGCGGCACCGGCCTGGGCCTGGCGCAGGTGTACGGCTTCGCGAAGCAGTCGGGCGGGCAGGTGGGCATCGAGAGCGCGCCGGGGCAGGGGACGCAGGTCCACCTCAGCTTCCCGCTGGCCACGCAGGCGCTGGCGGAGGACGGCGAGGCGGACCGCTCCAGCCTGGTCACGCCGCCGCAGGACATCCTGGTGGTGGAGGACGACGACGAGGTGCGCCATTCCATCGTCCAGAGCCTGGAGTTGCTGGGGCACCAGGTGACGGCGGTGTCGAACGGCCCGGAGGCGCTGCTCAAGCTCGACCAGCGCCAGCCCAGCCTGCTGATCGTGGACTACGTGATGCCGGGCATGAACGGCGGGGAGCTGATCCGCCGCGTGCAGGACACCTGGCCCACGATCCCGATCATCCTGGCGACCGGGTATGCCGACATGGACAAGGTCGGCCAGGTGCTGGGCGCGCGGTCCATCCTGAAGAAGCCGTTCCGCGTGGATGCGCTGGCGGAGGCCGTGCACCTGGCGGTCGCCTGAGCGCCTCAACGCGCGTCACGACGCCGGGTCGAACCCGAAGACGCGCAGCTCCTGCTGGCAGCGGCAGGCCTTGGCGATGCGCGCGGCCCAGTCGACGGCTGCTTCGCGCGTGGGCAGTTCGAGCACGGTGAACCCCCCGTTGAGTGTTGGCCCCCAGGGATAGCCGCCGTCTGCGAATGAGCCGTCCGCCGACACGAGCACCGGCGGGACGCTTTCGTCGATGCCGCCGCCGAAGACGTAGACGCCGGCCGCTTTCGCTTCCTCGATCACGGCGTGGGAGTCATGGACCACCGCGTCCCAGTCATCATCGGGGACGACCATCGCGGCGCTGGGGAACGAGATCAGGTACTTGGCCATGTGCGTTCCTTTCGAATGGCGTTCACCGCTGGGTTTCGGGCTCACGAGCCGGGGTGTCCACGGCGGTCTTGTCTGTGGCTTCGCCTTCGTCCTCGCTCTTTTCCTGGCTCTTTTCCTGGCTCTTTTCCCTCGCCCAGAACTCCACCATGACGGTCATCCCGATCCAGACGAGGAGGGTGGGTCGCACCTTGTCGGGGACGAGGTCCGGGCCGCGCAGCAGCATGCTCATCACTTCCGGAAAGGTGGCGGCGTAGAAGAGCGCCAGCAGCGAGTACATCAGCCGATGCTTGCTGGAGGAGATGTAGAGCACCGTGATGACGACGCTGGCCAGGGCGGTGAGCAGGACGCCGAACTGCCAGGCGCTGAGCTTCTCGGTGCCGGAGAGCACGAAGCCCAGCACGGCGCCGAAGAACATGTTCATGCCGTTGAGGTTGGCCTGGTACTCGCCGCTGGACATGCGGCCCAGGCCGGTGCGCGCGAACACTCGACTCATCTTTCCTCCCATGGACGGCTCTCCTCTCTGTTGGAGGCCCGATCATGCCCAGGATTCGCGCGGGAACCATCCGGGCTTGCCAGAGAGGCGGCCCCTGATATCGAGACGTGGGAATGATGTTGAAATCACGGCGTCATCGACCGGCGCCGCGAGCTGCCGTCCTTCCATTGCCGACCCTTTCATCGACCTTCTCGAATCGACCCGTGTTCACTTCCACCTTCACGTTCTACAAGGGCGAGTACGACGCCGACTTCCATGCGCTGGACGACGCCATCGCGGCGATGGCCAAGGCCATCCCCGGCTATCTCGGCGAGGAGAGCTGGGAGAACCCCGCGCTGGGGCTGATCACGAACGTGTACTACTGGGAGTCGATGGACGCGCTGCGCCAGCTGATGGCGCATCCGCTGCATCAGCAGGCCAAGCAGCAGCACGAGCGCTGGCTCAAGGGCTACCAGGTGGTCATCGGCGAAGTCGTCAGCATGTACGGCAGCCTGGACATCCATCCGCTGGCGGGGCGTCAGGTGTCGGCGGGGCAGGAGCGCGTGTCGACATCCAGCGAGCGCTTGAACGAATGACCGCCGCGATCTCCCTCCACCGTGCGTTCGAGCAGATGGCGAGGCATCGCCATCGCCACGGCTATGTCGCGCTCGTGCTCGCGGGCGGCTACGTGGAGGCGGGCGATCGAGGGCGCCTACGCGTCGAGGCCGGCCAGGCGGTGTTCCATGGCGAGCACGAATCGCATCGCAACGAGTTCTTCCGCACCGGCGCCAAGGTGCTGAATCTGCCGGTATCCGGACGCGACATCCGTGAGGCGTTCGGACGTGTCGACGATGCCGACGCGATCGCCCGGCTCGCCGAGCGCGATCCCGCCGAGGCCGTCCAGCTGCTGCACCAGACGTTCCAGCCCCTCGCCGCGAGACTGGACGATTGGCCGGACCTGCTGGCGGCGGCGCTCGCCGACGCTCCGGATGTCGGGCTCACCGAATGGGCCGACGCCATGGGCATCGCGCCGCAGTCGGTCAGCCGCGGCTTCCACCGCGCCTATGGCACCAGTCCGAAGCGCTACCGCCTGGAGCAGCGGACGCTGCAGGCGCTGCGCCGTTTGCCGGGCTGGCAGGGCTCGATGGCGATGCTCGCCGCAGAGACCGGGTTCGCCGACCAGGCCCACCTGACGCGCGCCATCGTGGCGCTGACCGGGCGGACACCGACGAACTGGCGGGGTTAAGTCCGTTCAAGAAGGGAGGGCGCGGCTTGCCTAGCATCGGGGCATGCAACGACGAACCTTCCTGACCGTGCCGCTGATCGCTTCGGTGGCGTCCCTGCTTGCCGTCGAGTCCGCCGCCGCGCCGGCCGGCGCAAACCGCACTCGATGGCGGGTACGCGCCTCCGAGGGCTTCGATGCGATTGCCTTCCTCGGGCCGCTGTCGGGCACCCCGCTCTATCTGGACTTCTATGCGCCGGACGCCGCCGCCTTCGCGCCGCGACTGCCCGAGGCGATACGCGCGGACGTCGCGCGGTTGTGGAACGACGCGACGAAGGACGGCTTCGGTCTGCTCGGCCCCAATCTGCAGGTGCTGTTCTCCGCCAACGGCAACGACGCGACGATCGCCACGCTGCTCTCGGCGCTGAGGTCGCGGCAGACGGCGATCCTGCCGGGCTACCAGGCCAGCAGCTACTGGAGCCAGGACGACTGGACCTGGTTCGACCGCGCGGCGCCCCGGATTGACGCCATCCTGAGCGCGATGCAGCGCGCCGGATTTGCGGCCTTCCGCAGGGAGCGGATCGGGGGCGACCTGGACCAGCGCATCGCCGAGATGGGGCGCGCGCTGGCCGGTTTCGATGTGATCTCCTGGCAGGAGAAGCTGACCGGCCGGACCTTCTCGCCTGAGATCCAGATCGTGATGCTCCAGTTCTCCAAGCCGCA
>NZ_DASVNZ010000255.1:0-13309 GCF_036486225.1 Roseateles sp. | reverse complement strand
ACCGAGCTTGCGGATAATCTTCGTCTGCGCCGAGCCGCCGACGCGCGACACCGAGAGACCCGCGTTGATGGCGGGCCGGATGCCGGCGTTGAACAAATCGGTTTCGAGGTAGATCTGGCCGTCGGTGATCGAGATCACGTTGGTCGGCACGAACGCAGACACGTCGCCCGCTTGCGTCTCGATGACGGGTAGCGCGGTGAGCGAACCAGTCTTTCCTTTCACTTCGCCCTTCGTGAATTTCTCGACGTACTCTTCGTTCACGCGCGCGGCGCGCTCGAGAAGGCGCGAGTGCAGGTAGAAAACGTCGCCCGGATACGCTTCGCGGCCCGGCGGGCGGCGCAGCAACAGCGAGACCTGGCGGTACGCAACAGCCTGCTTGGACAGGTCGTCATAGACGATCAGCGCGTCCTGGCCGCGATCGCGGAAGTACTCGCCCATCGTGCAGCCCGAGTAGGCCGACACGTACTGCTTGGCAGCAGATTCGGAGGCCGAGGCGGCGACGACGATGGTGTACTCCATCGCGCCGGCCTGTTCCAGCGAACGCACGATGTTCTTGATCGACGAAGCCTTCTGGCCGATCGCAACGTAGACGCAGGTCATGTTCTGACCCTTCTGGTTGATGATCGCGTCGATCGCCACGGCGGTCTTGCCGGTCTGGCGGTCGCCGATGATCAGCTCGCGCTGGCCACGGCCGACGGGCACCATCGAGTCGATCGACTTCAGGCCGGTCTGCACCGGCTGGTCGACGGACTTGCGGGCGATCACGCCCGGGGCGACCTTCTCGATGACGTCGGTCATCTTGGCGTTGATCGGGCCCTTGCCGTCGATCGGCTGACCCAGCGCGTTCACGACGCGGCCGATCAGCTCGGGGCCGACCGGCACTTCCAGGATGCGGCCCGTGCACTTCACGGTGTCGCCTTCGACGATGTGCTCGTAGGCGCCCAGGATCACGGCGCCGACGGAGTCGCGCTCCAGGTTCAGCGCCAGACCGAAGGTCTGCGTGCCATCGGCGGCGACCGGGAACTCCAGCATTTCGCCTTGCATCACGTCGGACAGGCCGTGCACGCGCACGATGCCGTCGGACACGGACACCACGGTGCCCTGGTTGCGCACGTCGGTGGACGCGCCAAGGCCTTCGATGCGGCTCTTGATCAGTTCGGAAATTTCAGCAGGATTCAGTTGCATTGCTTGCTCCCAGCGGCATCCCGCCGAAGCGGGACACCAGGGTGAATCGGGGGGATCTCAGGCAGTCGGGCCGAAGCCTGAAGCCGAGGCTTCAGGCAGTGAGCGCCACTTTCATGCGTTCCAGACGGGCCTTCACCGAGGTGTCCAGCACCTCGTCGCCGACCACCACACGGATACCGCCGATCAGGCCAGGCTCCAGCTCAACCTGCGCTTGCAGCTTGCGGCCGAAGCGCTTCTCCAGCGACGCGACCACGTCGGCCAGCTGGGCCGGCTCGATCGGGAAGGCGCTGAAGATGTGCGCATCGGACACGCCGGACGCGGCGTTGGCCAGTTCGTGGAACTGCTGGACCATCGCCGGCAGCGCCGACAGGCGGCCGTTGGCGATCACCTCGCGCAGGAAGTTCTGAACGCCGGGCACCAGCGACTGCTTGCTCGCCGCGGACACCACGTCGAACACCTGGTCGGCGCTCACCTTGGGGTCTTCGGCGAACTGGCGCAGTTGGCTGTCGCCGGCGACGAGCGCCAGCGCGGCGAGCTGCTCGTTCCAGGTCTTGAGGTCCTGGGAGGACGCGACCTGGAACAGCGCTTCGGCGTAGGGACGGGCAATGGTTGCGAGTTCAGCCATGATTACAGCTCCGTCTTGAGACGGTTCAGCAATTCGGCGTGCACGCCGGCGTTGACCTCGCGCTGCAGGATCTGCTCGGCGCCCTTGACGGCCAGCGCGGCGACCTGCTCGCGCAGGGCCTCGCGGGCGCGCACCGACTGCTGCTCGGCTTCAGCCTTGGCAGCGGCGATGATCTTGGCGCCTTCGTCTTCCGCGCGCTTCTTCGCTTCGTCCACGATGGCGGCGCCGCGCTTTTCAGCGTCGGACAGCAGCTTGGTGGTTTCGTTGCGGGTCTGCGCCAGTTGCTCGTCGACCTTCTTGTTGGCGTTGGCCAGTTCGGCCTTGGCCTGGTCTGCGGCGGTCAGGCCGGCACGGATCTTGTCCGCGCGCTCGTCCAGTGCCTTCACGATCGGTGGCCAGATGAACTTCATCGTGACGAACACGAGAAGTGCAAACGGGATCCACTGGATGAAGAGGCTAGCGTTGATATTCACGGCACGATCCTTTCAGTCGTGAAAGGGTTCGGGCTCAATCAGCGAGCGACGGTGGCCAGCAGCGTAGCGGCGAACGGGTTGGCGAACGCGAACAGCAGGGCGATGGCGACGCCGATCAGGAAGGCGGCGTCGATCAGGCCGGCCAGGATGAACATCTTGGTTTGCAGTTCGTTCATCAGCTCGGGTTGACGGGCCGACGATTCCAGGAACTTGCCGCCCATCAGCGCGATGCCGATGGAAGCGCCGATCGCGCCCAGACCAACGATGATGCCGCAAGCCAGAGCGACCAGACCGAGGATGTTTTCCATGTTTTGCTCCTGAGAGAGTTAGATAAAGAGAAAGGGAAAAGGAATCGAGAAATCGCAGGGATCGAGCTGTCCGTCCGGATCAGTGCGCGTCGTGCGCCTGGCCCAGGTAGATCAGCGTCAGCATCATGAAGATGAAGGCCTGCAGCGTGATCACAAGGATGTGGAACAGCGTCCAGACCGTGCCGGCGAGGACGTGGCCGATGGCCAGGCCGATGCCGGTTCCGGTCAGGGCCCAGCCGCCACCCATCAGGGCGATCAGCATGAACACCAGCTCGCCGGCAAACATGTTGCCGAACAGTCGCATGCCATGGGACACCGTCTTGGCGATGAACTCGATGACCTGCATGAGGAAGTTGAACGGCCACAGCGCCCAGTGGTCGCCGAACGGCGCGGCGATCAGTTCGTGGCCCCAGCCGCCCAGACCCTTGATCTTGACGCTGTAGAAGAACACCAGCGCCAGGACGAAGGTCGACAGGCTCAGCGTGGTCGACAGGTCGGCGGTCGGCACGACGCGCTGGTAGGCGTGGTGCGCGTCATGGGCGACGTAGTTGGTGAACAGCGTCGGCAGCCAGTCCACCGGCAGCATGTCCATGAAGTTCATGAAGAAGATCCACACGAACACGGTCAGGGCGACCGGTCCGATGACGCGGCGGCTCTTCTCGTTGTGGATCACCGACTTGGCCTGGTTGTCCACCAGTTCCACCAGCATCTCGATGGCGGCCTGGAAGCGACCCGGCACGCCGGCATGCGCCTTGCGTGCGACACGCCACAGGAGGAACACGGCCAGCAGGCCCAGCACCGTCGAATAGATCAGCGAATCGAAGTTGAAGACGCTGAAGTCGACGATGCCCGTCTGCTTCGCATCTTCGAAGGCGAAATTCTTCTGCCAATGCTGCAAATGGTGGGTGATGTATTCACCCGAAGTCGGCGCGTGCCCTTCTGCTGCCATGGTGGTGTTTCCGTCTCTATTTTCTGATTCGACCCCGCCGAAGCAGGGCCAGCCAATTTGCCTTCAAGGTCACGACGAGGGTCGAGAGCAATGCCGCCCAACTCAACGATGCGTAACCCACGACGACCGCCACCAGGATGGCGACCGCCAGAATGATCTTCACCAGCTCCCAGACCGCGAACGTGAGCATCGGTGTGCCCGCGTCCCTGGCTGATTGCCGCGTCATGCCCCACGCCATCAGGGCGTTCGGCACGACGACCGAGACGGCACCGAACAGCGCCGACCAGGTTTTGTCGGCTTGCAGGGACAGCAGCCCCCACAGCGCGACCATGACCGCCCCCGCCGCGGCCTGCCAGGTCAACAAGGACCAGACGGACATCGCCGGGAGCCGGGCTCGCAAGTCCTGCGCTTCTTCTCGCGTCAGGGGCTTGAAAGCCGGTTCGGCAGCCGCATCTCCTTCCGTTCCATCGTCCCAAGGATCCTGGCTGGCGGTGCCGCGGTCGTTCGTCGGAACGGGCCGGGGCGGCTCTGCGGGCGACGCAACAGGTGCGTGCGCTGGATCGGGATTCACGGCGTCAGGGGGCGAGCTGCAAAACCACGGGATTATAGGGGTTCTGGCCTTACAAGCCCTTAACAGCCCGTCGCGCTGGCCCATCCGCGCCGACTTGACAGCCCGTGCGAACCACGCCTAGGGCTCTCCCGAGCCCTGTTCATCGGCTTTCACATCACTTTCAGCACAGGCCCGCGCGCGGTGTGCGCGCAACACCTGGCCCTTTCGGCCTGCTCTTTCGAGCGGCTTCTTCGGGTTGCCTCAAATGGGCCAGTGCGCGAACTGGACTGGCAGTCCGGCCACCGGCACCCGCATCTTCAGCACGCAGCCCGCCCAGGGTTGCGACGCGAGTTCGGCCTCGCTGCGCTTTTCCCGTGCGGTGGTGACGAAAAGGGTGCGCATGTCTGCACCACCGAAGGTCGGCATGGTCGCGCATCGCACCGGCAGCTCGACGCGCTGGAGCACCTCGCCCGAAGGCGACAGCCGAAGCAGCTGCTGCCCTTCCATCATGGCGATCCAGTAGGCGCCTTCGACGTCGACGGCGGCGCCATCCGGCCGGCCGCCGTAGCTTTCCAGCGACTGTTCCGGCGCGCGCTTCTCGAAGCGGGCGAAAACTTCGCGTGGCCCGACAGTGCCGGTTTCAGCATCGAAACTCAACCGGTAAATCTCATGGGCCTTGGTGTCGGCCCAATACATCGTGCGGCCGTCCGGGCTCCAGGCCAGGCCGTTGGACACGGTGATGCCGTCCTGGACCTGTGCGAACGCGCCTTCGCGCAGGCAGTAGAGCGCCGATTCCGGCTGGCGCGCGTCGTCGATCGTGCCGACCCACAAGCGCCCTTTCGCATCAGCCTTGCCGTCGTTGAAGCGGCGCTTGGACGCGTCGTACGGCGGGTCGAGCAGCTTCTCATAGGCGCCGGTCGCCGGGTCGAAGCGCCAGAGCCCGTTGCGCTGCGGGATCAGCAGCTTGCCGTCGGTCAGCGGCACGATGCAGCCCGGCTCGTCGTTGAGCGGCCAGCGCGTCGGGGTGTCCGCGCCGTTGTCGAGCCGGAACAACGCCTTGCCCGGGATGTCGACGTAATAGAGGCATTGCTCCAAAGGGTGCCAGAACGGCGACTCGCCGAGCAGCGCCGGCGTCAGCGACGCGGGCTCGAGGCGGTACAGGTCGTCCGAGGACGTCGTCGAAGCGGCAGGGGGCTGTGAGCTCATGCCCCGATGCTATGCCGGTAACCCGACGAAACCGATCCTCTTCACGACGAATCGCCGCGATGGGGTCGCGGCCGAGCCAAGGGGCCGTCGGGCTCAGTCCAGATCGACCTTCAGGTAATGCGCGCCGGCGATCGGATTGAAGTAGTACGGCGGGATCTCCTCGAAGCCCAGGCTCTCGTACAGGTCGCGCGCGGCCTCCATGTCGTCGAGGGTGTCGAGCAGCATGCTGGAGTAGCCGGCCGTGGTGGCGCGATCGATCAGCGCCTGCGCCATCGTGCGTCCCAGGCCGAAGCGGCGGAACGCGGGACGGATGAACAGGCGCTTCATCTCGCAGGCGTTGGCGTAGTCGGAATCGGTCATCGGACGGAAGCCGCCGCAACCGGCGATCTGGCCGTCGACCAGCGCCAGCAGCAGCGCGCCTTGCGGCTCGTCGTACTCACCGGGCAGCGACGCCAGTTCCTGGTCGAAGTTCTGGAAGTCCAGGTCGATGTCCAGGCTCTGCGCGTATTCGCGCATGATCACCCGCGCTTCTTCCCACAACGGGGGCGAATCGGGGCAGATCAGTCGTATCTCGGGCGTGTCCACAGCGAGCGAGTGTAGCGAGGCCGTTCCGGCGATCAAGTGCGGCGTCTAGGGGCGCCCGTCAAGGGCCGGCGGCGGGCCCGTGCGCCGCGAAGCCGGGTCGGGTCAGCAGCCGCCGGTACCAGGCGTCGACGAACGGCAGGTCCGCGTGGGCGATCGGCGCGGCGCGCCAGCGGTGGGCCGACAGCCCCAGCACGACGTCCGCCAGCGTGAAGGTGTCGCCAAGCACGAACGGCCCGCCGGAGCGCGCGAGCTGGCCGTCGAGCATCGCCATGTGGCGGTTCCAGTTCGCGACGCCCGACTCGATCAGCGCGGCGTCCTGGTGCTGCGCGCTCTTGCGCACCGTCGCCATGAACGCATAGCGCCAGCTGTTGTTCAGCTCGCCGCCTTGCCAGTCCATCCACATCTCGACGAGCGCGCGCTCCTGGTGGCCGTCGGGAAGCAGGTCGACACGGCCCTCGCGCCGGGCGAGATAACGGCAGATGCTGTTGCTCTCCCACATCGAGAACGACGTGGCGGCGTCGTCGATCAGCACCGGCATCATCGCGTTCGGATTGAGCGCCCGGAAAGCGTCCGCCTTCACGTCGACGTCCTCGCGCGCCAGATCCAGGCCCAGCTCGACGCCGGTCCACAACACCTTGCGGACATTGATGGACGCCGCGCGTCCGAGCACGCGAAGACCGCTCATGGGGATGTCGAAAAGCCGAGCACCACGCGGCGCGTCTTGGCCGACTTCTTTTCGATCTTCGTGACGACGACCGCGCCAATCTCCGACGTATTGGCGACGTGTGTGCCGCCACAAGGCTGCAGGTCGATGCCGTCGATTTCCAGCAAGCGGACGCGGCCGGTGCCGCGCGGCGGCTGCACGCTCATGCTGCGCACGAGCGTCGGATTCGCGTCCAGGTCCTCGTCGCTGATCCAGCGGTGACCGACCGGATGTGCCTCGGCGACGAGCCGGGCGATGCCGGCCGTCAGCGCGTCCTTGTCGAGCGCGTCGGTCATGTGGAAGTCGAGTCGCGCATACCCCGCAGTGATCGAGCAGCCGTCGACCGGATGCGGCACGAGCGCGCACAGCAGATGCGTCGCCGTGTGAAAGCGCATGTGGGCATGACGACGCGCCCAATCGATGCGCGCCGTCACCGGCGTGCCGGCGTCGAGTCCGCTCAGGTCCTGGTCCGGCGCGGGCAGGTGCAGGATCTCGCCGCCTTCGCCCTTGCGGGTATCGGCGATGCGCAGCTCACGACCGCCCGGCAGCGTCAGCGTGCCGGCGTCGCCGGCCTGCCCACCGCCTTGCGGATAGAACACCGTGCGGTCCAGCAGCAGGCCGCGTTCATCGGCGCGCAGCAGCGTTGCTTCGCACTCGCGCAATTGCGCGTCCTCGCGGAAAAGATCCTGCGTGCTCATCGGGTCCTTGTCGGCACTTCAGCGGCGTTTCAACGGCACTTCAACGGGAAGTCGGCAGGACGTCGTCGAGGTCGCCGGACTGCGTCGGCGCATCGGACAAGGTCCCTTCGATCGCCTCCAGCTCGACCGTGCCCTTCGGCGTCGAGAGCTGCGCGCGCAGACCGTCGCGGGCCTCGAAGCCCAGCAGTTGCACGCCGCTTTCCGGCAGCTTGTCGGTCGGATGGGCCTCGCCCTTCCATTCGATGGGCACCGGCAGGCCTTCCTTGCGCAGCCGTCGGCCGTCCTCACGCAGCGCGATGCGCCAGCTCAGGTCGCCGCGGGCGGCCTCGACCGCCTCACCGGCGTCGACACCCTCGCCCGCCCAGGTCGCCAGCGTCGCGTCCAGGCTGGACACGCGTGCGACCCAATGCAGCAGCGACGGACCGTCCTCTTTCAGCCGCTCGCGCACGGCGGGCTGGTCCAGGTCGAACCAGCGTGGCCGGCCCGGATCCGGCGCCTCCGGATCGATCGCGATGATTTCCAGGTAGCAGCGCGGATAGGCCGGCGGCCCGCTGATGTTGAGCAGCAGGTTGTGCGTGCCCATCAGCGCATGGCGCCCACCGGGTTGAGGGGACACGCCGAGGACGCGCTCGCACCAGGCGCGGCCCTCCTCGAGGGTGTTCGCGGCGACAACGAGATGATCGACTTCCATGCTCATGGCTTCACAACCTCACCTGACCGTGGATCAACGGCGTGACATCGCCGCCAATCCAGCAATGTCCGCCCTCTTTCGCCACATGCACCCGGCCGGCACGCCCGAGGGCGGCGCCCTGGGCGGCCACATAGCGATCGGGCGCCAGACCGGCGCCTTGCAGCCATAGTGCCAGACCCGCGTTGAGGCTGCCCGTCACCGGGTCTTCAGCAGGGCCGAGGCCGGGCACGAACGCCCGCACCTCGAACTGCAGCGGCGAGCCCGCAGGATAAGCGCCAACGACGCCCAGCTTGAGTCGCCCCATGGACACGTAATCCGGTTCGAGGGCCAGGACCGCCTCGGCGGAGGCCAGGCGCGCCGCCATCCAATCCGGGCCGTTGTTCACCCAGACGACGTCGAGCAGGTCCGCGTCGGCGACGCGCAGCGCGCGCGCCACCTGTTCGCGCAACGCCGGCTCCACCGGCCCCTCGCGCAGCAGCGGCGGCGCGGCGAAGGCCAGCCGGGCGCCGTCGCGGCGGATGCGCACCAGGCCGATGGCGCATTCCTGCACCACCTCGCCGGGCCGCTTCGGATCCCCGCCGCTGGACAGCCACGCATGGCAGGAACCCAGCGTCGGATGCCCCGCGAAGGGCAACTCGCCGCCCGGCGTGAAGATGCGGACGCGGTAATCGGCGTCCGGATGCGTGGGTGGCAGCAGGAAGGTCGTTTCGGAGAGGTTGGTCCACTCGGCGAACTTCGCCATGGTGGCGTCGTCCAGGCCGGCGCCGTCGATGACGACGGCCAGCGGGTTGCCCTTCAGCGCCTCGGCGGTGAAGACGTCGACTTGAACGAAGCGGCGGAGTTCGGACATGGGGAACCTCGGAAAAACAAGGCGAGTCGATCCGTCCCGCCTGACGGGGCGGTGACGGGTGACGGGAACAGGGGACAAGCCCCGACCCCGGGCGGGGTCGGTATCGGTCCCGTGCGGGAACCGATGACGGCTCGTCGATCAGGGCGCCGTTTCGGCGGTCGTCAGCGCGAGCGCCTCGTGCAGCACACGCCCGAGCTTGTCGACGCCTTCGGCGATCAGGTCGGGCGTCAGCGTCACGAAGGACAGGCGCAGCGTGCGTGTATCCGGCTGGTGCGCGTAGAACGCGGCGCCCGGCACGTAGGCGATGCCGGCGTCGACCGCGCGCGGCAACAGCGCCATCGCGTCCAGGCCCTCGGGCAAGCGGATCCAGAAGAACATGCCGCCTTCCGGGGTCTGCCACTCGCAGCCGGGCGGCAGCGCGGTTTCCAGCGCCTTGGCCATCGCATCGCGGTTGGCCTTGTAGCGGGCGCGGATCTTGGGCACGTGCTCGTCCAAGAAACCGCCCTTGATGACCTCGTGCACCACGCGCTGGTTGAAGCCCGGCGTGTGCAGGTCGGCCGCCTGCTTGGCCTGCAGCAGCTTCGGGTAGAGCTCGCTGGGCGCGACGATGTAGCCCAGTCGGAAGCCCGGCGTCAGCACCTTGGAGAACGAGCCCAGATAGATGCTGCCTTCCGGCCACAGCGAGCTGAGCGAGGCCGGCGGCGCCTGGTCGAACCACAGGTCGCCGTAGGGGTTGTCCTCGACGATGGGCACGCCGGCCTTGCGGGCGGCAGCGACCACGGCCTGGCGGCGCGCCAGGCTCATCACACGGCCGGTCGGGTTCTGGTAGTTCGGCAGCAGGTACGCGAAGCGCGTGCCCGGCGCGTCGTGCGGCAGCGCCTCGATGGCCGAGGGCAGCGGGCCCTCGTCGTCGCTGGCGAGGCTGGCGAAGATCGGCTCGTACGGCGTGAAGGCCTGCAGCGCGCCGAGGTAGGTCGGCGTCTCGACCGCGACCGGGGCGCCCGCGTCGCACAGCAGCTTGCCGACCAGGTCCAGGCCCTGCTGCGACCCGCTGGTGATCAGCACCTGGTCCGGCGAGGCGTTGATCCCCAGCGTCGCGACCTTGGCCGCGACCCATTCGCGCAGCGGCGCGAAGCCCTCGCTGGCGGCGTACTGCAGCGCTTCCTTGGCGTTGTGCGTCAGCACGCGGTCGCAGGCGGTCTTGATGGCTTCCACCGGGAACGTGTCCGCGCTGGGCAGGCCGCCGGCCATGGACAGGATGCCCGGCTTCTCGGTGACCTTCAGGATCTCTCGGATGATGGACGGGTTCATGCGCGCCGCGCGGCGGGCCTGCGTCCAGGGACTGCGGTTCATGGGGATGTCTCCGGTTGAGCGGACCAGTCTAAGGGGTCGACCAGCACAGGACCAATACACTGCGCCATACCACCGCATGATCTGTATCGGCATGGACACCAGCACAGCCCACGGCAGCATGAGCGCGCCCAACAGCGCCAATGTCGCGCCGGTCGCCCTTTCCCGCAACGCCAGCCAGCCGCTGGCGCAGCAGCTGGCGCAACGCTTCGCGGCCCGGATACAGCAGCGGCTGCTGCTGCCGGGCGCGCGGCTGCCGTCGGTGCGGGACTGTGCGCGGCACCACGGCGTCAGCCCGTACACGGTCGTGGCGGCCTACGACCAGTTGCTCGCGCAGGGTCTGCTGGAAGCGCGCAAGAAGCGTGGGTTTTTCGTTCGCGAAACCCGGACCCCGCCGCCCCGGGCGACCGTCGCCCACGACGTCGCCCCCGCGCCACTGCCGCCGCCGGTCGACGCCAGCGCGTTGATCCGCGGCATGTTCCAGGCGGATGCCCGGCGCTCGCCGGGACTGGGCACCCTGCCGGCGGAATGGCTGGACCTCGGCCTGCTGCAATCGACGCTGCGCCGGCTGGCGGCGAACGCCGACGACGCGCTGCTGTCCGGCTACGGCGAGCCGCTCGGTGACGAACGCCTGCGGCGCGCGCTGTCGCGGCGGCTGCTGGACATCGCCGTGCAGGCCGCGCCGGACCAGATCATGAGCACCGTCGGCGCGACGCACGGGCTGGACCTGATCACGCGGGCCTTCCTGGAGCCGGGCGACGCCGTGCTGGTGGACGACCCGGGCTGGGCGATCGAGTACGCGCGCCTGTCGCAGGCCGGCATGCGGCTGCTGCCGGTGCCGCGCGGCGCGCACGGGCCGGACATCGCGGTGATGCGCCGCCTGATCGAGGAACACCGGCCGCGCATGTACGTAACGGTGTCGGTGCTGCACAACCCGACGGGCGCGACGCTGGACCTGGCGCATGCGCACCAGGTGCTGCAGCTGGCGCACGAGCACGACCTGCTGATCGTCGAGGACGACACCTACGCGCTGTTCGCGCCGAACCACGCGCCGCGACTGGCGGCGCTCGACCAGCTGCGGCGCACGATCTACGTCTCGGGCTTCTCGAAGATGCTGTCGCCGGCCTGGCGGGTCGGTTTCGTCGCGGCGAGCCCCGACCGCATGGCGCGCCTGACCGACCTGAAGCTGCTGGCCTCGCTGACGACCAGTCCGCTGATGGACCGGGCGGTCGCGCTGTGTCTGGAACAGGGCCTGCTGCGCAAGCATGCCGAGCGGATCGCCGCGCGGCTGGCCTCGGCGCGGCAGCGCTGCGTGCGGCTGGCCGAGGACGCGGGCTGCCGCTTCGCGGCGGTGCCGGCGGGGCTGTTCGGCTGGGTCGACGTGGGCGTCGACACCGAGCGGCTCGGGCCGGCAATGATGGACCAGGGCTGGCTGATCGCGCCCGGCATCCTCTTCAGCCCGACGCGCACGCCGGGCACGCTGATGCGCATCAACTTCGCGACCTCTCAGGATCCGAAGTTCTGGCACGCGCTGGAGCGGGCGCGCGAAGCGCTCAGGCGCTGAGCGAGCCTTGAGGCGCGGACACGTCCACCCGGCGGATCACCGGCGGTCGCCTTCCTCGGGCACCGGCGCCCAGGGGCCGATCAGCCGGTAGCCCTGCCGCCGGGTGCAGATCACGGCCACCGGCTGACCCCGCAGCGTGGCGGGCCGCACGCGCCAGTCCTTCATCGCGACGTGGACGTGGGTGATGAAGGTCCGGTTCGGTCCCTCGGCCAGGGTCATCGGCTCCACGCGCCCCTGCTCGTCGACCTTGAACAGGACGACGACGTTCGCGGCGTTCCCGTTCATCAGATGGGTCGCCGGGTACAGCGTGTCACTGCCGAACTCGAGGTAGGGCGCGACGTCGTGCGGCCCCTTGCAGCCGCCGATGGCGCCGGGCTTGAGCACGTTCTCCTCGTCGTAAGGCCGGCCGAACGGGTTGAGCGGCTTCGTCGCGCAGGCGCCGAGCAGCGCCGCCAGCGCGAGCACGCCGGCGCCGGCCGCGTGAGCGGATCGGATCGTCATCGGGGAACCTCCCTGGGCGCGTCCCGCATCGCGCGGACGCCGTGTGGTCGTTGTTGTCGCGCACCATCCTATCGACGGCGCCTAAGATCCGCGCTCATGACGATCCCTAGCTCCTCCTCCCCCGTCGACCTCGGTGCCGCGCTGGCCGAGGCCTGGACCGCCGACACCCTGCTCGACGACGCCGCGTGGTCGCTGCCCGATGAAGCCGCCGCCTATGTGGCGCAGGCCGAGCTCGCGAAGCGCCTCGACTGGCTCTCGCCCGGCCGGGTGCAGTTCTGGAAGTGCGGCGGGTCGTCGCGCGACGGCGCGCTGGGCAGTTCGCCGCTGCCGCCGCAACGCGCACGCGAAGTGCGCGGCCTGCGCAACGGCGGGGACTTCAGCGAGTTCACGCTGGTCGGGGCCGAAGCCGAGATCGCCCTGCGCCTGGGTCAAGACGTGACCCCGGAGATGGCAGCGGCGCTGGTGCCCGGCCAGGCTGAACACCTGATCGACGCGATGTGCGTCGCCGTGGAATGGCTGGGTTCGCGCTGGCAGCGCAGCCTGGCGACGGACAACACCTTGCGCCTGGCCGACGCGCAGACGCACGGCGCGCTGGCGCTGGGTCCGTGGCAGGCGTGGAAGCCGGGCCACGACTGGGCGAACCAGCCCTGCGAACTGATCGTCGAAGGCCAGCCGCCCATGGGCGGCGTCGGCGGCCACGGCCTGAACGACCCGGCCTGGGTGATGGCCGGCTGGCTGCAGATCGCGACGCGCGGCGGGCAGACGGTGCCGGCGGGCAGCGTCGTCACGACGGGCTCGTGGCGCGTGGCCACGAAGCTCGCCAAGGGCGCGACGGTCACCGCCCGCTACGAAGGCCTGGGCGAGTTGACCGTCCGCGCCTGACGATCACTTCCCGTCGAGCTCTTCCCAGCGCGTCATCAGCGTCAGCAACTCGTCGTCGATCTCGGCGGCGCGGTTGGTGACCTCGGTGATGCGGCCGGCGCCCTGCTGGTACAGGTCGGTGCTGTTGAGCAGCGCCTGCAGGTGCTTCTGCTCGGTCTCGAGCGCACCGATCTGCTTCGGGATCTCGTC
>NZ_DASVNZ010000112.1:0-9840 GCF_036486225.1 Roseateles sp. | reverse complement strand
CGCCGACCCGTGGCTGGTCAGCATGCCGCTCAACTGCGCCTGTCTCAGGCTCTGGCACAGCAGGGTGTAGATCGGTTGCAGCCGGATCGCCAGCGGATGCGCGGCCATGCGCATCAACTTGTAGCGGCCGTCGGCGTCCAGGTCCACGCCTTCGATGGCGCGCGCCAGCGCCTGCGCGAACAGGGCCGCCCGCAACGGGTTGTCGTTCTTCAGCGGCCGCGCGATGCCGCGCAGCGCGGCGAAGAAATTGCCCAGCTGATGCAGTTCAGCCCGGGATTGGTCCTCGATCGCGGTGATCACATGCGCGATCGCGACATCCTTCAGGGCCT
Source organism: Roseateles sp. (assembly GCF_036486225.1). Taxonomy (GTDB): domain Bacteria; phylum Pseudomonadota; class Gammaproteobacteria; order Burkholderiales; family Burkholderiaceae_C; genus Roseateles. The sequence continues at coordinate 9,511 of NZ_DASVNZ010000112.1, read as the reverse complement.
GGCTTTCGTCGACGAGGCTGAAGGACAGGTCCCCGCCGCGCTGGGGCGCGCGTTCCCGCTGCAGCGGATCGCCGCCGTCGCGGGCGATCTTCAGCAGCAGGTTGAGCGAGGCTTCGAAGTCGGACGCGAAGCTGGCGCGCCGCCTGGACCATCCGGCCAGCAGCTGGTGGTGTTCGAGTCGGCTCTTGAGCTCGTCCTGCAGGCCGTTGAAGACGGCGTGCGCCAGCGTGGGCACATGCGCGAGCATGTCGTCGAGCAGGGACTGCAGGGAAGGCGAAGACGCTTGGACCATCATTTGTGACAAGTTGTCAGCCGCATTATGGTCGCCCCTCATTCAGGTGACATCCCCTGGGGCACGGGGACGTGCGGCCTGGGGAAAGCCCGATGGATGCCCGGTCTCGTGGCCGGCGGGGACGATCGATTCTGGGTGAATGCCGCACCGGGTAGCGGCAAGGGCTGAGCCTACTTCGTATCCAGACGCAACAGGCTCGCGCCGTGCGAACGAAAAAAGGGGTCGCCGAAGCGACCCCTTTCGAGAGCGTGGGTTCCGAGCATGAAGCGCGGTGGGACCACCGCGCGACGTGCTCAGGTGGACATCACATGTCCATGCCCATGCCGCCCATGCCGCCAGGCATGGCCGGGCCGGCGGACTCGTCCTTCGGCGCTTCGGCGACCATGCACTCGGTCGTCAGCATCAGCGAGGCCACGGAAGCGGCGTTCTGCAGCGCGGTGCGGGTCACCTTGGTCGGGTCCAGGATGCCCATCTCGATCATGTCGCCGTAGGTGCCGTTGGCCGCGTTGTAGCCGTGGTTGCCGGAACCGGCCAGCACGGTGTTGACGACGACCGACGACTCTTCGCCGGCGTTGTAGACGATCTCGCGCAGCGGGGCTTCGATGGCCTTCAGGATCAGCTTGATGCCGGCGTCCTGGTCGGCGTTGTCGCCCTTGATGGCGCCAGCGGCCTGACGGGCGCGCAGCAGCGCGACGCCGCCGCCCGCCACGATGCCTTCTTCAACGGCGGCACGGGTGGCGTGCAGCGCGTCTTCGACACGGGCCTTCTTTTCCTTCATCTCGACTTCGGTGGCGGCACCGACCTTGATGACGGCGACGCCGCCGGCCAGCTTGGCCACGCGCTCTTGCAGCTTCTCGCGGTCGTAGTCGCTGGTGGCTTCCTCGATCTGGACGCGGATCTGCTTGACGCGCGCCTGGATGTCGTCGTTGGAGCCGTTGCCGTCGATGACGGTGGTGTTTTCCTTGCCCACTTCGACGCGCTTGGCCTGACCCAGGTCAGCCAGCGTGACCTTCTCGAGCGACATGCCGACTTCTTCGGCAATGACCTTGCCGCCGGTCAGGATGGCCAGGTCTTCCAGCATCGCCTTGCGACGGTCGCCGAAGCCCGGGGCCTTGACGGCGACGACCTTCAGGATGCCGCGGATCGTGTTGACGACCAGGGTCGCCAGCGCTTCGCCGTCGACTTCTTCGGCAATGATCAGCAGCGGACGGCCCGACTTCGCCACGGCTTCCAGGGTCGGCAGCAGATCGCGGATGTTCGAGATCTTCTTGTCGTAGAGCAGGACAAACGGGTTGTCCAGGATCGCCGACTGCTTTTCCGGGTTGTTGATGAAGTACGGCGACAGGTAGCCGCGGTCGAACTGCATGCCTTCGACGATGTCGAGCTCGTTGTCCAGGCTCTTGCCGTCTTCGACGGTGATCACGCCTTCCTTGCCGACCTTGTCCATCGCCTTGGCGATGATCTCGCCGACGTCCGCGTCGGAGTTGGCGGAGATGGTGCCGACCTGGGCGATTTCCTTGGAGGTCGTGGTGGCCTTGGAGGCCGCCTTCAGCTGGGCGACCAGGGCGGTGACCGCCTTGTCGATGCCGCGCTTCAGGTCCATCGGGTTCATGCCGGCGGCCACGTACTTCATGCCTTCGCGGACGATGGCCTGGGCCAGGACCGTGGCGGTGGTCGTGCCGTCACCGGCGTTGTCCGAGGTCTTGGAAGCGACTTCCTTGACCATCTGGGCGCCCATGTTCTGCAGCTTGTCCTTGAGCTCGATCTCCTTGGCGACCGAGACACCGTCCTTGGTGACGGTGGGGGCGCCGAACGAGCGCTCCAGCACCACGTTACGGCCCTTGGGGCCCAGCGTGACCTTGACCGCGTTGGCCAGGATGTTCACGCCTTCGACCATGCGGGCACGGGCCTCGCCGCCGAAGACAACGTCTTTTGCTGCCATGTGTATCTCTCCGAAATCTCTATCTGGATGAAAGTCTGTCGCGGTCGCCGATTACTTGGCGATGACGGCGAACAGATCCTCTTCGCGCATGACCAGCAGCTCGTCGCCGTCGACCTTGACGGTCTGGCCGCTGTACTTGCCGAACAGGACGCGGTCACCGACGGCGACGTTCAGGGCGACGAATTCACCCTTGTCGTTGCGCTTGCCCGGGCCGACGGCCAGCACTTCACCCTGGTCGGGCTTCTCGGCGGCGTTGTCGGGGATGACGATGCCGGAGGCCGTCTTGGTTTCGTTTTCCAGGCGCTTAACGATCACGCGATCGTGCAGAGGACGCAGTTTCATCAGATCTCCTTGACTAATGCAGACTTGCTTCAAGGACCCGCCGTGCGCTCATCGCCCCGGCCAGCCCTTCACAAGAAGTAAGCCCCGCGACTGGGCCGTGGGGCTTGTTAGCACTCGACCATCGCGAGTGCTAGCAGGGAGATTATATGGACGGGCTCCGGCGTTTCAAGGGTGTCGGGCGACACCCCAGCCGAATACATGGTCCAACGACCACCGGCCCGGGCCCCGACCCAGCAGGTAGAGCATCGGCGCCGCCCAAGTCAGGTGCGTCGGCCAGCCCGAGGGATAGACGAAGGTCTGGATCACGGCCGTCATCCCCAGCACGCCGAGGGCGGCCACGCGCGTGAACAGCCCCAGCACCAGCAGGATCGGCAGGAGGTGCTCCGCACCCGTGGCGAGGTAGGCAGCCCACTCCGGCGGGATCAGCGGGAGCGCATAGTCCTGGCGGAACAGCAGGAAGGTCGTGTCGGTCAGCGTGAACCAGCCTTCGACCTTGGTGCGGCCGGACAGCCAGAACACGCCGGCGATGCTGAAGCGGCAGGCCAGCGCGATGAGGTCGTGGGAGATGAGACGTTCCAGGCGCAGCCGGAGGGCGGCCAGCGACCAGGGCGAGCCGGTTCCGGAGCGGGAGGTGGCGGTGAGCGTGTTCATGACGGAATCTCCATGGCGCCGGAGAAGGCACCTTGATTGAGCAGGCGGCCCAGCGCGGCGCCGGGGTCGAAGTCGGGGAAACGGGCCTGAACGCTGTCCAGCGCCTCGCCGAGCGATGCGCCGTTTGCGCAGGCGTCGAGGAGCGCGCACTCGGAGGCAGCAATCTCGAGCGCAAGGACTGCGTCCGACGGTCGCGTCAGCAGCGAACCCTGACCGTGCCAGTGCGGCGGATTCGGATCGACGGCGCGCGAGCGTGCCGCGTCCCACAGGCTGAATGCCGGCCAGTCGGCGGACCAGCGCCAGCGCGTCGCAGGATGCGGAACGAGGCATGAGGCGGCCAGGCGTTCGGGATCGAGCCGGGCGATCGTGACTACGTCGAGCACCGGCGCATCGGCGGCGACATGGCTCTCGCTCCAGAAGCGGTCCAGGCGTGCAACCTCCGCGAGCCAGGGCAACTCGCTGCCCGCAAGTGCGCTGTCAAGGAAAGCAGGAAAACGCTCACCGTAGTGCTGGAGGTCACCGCCCGACGGCGGATCGGCGCACACGGCATCGAGGGCGACGGCCTGCATCCATGCGTCACCGGTCAGCCGGTGCACCGACGGATAGAGCGACAGCAACGCATCCGCGCAGCCCTTCAGCACCGTGTTGCGATAGACGGCGAAGCCGGGCTGCGCCGCCGCCGAACCGAGGCGCGTGAGGTCGTTGTCGGGTTCGGTCCAGAGATGGCGCCAGAAGCTGTCCTGGAATCTGGCGAGCGACTCGACGGCCGGCTCTGCGGGCGATCCGGCGCGTGTCATGCGAGCTCCTCCTGGAGCGCGCGCGTTTCGGCGTCGAGGACCGACTGCGCACGGCCGCGCTCGGCGCTCAATTCCGCGAAGGGCGGCAGGTTGCCATCGCGCTCGACCAGCGTCGGTCGGGGACCGATGCGCGCGGTCAGCCGTTCGAGCAGATCCCAGACGGGCGTCGCGACCGCGGCGTCGTGGCTGTCGATCAACAGGCCGGTCGTGGCGTCCGCATCGACGCGATGGCCGGCCACGTGGATCTCCATCACCGCATCGCCGTCGATGGCGTCAATCCAGGCGGCGGCGTCGACGCCGACATTGCTCGCGGACACGAACACGTTGTTCACGTCGACGAGCAGGCCGCAGCCCGAGCGCCGGACCAGCTCATGCAGGAAATCGACCTCGCCCCATTCGTGGGAGAGGGTCAGGTAATGCGTGGGGTTCTCGATGGCGACGCGGCGTTGCAGCGCGTCCTGCATGCGGGAGAGGTTCGCGGCGACCTGCCGCAGCGCCTCCGTCGTGCGCGGCAGCGGCAGCAGATCCGGCGCATAGGCGCCGCCGAAGCGGCTCCACGCCAGGTGCTCTGATATCAGCGCCGGCTGCAGCCGGTCCGCCAGGGCGGCGAAGCGGCGCAGGTGGTCCGCGTCCGGCGGTGCCGCGCTGCCCAGCGACATCGATACGCCGTGCAGCGACAGCGGATGCGTCGCCCGCAGGGCCTCGAGCAGCGCCAGGCGCGGCCCGCCCGCGACGAGGTAGTTCTCGGGATGGACCTCGAACCAGAGTCCGGGATCGCGCGCGGCCAGCGCGTCTTCCGCGAACTCGGGCTTGAAGCCCAGACCGGCGCCCAGCGTGTGCGTCATGGCGGCGCGAGGGTCAGGACTTGACCGGGGCCAGCGTGCCCATGCCCTTGGGGGTCTTGATCGTCGTGCAGGTGCCGGCGGGGACATACTTCCAGGCGTTGGCCTGGTAGTCCATCTTCGAGGTGCCGGCGCAGGTGGTGCCGGGGCCGGCGGCGCAGTCGTTCTTGCCGGCCATCGAGACGCCGTAGCAGCGTTCCTTCTCGGCGGCGGGCTTGGCATCCTGCGCCATCGCCGAGGCGGACAGGGCGGTCAGGGTGACGAGGGCGAGGCTCAGGGCGGTCGACTTCATGGTGAATTCCTTGTTCGGTTGTGATGAAAATTGGTTTGCGTGATGAACGCGATGCTTTGTCCGTCGCATCCGATAGCTAGTTCGTGCCGTTTGGGCTGGGGGTTACAGCCGGCTCAAAAAAATCCTGGAACTTTTTTTCGCCCCCCCTGTAACCTTCCGGCCCCATGACGCGAATAGATTCCGTGATCGCGACAGAGCATGAGCTGCACGACCTTTTCGTGGCCGGGCTGGACGGGGACGCGGGGGCTTACCACCGCTTCCTCCAGCGCCTGGGGGCGTTGCTGCGCGGGTACTTCCGGCGGCGCCTGCATCAGCTGCCGGACGAGGTCGAGGACCTGGTGCAGGAGACCTTGATGGCCGTGCACGCGCAACGACAGACCTATCGCCGGGGCGAGCCGCTCACGGCGTGGGTGCATGCGGTGGCGCGCTACAAGCTGGTCGACCTCTGGCGGCGCCGCGAGCGGCACGACGCGCTGAACGATCCGCTCGACGACGACCTGGCGGTGTTCGCCACCGCCGACCACGAGGCGGGCGATTCACGCCGCGACCTGAGCCGGCTGCTGGATCAACTGCCGACCAACCAGCGCCTGCCGATCCTGCACACGAAGGTCGAAGGGCTGTCGGTCCAGGAAACCGCGCAGCTCACCGGGTTGAGCGAGTCGGCGGTGAAGGTCGGCGTGCATCGAGGACTGAAGACGCTGGCGCGGCTGTGGAAGGACATGACATGAAAACCGACGACCTGATCGGCCTGCTCGCGCAGGACGCTGCTCCGGTGCCGACGCGCACGGGAGAGCGGCGCTTCGCCGTCGCGCTGCTGGTGGGCGTCGCGCTGGCGCTGGCCTGGGTGCAGGGCGCCTTCGGCATTCGTTCCGACCTGGCCGAGGTGATGGCCATGCCCGCGTTCTGGCAGAAGGTGGCGATGCCGCTGGCGGTGGCCGCGACGGGCCTGGTCGTGGTGTTCCGGCTCGGTCACCCCGGCGCGCGGATGAACGGCTGGTGGCTGGGCGTGTGGCTGCCGGTGTCGCTGCTGTGGATCTGGGCCGCGGTGGTGCTGTGGATGGCCGAGCCCGGCGCCCGCCTGCCGCTGGTGCTGGGCACGACGTGGCGGGTCTGCGTGTTCAACGTGACGGCGACGGCGCTGCCGATCGGCATCGGCCTGCTGTGGGCGCTGCGCGGGCTGGCGCCGACGCGACCCGTGCTCACGGGCGCGGCGGCCGGCTGGTTGGCCGGCGCGGTGGGGGCGTGTGTCTATTCGCTGCACTGCCCCGAGATGGCCGCGCCCTTCGTCGCGATCTGGTACGTGCTCGGGATGGGCATGTCCGCGGCGCTGGGGGCGCTCGCGGGGCGGCATTGGTTGAGATGGTGAGCGGTGAGGGGGCCGCCCCTCACGCGATATACGACAACGGCAACGCCGTCGTGAACTTCAGCTCCTCCATGGCGAAGCTGGAGCTCACGTCCGACAGCTGCGTTCCCGCGATCAGCCGGCGGTAGACCTGGTCGTAGGCCGCGATGTCCGGCACCACCACGCGCAGCAGGTAGTCCACGTCGCCGCTCATCCGGTAGAACTCCACCACCTCCGGGATCGCCTCGATCGCCGCGCGGAACTGGTCGAACCAGGCCTGCGAGTGCACGTTCGTCCGCACCGACACGAACACCGTCACCCCGACATTGACCTTCTTCGGATCCACCAGCATCACGTTGCGGGTGATCACTCCCGACTCCTTCAGCCGCTGCACCCGGCGCCAGCAAGGGGTCGTCGACAACCCGACCTCGGCCGCCAGTTCACTCACCTGCACCGATGCGTCCCGCTGCAGGACATCCAGAATCTTCCGGTCGATGGAATCCAGTTTCGTCATTTGAGCCAACCTTGGAATTCAATTGCCGAAATCGGCCAAGGAAAGATGGATTTTGCACGTGGATTCCAAGCGTGAATTCTGACAATCGACGGCCATGGAAATCTATCTCGACGCCAACGCCACCACCCCCGTCCTGCCGCAGGCCCGCGACGCCGCGCTTTCCGTGATGGCGGACGCGTTCGGGAACCCGAGCAGCATCCATGGCAGCGGGCTCAAGGCACGCGCCCGGCTCGACGCGGTCCGCGCCACCGCGCGTCGCGTGCTGGGTGCTCCGGGCGGCCGGCTGGTCTTCACCAGCGGCGCGACCGAGGGCATCCAGACCGCCGTGCTGTCCGCGCTGACGGCACTGCGCCAGCGCCGCGAGGCCGGTCAGGCCAGTCCGCCGCAGTTGCTTTACGGCGCCACCGAGCACAAGGCCGTCCCCGAAGCGCTACGACACTGGAACACGCTGCTGGGCCTGGACCTGGAGATCGTGGCCATCCCCGTCGGCCTCGACGGTCGCCATGACCTGGCCTGGCTGCGGGCGAACGCGCGCTCGGCGGGCCTGGTCTGCACGATGGCGGCGAACAACGAGACGGGCGTCATCAGCCACCTCGACGGCATCGCCGACGCGTTGCGCGGCAGCGGCGCGCTGTGGCTGGTCGACGGCGTGCAGGCGCTGGGCAAGCTGCCGCTGCTGCTCGGCGAGCGCGCGATCGACTACGCGCCGTTCTCCGGCCACAAGCTCTACGCGCCCAAGGGGGTCGGCATGCTGTACGTCCGCGAAGGCGCCCCGTTCACGCCGCTGATGGCTGGCGGCGGGCAGGAGGGCGCGCAGCGCTCGGGCACCGAGAACATGGCGGGCATCGCCGCACTGGGCGCGGTGCTGGAGGCGCTGGAGGGCGGCGGCGTGTTCGCCTCGCTGGGGCAACTGCTGGATCGTCGTCAGCGTCTGGCCGATGCGCTGCGCGAGGCTTTCCCCGGTGTCGTGTTCAACGCGCCCTTCGACATCAGCCTGCCGACGACGCTGAACGTCTCGGTCCCCGGATTGAGCGCGAAGCTGCTGCTCGACCTGTTCGACGCCGCCGGCCTGCGCGTCAGCGGGGGATCCGCCTGCGGCGCGGCGAAGGCGGCGCCGAGCTACGTGCTGCAGGCGATGGGCCTGCCGGCCTGGCGCGCCGGCTCCGCAGTGCGCTTGTCCTTCGGCGCGGCGGACGCCGAGTCGACCATCGATGAGGCCTGCAGACGCCTGCGCGCCTGCGGCGAGTCGCTGCGCGCGACCTGCCAGACGCCCGCGCCCAACGAGACCCCGCAGGCGCCGGAACTGCTCACGCGTTTCGCCGTCGACGGCGCCTGCTGCTACGTCGTCGCCGACGTGCCGAGCCGGCGTTGCGTGGTCGTCGATCCGCTGCCCGAGCTCACCGGCACGCTGGCGCAATGGATGCGATGCCGCGGGCTGACGCTGGCCGCGATCCTGGACACGCACAGCCACGGCGACCACGCGTCCTCGGCGCAGGCGCTGCGGGACGCGACGACGTCCCTGCTGGCGGAAGAGGCGCTTCCCGGTCGCGTCGACGCGCTGGGGTGGCCGCAGGGCAGCGAGGTGATCGCGCTTGGCGCGCATCGGCTGTCGCGCGTCGCGATTCCCGGGCACACGGCAGATTCCACGGCCTACCTGCTGCATGCGGGTGGTGAACTGGTCGCGACCTTCGTCGGCGACACGGTGATGCCGGGCGCGCTCGGCCGCAGCGATTTCGAGCAGAGCGCACCGGCTGCGTTCGGCGCCTCGCTGAAGACGCTGGAGCGCAACGTCGGGCTGCACGGCCTGCTGCTCTCCGGCCACGATTACGACGATCGCTTCGCGACGACGCTCGCCGTGGAATGCGGCGCGCAGCCGCTGCTCGACGGCGTGTTGAAGGGGCGTTTGAGCGCCGAGGCTTTCGCGATCGGCAAGGGCGTGCTGGAGCACGACCTCGCGCCGACCGAATACCAGACCATGGCCTGCGGCGCACGCGTGGACTGCGCGCGCACGACGGAGCGTGTGGAGCTTGACGTCGCCGGCTTGCAGTCGATGCTGGGAGACGGCTTCGGGCCGAAGCCGGTGCTGGTGGACGTCCGCGAGGCCTACGAGGCGCGCATGAGCCCCACCGAGGAACTCGCGCCCGAGGCGGTGCCGCTGTCGGCGCTGATCAACGCGCTGCCGCGCTGGCGCGCGTTGCCGGAACAGACGCCGGTGATCTTCTTCTGCCGCAGCGGCAACCGCAGCGCGCAGGCAGCGCGGGCGCTACGAAGGCTCGGTCATGGACAGGCGTGGAGCCTCGCCGGCGGCCTGGCGCTGTGGCCGACTGCCAGGACAGCCACCGCGCTCGACGCCATCGCGATCTGAGCGGGCGTACTGCGGCGGCCGCTGGCCCTCACCCCTGCCCTCACCCCTGCCCTCTCCCGCAAGCGGGAGAGGGAGAAAGAAGGGCGGTGCCCTCCGGTCAGCTCGGTGCACTCTCACTCCCTCACCAGCTTG
>NZ_DASVNZ010000240.1:0-2448 GCF_036486225.1 Roseateles sp. | reverse complement strand
AGCCGCTGCCGCGGCTGGCCCCCTCGGCGCCGCCGCCTACACGCTCGACGGCGCGCCGGTCGCACGCGAGCGCTTCTACGAACTGGCCTGCGACCCGGCGCGCAGCGTCGTCGTCGAGGCCTGCGCCGGGGCGGGCAAGACCTGGATGCTGGTCTCGCGCATCCTGCGCGCGCTGCTGGACGGCGCGCGGCCGCAGGACATCGTCGCGATCACCTTCACTCGCAAGGCCGCCGGCGAAATGCGCGCGCGCCTGAACGAATGGCTGCACGAGTTCGCCCACTGCGACGACGCCGGCCGCGTGCTCGCGCTGCGCCAACGTGGTCTGCCGCAGGCGCAGGCCGTCGAACTCGCGCCGCGCCTGGCGACCCTGCAGCAGCGCTTGCTGCAGGACGCGCGTCCGGTGGAGATCCGCACCTTCCACGCCTGGTTCTCCCAGCTGCTGCGCGCCGCGCCGCTGGAACTGCTGCGCGCGCAGGGCCTGTCGCCGGAGCTCCAGCTGCTCGAGGACGAAAGCGACCTGATGCCCGAGCTCTGGCAGCGTTTCCATGCCGCGGTGCTCGAGGACGAGTCGCTGCTGGCGATCTACCGCGAGCTGAGTCTGATCCACGGCCGCAACAAGCTGCAGGACTGGCTGATCTCGGCCTTCGACAAGCGCGTCGAGCTGCGCCTGGCCCACTCGCACGGCCGGCTGATGGACAGCATGCCCACGGCGGCCGAGGTGGTGCCCGAGCTCGCCGCGTTCGCCGACCCGATCGAGGCTTTCGCGACGATGCGGCCTGAGCTGCAGGCGCTCGCCATCGAACTCGGCCAGTCGACCAAGGTCACGCCGAAGAAGTGCGCGACTGCGATCGAGCAGGCGCTGCAGCTGGCCGATGAGCCCGCGCTCGCCGGCGTGCGCCAGGCCCTTTTCACGGCGGAAGGATCGCTGCGCAAGAACCTCGGCGATTCGCCCGCGTTGTCGGCGGCGTCGGACCGTCTGCAACGGCTGCTGCTCGCGATCGACCAGGACCGCGCGCGCCTGTGGCATCAGCAGATGTGCGCGCTGGCGCTGACCTTGCTCGATGCGTTCGATCGTCTGAAGCGCGAGCGCGGCATCGTCGACATGAACGACCTCGAGCGCGGTGCGCTGGCGCTGCTGGGTGACGTCGACCTGTCGGGCTGGGTGCAGGAGCGGCTCGACAGCCAGGTCCGGCACCTGCTGATCGACGAGTTCCAGGACACCAGCCCGCTGCAATGGCATGCGCTGCATGCGTGGCTGTCGGGCTACGTGGGCGCGGGCGGCGGTGCCAGCGGACAGAGGCCGCCGTCGGTGTTCATCGTCGGCGACCCCAAGCAGAGCATCTACCGCTTCCGGCGCGCCGAGCCCCGCGTCTTCGCGGCAGCGCGCGATTTCGTGCGGGAGGGGCTGGACGGCGTGCTGCTGGCCTGCGACCACACGCGGCGCAACTCGGTGCCGGTGCTGGCGGCGGTGAACGCCGTCTTCGAATCGGCGAGCCTGGCACAGCAGTACAGCGGCTTCCGCCCGCACACGACGGAGTCGAGTGGCGGCGACCCGCTGGACGGTGTCTTCTTCATTGCCGGCGACGAGCTTGCCGAAGACGAAGCCTCCGGGACGGGCCGGGAGGAGGGCACGTGGCGCCCCAGCCTGACCGAACCGCGGCGCGAGCCGGAGCTGCATCGTCGCGAGGCCGAGGCCGAGCGGATTGCCGCGTGCATCGGTGATCTGCTGGCGAAGGGCGAAGCGAAACCGGGCGAGATCTTCGTGCTGGCGCGCAAGCGCGAGGGGCTGCGCGTGCTCGCGCAGATCCTCAAGGGCCGGGGCATTGCACACGCGGCGCCGGAGGACATGGCGCTGCTGGACGCACCGGACGTGCGCGATCTGCTGGCGCTGCTGGACGCCTTGGCGTCGAGCGGGCATCAGCTGTCGCTGGCGCACGCGCTGCGCAGTCCGTTGTTCGGTGCGGGCGAAGCGGATCTGCTGTGGCTTGCCGCCGAGTCGAACTCGGCGAAGTGGCTCGGTCAAGAGCGGCCTTCCGCGGACAGAGAACCAACGCAGACAGCGGGAGCGGCAGGACCGGAATGGGGCTTGGGGGTCCAGGAGGGATCCCCCATGCCCCGTGCAGGGCGCGCAGAGACGTTGCAGGTGGGCGACCTCCCGACTGAACCGCCGCCGGAGGGGCCCACGACCCGTTCCTGGTGGGAAGTGCTGCTTCAGGCCGATCCTGAAGATCTGAGCGAGCCGCTGCGCCGCGCGCAGCTGCTGCTGTCGCGCTGGGCGTCGACGGCTGTGCTGCGCAGCCCGCACGATCTGCTCGATGCGATCGTGCATGAGGGCGACCTGATGGCGCGTCTGGCTGCCGCCGTTCCCGCGAGTGAGCGCCGCGCCCGCTTGCATGCGGTGGAAGCGCTGCTGGCGCTCGCGCTGGAGTTGGACGGCGGGCGTTATGC
>NZ_DASVNZ010000198.1:0-31090 GCF_036486225.1 Roseateles sp. | reverse complement strand
AGCGGGAGAGGGAGTCCGACCGGTTCCACTCGCAGCGCTGGCTCCTCTCTCTCTCTCTCTCTCTCTCTCCCGCTTGCGGGCGAGGGCAGGGGTGAGGGCCAGCGGCCTTGGCATGCGGCCTGCCTTGTGAAAGGCAGGAGGATGCGTATGTCATTGCGTTGGGTGTCCGATTGCGAACCGGGGCTGCGCCGCAAGCGCGCCGCCAAGGGCTTCCGTTACGTCGACGGTCAGGGGCGACCCGTGCGGGACGCCTCGACGCTGCAGCGCATCCGCGCGCTGGCGATTCCGCCGGCCTACGAGGACGTCTGGATCTGCGCGCGCGACGACGGCCACATCCAGGCCACCGCGCGCGATGCACGCGGCCGCAAGCAGTACCGCTATCACGCCGACTGGATGGCCCTGCGCGGCGAGAACAAGTTTGGCCTGCTGCTGGATTTCGGCCAACGCCTGCCGCGTCTTCGGCGCCAGGTGCAAGGCCGGTTGCGCGAGCACGCGGCCGACGGCGGTGTCGACCGCGAACGCGTGATCGCGGTGCTGGTGCGCCTGCTGGACCGCACCTGGATGCGCATCGGTCATCGCGAGTACGCGCGCAGCAACGGTTCCTACGGCCTCAGCACGCTGCTGTGCCGGCACGTGAAGGTCAAGGGCGATGCGCTGCTGCTGAGCTTCCCTGGCAAGAGCGGTGTGCGCCATCAACTCGCCGTGCGAGACGACCGTGTCGCGGCCCTCGTGCGCCGCTGCCGCGACCTGCCGGGTCAGGAGCTGTTCGGCTACGAGGACGAGGCGGGTGAGCCGCATCGCATCGATGCCTCCGACGTCAACGACTGGCTGGCCACCGCCGGCGGACCGACCTGCAGCGCCAAGGTGTTCCGCACCTGGCATGCGAGCGTGCTGGCGCTCGACCTGCTCGCGGATCACGCGCGCGCAGGCACTGCGCCGGCCGAGGCGCTGAAGCAGACGATCAAGGACGTTGCCGCGCGCCTGGGCAACACCGTGGCGGTCTGCCGCAAGTCGTACATCCACCCGGCGGTGCTGGCGTGGGGCCAGTCCGATCAGTTGGCCCAACTGCCGTCGCAACGCTGGATGGGCACGCCCCCGACCGTCGCGGGGCTGAGCGCCGCGGAGCGGCGTCTGATGGGGCTGCTCCGGACGCAACCCCGCGTGGAGGTCGCTACACCTGCGCCTGCGCCGCGGCCGGCAACGACGACGACGCGGCGCCCATCCGGCTCAGCGGGTCGTCGAGGGGATCGTCCCCCAGCAGCGAGGAGGGCATCGAGTCCGGCATCGAGGTCGACGCCGGACTCGGCCCCGATGTAGCCGCCGCTTGACGCAGCAGGTGCCCGGCCAGCGACGGCCAGTCGCTGAAGACGCCGGCCGGCTCGCGCAGCGGCGAGCGCCGCCAGGCGGTCTCGTTGCCGGTGTCCAGCAGCAGTCCGGTCGCGCCGGCCCGATGCCCGGCTTCGACGTCGTCGAGCAGGTCGCCCACCATCCACGAGCGGCCCAGATCGAGGCCATGCGCGCGCGCCGCGCGCGTCAGCATCCCGGGCGCGGGCTTGCGGCACAGGCAGGCCGGACGGCCTTGCGCATCGGGGGCATGCGGGCAGACCGCCACGTCGGTCAAGGCCACGCCGAACTCGTCTTTCAGACGCGCCAGCAGCGCGCCTTGCAGCCGTGCGAACTGGACGCGGGTGAACGCACCGCGCGCGATGCCGCTTTCATTGGTGACCAGGACCAGGGCGAGCCCGGCGGCGCTCAGCCGCGCGAGCGCCTCGCCCGCGCCGGGCATCAGCCGCAGGCGGGACGGATCATGGATGGCGGCGTCGTCCGGCTCCACCAGCGTGCCGTCCTTGTCGAGGAAGACCGCCGGACGCAGCGACCCCGGCGAGGGCCCGTCGGGCCGATCGCGGGAGAAGTCGAGGTCGTGGAGGGAGAGGGTGGTGAGAGGGGCGTCGAGCCAGGCAGTCACAGGGGCAGCCTCCGCGACGCGCTCAGCGCACCCAGCCGTAGTCGGTCTGGCGCGGCGCCAGCGACTGTTTGTGCCGGACCATCAAGGCCGACTCCCGTCTCGCGCCGTCGCCGGCCGGATCGATCATGACGCCGGTCTGCAGACCGGCGGCCTGCACCTCGACCGGGTTGAGCGCGTCGGCCGGTCGCGTGCCGCGCGGCGGCGGCAGCAGTTCGGCCAGGCGGGCCAGCGTCTTGCGCACGTCCAGCGGCTTGGCCCACAACTCCAGGAAGCCGCAGCCCAGCGCGTCGAAATCGGAATCGGCCGTCACCGCGATCGCCGGCACCTGCGCCCAGCCGCGCCGCATGCGCAGCAGCTTCAGCAGGTCGGAACCGTGGCAGTCGGGCAGGTGCAGATCCACCAGCAGCAGCGAGGGCTGCAACTGGGCACTGAGCCGCCAGGCGGGCATGCCGGCCTCGGCGACGTGCAGCCGCAGGTCGCGGCGCTGCTCGAACATCGCCTCCATCACGATGACGTTGAGCGGGCTGTCTTCGACGTACAGCACCGACGTGAAACCGTCGTTCATCGTTCGCTCCTTCCCTGTTCGAATTCAGTTGGTCGCGAGATATGGCAATCGCCGTGCCTGAAGTTCTCCCCAATCCTCGGGAGGTCACCTGTCGGCACCAGACGATTCGGCGCTTCCGGTGTAACCGGTCGATGGCCCGCGCGTCAATCTCGGTGACACCTTCGTGGGCCCTCTTTTCCGATCGGTTCGTGTGCGGGAAAGACGGCGTACGCAATGGGTATGAGGCTTGCCTTGACGGGAAGACTCCCTTCCTCATTCACCCCTTTCCTCACCCACGTCATCACCCACTTCAAGGAGCTCCCCATGGCCACCAGCATCCGACCGGGCGCCCAGGACGATCCCGATGCCCGCCCCACCAGCTTCGGCGTGCACAAGCCGGTGGACCACCTGGTGATCAGCTTCCCCGGCGCGCCGGAGGCCGGGCAGGCGCGTGCGGCGCTCAGCGCGCACGGCATCGCCGAGGCCGATCTGCACGCGATCGGTGACCGCGAGATGGTCGAACTGGTCGAGCGTGACCTCAAGCGCGCCAGTCCGCTGGCGGCGATCGGGCAGGAGATCAACCTGCTGCGCAGCCACGGCGAACTGGCCGAACGCGGGTACCACTTCCTTGTCGTCAAGGCCAAGGACGACGCGCAGGCGCGCGAGATCGCCGAGATCGCCCGCCGCAACCGCGCCGAGCGTGCGCAGTACTACGGCCACTTCATCATCGAGGAGATGCTGGAACCCGAAGGCGGCCGCCCGCAGGTGGCCGAGTCGCCGCACCGCGGACTCGACACGCATCCGAAGCCGCCGCTGCCGCGCTGACCGGCGAGAACCCGTGCGGGCAAGTCGGCACGCCGCTTGCCGTTCCGCTCACCACCGATCCATGCCCTTGTTGCCTCCGTGCACGACGAAAGGAAACTTCCCATGAGCACCACGCCCAACAACGAGAAGAGCGACAAGACCGTGCCGTTCACGACGGCCGAAGATGCCGCCAAGCTGGTCAACGGCACCGCGCCGTCGAGCACTGCGGCCGCCGACCTGGTGAACCGCGTTGCCGACAAGGCGCACGCGACCATCGACCGTCTGGCGACCACGGCCGCGCCCAAGGCGCAGCAATTGCAGAAAAGCCTGGAGGACACGAACGAGCTGATCCATGACCGCGCGGAGCGCCTGCGCATGACCGGCAACGAGTGGTGCGACAGCCTGCGCTCCAACGTGCGCGAACATCCGCTGATGGCGGTCGGCACCGCGCTGGCGGTCGGCCTGCTGATCGCGCGCCTGACGCGCTGACCGCGGCGCGCCCATGAGCGACGTGCCGCACGCGACGCCGTCTTTTCCTCCGCCGTTTCCTCCGCCGCCACCGCCTCGATCCGGACCTTTCCCCGAATCGAACGCGGGATCGGCCCATGGACCGGCGGCCGGACCTTCACCGTCGGGCGAAGGTCCGCCGTCCGGCGGCAGTCTGCTGGGCGAGCTGCAGGGCATGGCCCGCGCGGCACGCGGCATGTTGTCCGGGCGCCTGCTGCTGCTGGCGCTGGAGCTGCAGCGTGCCAGGCACGGCCTGGTCAGCCTGGCGATCCTTGGCGTGGTCGCGGCGATCGCCGGCGCCACGGCCTGGCTTGCGCTGTGGGCCTTGCTGGTGGCGCTGGCCGTCCACTTCGGCCTGACCTGGCCCTGGGCCTTCGCCGGCGTGCTGGTGATCAACCTGCTGCTGCTGGTGTGGGTCGCGGCCGCGATGAAGGCGCTCGCGCCGATGCTGGCGCTGCCGGCCTCCCGCCGCCAGTTCCACTGGCTGTTCAACGATCCGATGGATCCCGAGGAACCGAGTCCCGATGGCCGCACCCCCAGACCGTCCTGACCCCCGCCGCATCCCCGACGTGCCCGACCCGGGCGGCGCGGCCGAGTCGATCGAGGCATTGACGCTGCGCATCGAGATGGCCGAGCTGCGCGTCGTCCGCCGCGATCTGGAATTCCAGCTGCACTGGGACGCGCTGCAGCAGCGCGGCAAGGCCGTGCTGGTGCCGGGCCGCTGGCTGCTGCCGGCGCTGGGCACCGGCGCGAGCTGGCTGTTCTGGCGGCTGGTGCGTGGCAAGCGGCGACGTCATGAGCGGCATCGCCACGACGAGTCGCCTCGTCACGCCTTCCATGCGTCGGGCGCACCGCGACACGATCATGCCGATCGAGCGGACGCGGCCGATCACGCCCGGTCGGGCGCCGATCGTCCGGAAGTCGGCACGCTGCAGCTGCTCACGCTGCTGTGGAGCCTGATGCCGACGACGATCCGCGGCCGCGTCGGGCCCGAGATCACGCAGCTGGTGCTGGGCGTGGTCGCGGGGTTCATGCAGGGGCGCAAGAATCAGCGGGAGGAGTCGCGCGAGGACGCCCGGTAGCCGACGACTCGCCGCCTCCGATCGTCGAGGTCGCCTCGCGCCATCGACGACCCATGAAGAAGGCGCGCCCTCGGGCGCGCCTTGTCGTTGATGGCAGCGCGCCTGGAGACGCGCCGGGCACTCAGACCTTCTCGGCGTTGCGCGCCTGATCCCGCAGCAGCTTGATCTGGTCGTGGTTGCGCAAGGTGCCCGCCAACTGGCGCTGGACGACCTCCAGCACGCCCGCGGGCAGGTCCTTCTGCGCCGCCTTGCGGTAACGCGCGACGGCCACATCCTCGCCGCGCTCGCATTCCTCGAGCATGGCCTTGTCGCTGTAGCCGGTCAGCGTGCCCTTGACCGCGACCCAGCCGCGGTGGAGCGATCCGGCGGCGCTGCCGTCGTCCTCGGGCGTGCCGCCGTGCTGGCGCACCAGCTGCTGCAGTTCCGAGGCGGCCTGGCGGCATTCCGCGGCGCGCTGGGCGAAGACCTCGCGCAGGCTCGCGCCCTTGACGTGTTCGGCGGAGCTCAGGAATCCGTACTCGCCGTCCTTGCAGGTTTCGACCAGCGTGTTCAGCTCGTCGATGACGTCCTTGTTGTCCATGGCAGTCCTTTCCGATCGGGGGAGTGGTGATGCCATGAAACAGCAAGTCACGTACCCGTCGGCAACCCCATCGCGCGCCGCAGCGCTTCCAGGATCTGCGACGGCGACGCGGGTTTGCGCAGCACGATGAAGGAGGACTCGCCCGTCAGCGCCTCGCTGAAGCCGCTGATCAGCACGATGGGCAGCCCCGGCCGGCGCTTGCGCAGCTCGCGGGCCAGCGCCTGACCGTCCATCGAGCCCGGCATCACCACGTCCGACAGCACGATGTCCACCGCCGCGCCGCTGCCGAACAGCTGCAGTGCTTCGTCCGCGTCCTTGGCGCTGAGCACCTGGCAGGAGAAGCTGCGCAGCAGGCCGGCGGTGACGCGGTTGAGTTCCTCGTTGTCCTCGACCAGCAGCACGCGCATGCCGGCCAGGCTGTTGGCGCGGCCGTCGTCGCGGGTACGTTCGCGTTCGGTGCCGTCGACCCGGCTCGCATCGGGCACTAGGCGCGCGCTGCTCTGCGCCGGCAGCAGCAGCGTCACCGTCGTGCCCGCGCCGAGCTGGCTGGCGACGCGCGCCGTGCCGCCCGCCTGCACGCAGAAGCCCAGCACCTGGCTCAGGCCCAGGCCCGTGCCCTTGCCGACAGGCTTGGTGGTGAAGAAGGGCTCGAAGACGCGCGCCAGCAGGTCGTCCGGAATGCCCGGGCCGCGGTCGGTCACGCTGATCGCGACATACTCGCCCGGCGCCAGGTCCTGCACGTCGCCCGGCGAGGCGCGACCGGCCTCCACGGTGATCTCGCCCATGCCGTTGGTCGCGTCGCGCGAATTGAGCGCGATGTTGATCAACGCGAGCTCCAGCTCCGACGGATCGACGCGCACGCTCGGCAGGTCCGGGGCCATCGTCATCGCGAGCTGCATGCGCTTGCCCAGCACGGTCACGAGCAGCTCGTTCATTTCACCCAGGGTCGAGCGCAGGTCCACCACCTGCGGATGGACCGGCTGGCGGCCCGCGACCCGCAGCAGATGCTGGGTCAGCCGGCTGCCGACGTCGACGGACCGCATGATCGCGCCCAGCGGCATGGCCAGCGATTCGGCGTGCGGGCTGCGCTGGATCAGGTGGGCGCTGTTGCTGATGACGCCCAGCAGGTTGTTGAAGTCGTGCGCGACGCCGCCGGTCAGCCGGCCCAGCGCGGCCGTGCGCTGCGAGCGCGAGCTGAGCTGCTCGGCCTCGCGCGTGCGGTCGATGGCCTCGTTGACGCGTTCCTCGAGCTCGTAGCGCCCCTGGTGGATCGCGGCGCTCGCGTCCTCGAGCGCCAGCGCGACCTCGTCGCACTCGACCATGCCGGTCTTGCGCGCGCGCACCGGCTCGCCGGCGCGCAGCTCGTTGGCGATCTCGTTGAGCGCATGGATCGGCCCGGAGATGCGCCGGCTGATCCACAACGCACCGAACATGCCGACCAGCACCAGCAGCAGCGCGCCGATCGCGATCGGCTGCAGCGCGGCGCGCGCGCCGAAACCGCCGAATCCGCCGGGGCCGCCGTCGCGCGGCACCGCGGTCACGACCGTCCAGCCCTGCGGCGACTTGCTGAAGTAGCCGACGACCGGCCGCCCGTCCAGGTTGACCGAGTCGAACTGCGCCTCGTCGCGCGTGGCCATCAGGCGCTTGAGGTCGTCGGTGCCGGGTCGCCCGGCATAGCTGATGCCGCCCGGGTGCCGCGCCACGACCGTGCCGTGGCCGTCCATGATGGTCGCGGTCCAGTCCGGCGGCAGGCGCTGCCCGTCGATGATCTGCTGCAGTTCCTGCGGCAGCACGGTGATGCTCATGTTCAGCCAGACATGGCCGCCGCGTTCGATCGGCTGGATGATCTGCGCCCGCAACTGGCCGGTGGCGGGGTCGGGCGCGAGGTCGCCCATGACGGCCTGCTCGGCCAGCGGCACGCCTTCGCGGACCAGCACCGGGCGCGAGGCGGCGGTCGTCGGCAGGCCCGGTGGCGAGGTCGCCGCGGCGGCCGTACCGGTCGTACCTGTCGGACCGGTCGTACTGGTGCTACCGCCGTTCGGGCCGGTCGCGACCAGCGGCGACGGCGGGGAAGCCTGCGGGAACGGGGACAAGGGCGCCGCCGAGGCCGCCGCCACGGGCGGCATGACCGCCGCTTCTGGCACGCGGCCCGGCGCGAGCCGGGTGCTGAACAGCGTCCGGTCCGGCGCGTTGAGCTCCACCCAGCCGGACAGCCCCTGCATCGCGCGACGCGACTGCAGCTCCAGCATCGCCAGGTCGTCCGGCGGGATCTGCGGCGACGCGTCCAGGATCTGCGACAGCGACAGCACCCGCGCGATGCCGGCGCGACGCGCCAGTTCCTTGTCCACGACCATGGACAGCGCGCGTGTGCTGTCCCGTATGTGGCGCACGGTGGCGTCGCGCTCGTCGCTCCAGGTCTGCCAGCTGACCCACAGCGCCGCGATGATGCCCGGCAGCATCACGGACAGGACGAGCACGAGCAGGCGGGAACGGATCGGCAGGGGCATGGGCGAAGTGGCGGAGGAACGAACGGGCCACCGCGGCCAGGGGCCGGCGGCGCGGACGCGGGCGCCGAGGCGCGAGTGTCGCGGCGGCAGATTATGGGTGGTGCTGTTCAAGGGCGTTCGGACGGGCGACCACGGGGGCGGCATCGTCGGCTAAGGGCGTGGGAACAGGCACGGGCAGGGACGTCGTCGGTTGCAGGTGCGGAGAAGGGTGCGCAGACGGGTGCGGGTAGGGGAGTCGGGGCGGCCGCAGCAGGGTGCTCAGTGGCGTGCAGGGACGGTCGCTGCCGCGCAGATAGACCGCCACCGGGCGCATCCGACGGTTGCGCTGGCTGATGCTGCGCAGGCAGATCAGCAGCGGCACGGCCAGCACCGCGCCGGCGACGCCCCACAGCCAGCCCCAGAACATCACCGACAGCAGCACCGACAGCGGATTCATCGACAGGCGCTTGCCGATCACCATCGGGGTCACGAAGTTCGATTCGATCGCGTGGATGCAGAGGTAGGAGAGCACCGGCGCGGCCAGCGCGGCGAAGCCCGCGTCGCCGAGCGAGGCGGCCAGCGACGCCGCCAGCAGCAGCCCGCACATGATCAGCGGGCCGAGGTAGGGGATGAAGTTGAACAGCGCGGCCAGCGCGCCCCAGAAGCCGGGGTTGGGCAGGTCCACGAACCACATCGTGCCCGACACCACCAGGCCGACGCCGATGTTGATCACGCTGACGGAGCCGACGTAGCGCGAGATGTCGCGCTGCGCGGCGCGCAGGCCGCCGAGGACGACGGCGCGCAGGCGCGGCCGATGCGGCAGCAGCTCGATACAACGTGACAGCACCCAGTGTTCGGACGCGAGCAGGAAGTACAGCAGGATGGTGGTTGCGGCCGTGGACACCAGGAACTTCAGTCCGATGCCCAGGGCCTGCGCCGTCAACGCGACGCTTTCGCTGGCGATGCGCTCGCGCACCGGGTCGGCGGGCGGCGGGGGCGCCGCGGCGCGGCTTGAGCTCCGGCGCTCCTGCGGCGGTCCGAAACCCGGGATCGCCGCGCGCCACCGGTCCACCTGGTTCAAGGCCTGCGACACCGCCACCGGCGCACGCTGCCACCACTGCGCCAGCGGATCCACCAGCAGCGCCGCGCTCAGTACCGTGCAGCCCACCACCGTCGTCACCAGCATCGCGGCGCTCACCGATTCCGGAATGCCGTGGTGCCGCATCGTGCGCACCGCGGGGGCCAGCACGAAGGTCAGGATCAAAGCCACCAGCACCGGCAGCACGATGGCACTGGCCTCCTTCAGCAGGAAGACCAGCGCAATCAAGAGCAGGCCTCGCGTCGCCCAGCGGCGCATCGTGGTCGGGGGCAGGGCGGAGGGGCGCAAGATGGTAAGGATGACGGGAGAGGGGACCGGGCAGGCTCTTGAAGCAAGGGTCGGGCCAGGAGGGAGCGGTACCACCAGGTGCTCGCGGGCGAGGTACAGCGAGTTACGGCTTTTGGCGCTGGTCGGGAGGCCTCGACTCCGCTTGGCCAAGCGCGGGCACTCCACGAGGCAGGGGGCATCGCGTCCGCGAACCCCCAGCCTCATTCCGGCCCCATCGGGAGCCTGGGACTTCCGATGAGGGGCGTGCGGAGACCGGCGCTCGGTAAAAGGTGCCGAAAGCCTTGCGGGGATCGAGGGGCGCTGCGGGCTTCGCGAACGATGGGCGAACCCGCGCGGTGGCATCGAGAGGCAATCCGGTTCGTCGGAGGTCGATGCGCCTGCTGCCCGGCAGGCCCCGTGCCTACAGGGATTGCGGCCCTCGGGCAGGCACGCCGAATGACGCGCGCTCCGCGATATGAAAACGCCGCCGCGAGGTGGCATGGTCCTTGCGCTGATGGCTCCATCAGGCCGGTTCGCCGGCACTGCCTACAACCCGTTCCCGTCCTCATCGGCGGGGACTCTCCGGATCCGGTTGTCGGCAGCCTCACCCTCTACCGGACAGGAGTCTCACAAGTGGGAGCAATGGAACTCAGGCACGAGCACCGGCAGACGCAGACGCTGTCGCCTCGGCTCCAGCACGCCGTGCGGCTGCTGCAGATGTCCTCGCTGGACTTCACCACCATGGTCACCGACATGCTGGGGCGCAACCCCTTCCTGGAAGTGACCGAGTCGTCCGATGATTCGTCGCCGCTCGAGGCGGAGATGCCGGTCGCGCCGTCGCCGGTGATGTCGGACGCGCCGGAACCCTTCCCGGACGACCGCGAGATCTGGCGCGCCGAGAGCTCCGGCTCGATGCGCCGCGCCGAGGACGGCGAACTCAGCGCGCTGGAGATGACCGCCGCCCAGACCTGCCTGCGCGAACACCTGCGCAGCCAGCTCAACGTGCTGCGGCTGTCGCCGCGCGACCTGGTGCTGGCGACGATCGTGGCCGAGTCGGTCGACGACGACGGCTACCTGCGGAGCTCGCTGGAGGAGCTGGCGGTGGTGGCCCAGATGCAGCCGCCGGTGGGCATCGACGAGATGCAGATCGCGCTCAAGCGCGTGCAGGCGCTGGATCCGCTGGGCGTGGGCGCGCGCAGCGTTGCCGAATGCCTGCTGCTGCAGCTGCCCAAGATCGAGGACACGCGCAGCCGGCTGCTGGCCGAGCGCATCATCTCGCAGCACTTGAACCTGCTGGCCTCGCGCGACATCCCGTCGCTGGCGCAACTGCTGGACGTGAGCGTGGCGGAAGCCGAGTCCGTGTGCCTGAAGCTGCGCCGCTTCGACCCGCGGCCGGGCTGGCGCTACGAGACGACGCAGGCCGCCTACATCGTGCCGGACGTGCTGACGACCAAGGTGCGCGGCCAGTGGCGCGTGCAGCTGAATCCGGCGGTGATCCCGAAGGTGCGGATGAACCAGGTGTACGCCGAGCTGTTCCAGCGCCACCGCCAGCAGGGCCATGCGGAGATGGCCAACCACCTGCAGGAAGCGCGCTGGACGATGCGCAACATCGAGCAGCGCTTCTCGACCATCCTGGACGTGGCCAACGCGATCGTGAAGCGGCAGCGCCATTTCCTCGAGTTCGGCGCGATGGCGATGAAGCCGCTGGGCCTCAAGGAGATCGCCGACGAGGTCGGCATCCACGAGTCGACGGTCTCGCGCGTGACCAACAACAAGTACCTCGCGACGCCCAGCGGCGTGTATGAGCTGAAGTACTTCTTCTCGCGCGCGATCGTGAGCAGCAACGGCAGCGCGTGCTCGGGCACGGCGATCCGCGGACTGATCAAGGACATCATCGAGGCCGAGCGCGCGGAGAACCCGCTGTCCGACGCCGAGATCACCCGTCAGCTCGCCCGCCAGGGCCTGGTGGTGGCTCGCCGCACGGTGACCAAGTACCGCCAGATGCTGCGCATCGACGCCGTCGAACGGCGCAGACAGCACAGCTGACGAAACATTTTCCCGAGGCGCGATGGAGACAAGGACGAGGCCCCATGAGGCCTCGTTTTCATTGGGGCTGCGGGAACTTGCGGCTGCGCGGGAGAACTCATGCTGCCTGATGCTGTTTCCCCTCCGGAGGCGGCCAGATGTGGACGGCGAGCGAACCATGTACAACAACGCGTTCCCGATGCGCTTCGCGGGGCCGCATCAAGCGGTGAGCGCGGATGCGGATCCGATCAACAGCAGGCGCAACGATGATGCGGGCGGTGCGCTGGATGTGACCTATCAGGACCATGTCCGATACACCGAGGTGCTGCCGGACATCGATCGGCTGTGCCGCCTCGCCACCGAACGTCGGAATGAATCGGAGGGTGACTGGCGACAGTGCTGGGAGGACTGCCGCTTCAAGTTTGACCAGTGGCGGGACCTGATGCGCAAGGACCTGAGCAACAACGTCAAGGGCGCCACCGGCATTACCGCAGCGAATCTGGGCCATGACTACCGGGCGTTCCTGTCACTCGACGAGCGTTGCCCGCGGCCGCACCTCCAGGCGAGGCTGATGATCCGTTCGGTGGACGCCGCCAACGCCTCCTTCAACGACGACGATGTGCCGCTGGAGCCGACGGCGCCGTCGATGCCGTCGTCCTGGTTCGATGCGCACGGCGTCGCCTGGCCACCCTCGGACTTCAGCGACCGGAAGGCGCCTTCGCTGGACCGGACGGCTTCGCGTCCTTGACCAGATGATCGCGCTGCTCGGCGTCGAGACCCGGCGTCGATCGCAGATCAGTGTCGACCTGGCCCTGCTTGAGGTCCTCATGGGCCTGGCCGATGACCGCACGCTGGTCCTCGCCGGCCGCGCCTGAGCCCATGCTGCCGGTCGAATCGCCGCCGACGCTCTGATCGCGTTCATGCGGCAGCTGCGCATCGTCGTTGTGGGTCGGTGCGGCGTCGGGCTCGACATGGCCGGGCGCGACGGGGGCCTTGTCGAGCAGGGGGCGCGCGCCTGCGGTCTGCGTGGGGCGATCGGACTTGGGGGCAGCGGTGCTGGCCATGGCGGGCTCCTGGTTCATTGACATGTCCCGTCAAGGCAATCGGGTCACCCGCGATCGTGGAGACACGGGGGCGATTCCTGCGTTATGCGGTGCAGCGCCGGAACGGCGCTTGCCCGCCCGGCGCCATGCAGACCTGGAAATCTCGCTTCGCGATCCTCGATACCGACCTCATGCTCTGGGGTCAGCTGTTGCTCGGCGCGCTGGTGATCGTCGCCGGCGCGCTGCTGCTGCACGCCATCCTGCGGCCGATCGCGCGGCGCCTGGCGCGCTTCTCGCCGCTGCTGAGCTCGGTGGTGCAGCGCATTGACAACCCGGTGCGATGGGCGCTCCCCATCATCGGGCTGCTGATCGCCGCGCAGGGCGTGCCCGACACGATGCCGGGCATCGGCGGCGTTCAGCATCTGCTGGGCGTGCTGTGCATCGTCGCGATCGCAGCGGTGGCGGCCGGCGCGATCACCGGCGTGGCGAACGGCGTGGCGCTGCTGAATCCGGCGGACGTCGAGGACAACCTCGCCGCGCGCCGCATCCAGACCCAGACCAAGGTGCTGGCGCGCGTGGCCAAGGGCGCGGTGATGCTGACCGCGCTGGCCTTCATCCTGATGACCTTCCCACGCGCCAAGCAGGTCGGCGCCAGCCTGCTGGCCTCGGCGGGCATCGCCGGACTGGTGTTCGGCCTGGCGGCGAAGTCCGTGTTCGGCAACCTGCTCGCGGGCCTGCAGATCGCGATGGCGCAGCCGATCCGGCTCGACGACGTGCTCATCATCCAGGGCGAATGGGGCCGGGTGGAGGAGATCACCTCGACCTACGTCGTGCTCAAGATCTGGGACGAGCGGCGGCTGGTCATCCCGCTCCAATGGTTCATCGAGAACCCGTTCCAGAACTGGACCCGCACCAGCTCCAGCATCCTCGGCACGGTGATGCTGTGGGTCGATTTCACGCTCCCGGTCAACGAGCTGCGCGAGAAGGCCACCATCATGTGCAAGGGCTCGGCCCACTGGGACGGCCGCGTGTGCGGCGTCCAGGTCGTGGAAACCACCGAACGCACGATGCAGATCCGCGTGCTCGTCAGCGCGAAGGATTCGGGCAAGGCCTTCGACCTGCGCTGCGAACTGCGCGAAGGCCTGATCGCCTGGCTGCAGAAGACGCATCCGCAGTCGCTGCCTCGCGTGCGCGCGCTGGTGGAGGACATCCCCGCGCCCGCAGCGCCAGTGCTCAAACCGTCGCTGCCGCCATCACCAGCCCCTTGAAGGACCCCTTGAAGGACTCCGGTATGACTCCCTCTCCCGCTTGCGGGAGAGGGCGGGGTGAGGGCCAGCGGCGGTGGAAGTGCTGAGACCCTGCTTGAACCGAGCGCAGCTCGGGGCAACCGGGTCCCCTTTTCTCCATGCCTGGGGCCAGAGGCCCCAGGCCTTCGCTAGGCACAAACAGTCCTCAGGACTGTTTGAGTCCGAGCGAAGTCCCTCCGCCGGCGGAGCCGGCAATCCCTCCTTAAGTTCCGAAAAGGGGACCCGGTCGCCCCTCTCCCGAATCACCGAGGTGTTCCAGCATGAGGCGGAGGACTTCGTCGATCTCCGCCTGCTCGTTGAGGTAGTACCTCGCATGGCTGTGATCGAGCCTCGGACCCACGCGCACCGTCACCCAGTCGGCGCCGGCACGCTGGAAAGCCGGCTCGTCATTGGTGTCGTCGCCGACGTAGAAGCCCGCATCGGCGCCGTAACGCGCCGTGAGGCGCGTCATCGCGTCACCCTTGTCCGGAGCGCCTTCAACGAGCACGTTGACCACGCGCTTGCCCGGTTCGGTGATGACGCCCGCCGGCAGATCCGCGACAAGCACGGCGATCGCGTGGCGCGCGGCCACCGGATCCTTCGCCATGCGGTAATGGATCGCGATGGACGCGCCCTTGTCCTCGATCGTCGCGCCCGCCTGGTTGAGATGCGGCTCCATCCGCAGCATGCGTTCCCTGAAGGTGCCCAGTGTCATCACCACGTGCGGATCAGGCCCGTCGAACTCGTCCTCCGCACCGTGGTTGCCGACGATGTGCGTGGGCTTGAAACCGAGCCGGTGCCGCACGTCCAGCACCTGCCGGCCGCTGACCACCGCGACCGGCAGCCGCGCGGCCAGCCGTTCCAGCAGCTTGGCCGTGGGCTCGGGCAGTCGCGCCTCGTCGGGATGCATGACGATGGGCGCCAGCGTCCCGTCGAAGTCGAAGCCCAGCAGCGGTCGGCGTGTCATGAGGCGGGCGACCGCGGCGCGGCCCTCCGCGTCGAGCAGATATCGCACCGGCATCATGGCGTCAACGCCTCCTCTCCGGATTCCCGTGAACGCCGCTGCACACGCCGCGTGATGCGCTCGCGCAGCCGCCATTGGCCCGCGTCGGTCAGCATGCGGCCGGCCCAGCGGTAGACGTTGAACTCGCGCACCGTCATGCGCAGGCTGGCCATGCGCTCGCGCTGCTCCTGCAGCGGCATGAGCGCGGCGCGATGCAGGGCGTCGGTGGTCTCTTCCACGTGGTACGGGTTGATGACCAGCGCCTCCTGCAGCTCGCGCGCCGCGCCGGCGAAGCGGCTGAGGATCAGCACGCCCTGATCGTCGTCGCGGGCGGCGATGAACTCCTTGGAGACCAGGTTCATGCCGTCATGCAGGCTGGTCACCACGCACATGTGCGCGGCGCGGTAGAGCGTCATCAGCGCCGCATGGTCGTGGTGCTCGGCCAGGAGCACGACCGGCTTGTAGCCGGCGTCGCCGAAGCGCAGGTTGATGCGCTCGGTGACGCGGTGGATGCGGTCCTGGAATTCGCGGTATTCCTCCAGCGCGTTGCGCGTCGGCGCCGCCACCTGCACGAGCACGAAGCGGCCCTGCCACTGCGGATGCTTCTCCAGCAGGCGCTCCACCGCGTGCAGCCGCTCCAGGATGCCCTTGGTGTAGTCGAAGCGGTCCACGCCGACGGCCAGCACCGTGTCGGGCGCGAGCTTGAGCCGCTCGAACACCGAGGCGCGTGCGTCCGCCGGGGACAGCCAGCCGGCGCGCTCCTCGTCGGTGGGCCACGCGATCGAGATCGGATAACTCTGCACCAGCGTCGGCTCGTCCTGGTAGCTGATGGTCGAATGCTCGTGCTCGATGCGCGCCTCGAGGTAGCGGTCCACCGTCTCGGTGAAGTTCTTGCAGTGGAAGCGGGTGTGGAAGCCCAGGATGGTGCTGCCCAGCATGCCTTGCAGCAACTCGCGACGCCACGGGCAGATGCCGAAGGACTCCGGGTTGGGCCAGGGGATGTGCCAGAAGGTGATGATGGTCGCCTTGGGCAGCTTCTCGCGGACCATGGCGGGCAGCAACGCGAAGTGGTAGTCCTGCACCAGCACCACCGGATCGTCGCCGCGGGCCTCGGCGACGACCGCGTCGGCGAAGCGCTGGTTCACGGCCTTGTACTGCGCCCAGTCCGACTCGCGGAACACCGGCCGCACGTGCGCCACGTGGCACAGCGGCCAGAGGCCTTCATTGGCGAAGCCCTGGTAGTAGCCGCGCTCTTCCTCCTCGCTCAGCCAGACGCGGCGCAGCAGGTAGTCCTGCGTGTCCGGCGGCACCGCGACGCGGTCGTGCGCGTCGACGACGTCCCGGTCCGCGCTGCCGCTGCCGTGCGCGATCCAGGTGCCGGAGCAGGCGCGCATCACCGGCTCGACCGCCGTCACCAGACCGCTGGCAGGGCGGCTCACCGAAATGCCGTCCGGACCGCGTTGATGGATGTAGGGCTCGCGGTTGGAGACCACGATCACCTGGTCGCCGCGCAGCTGCGTGCGCAGCAGGCTGCGCAGCCGCTCGGGATCCCAGGGCGTGAGCGGGCCGTGCTCGCGGTAGAGGTTGTCCTCGAGCTCGCGGATGTGCTGGCGGATCTCGACCTCCAGCGGCTGCAGCTCGGGCGGCGCCGACTCCGGTCCGCCGCGGAAGCCGCCGGTGTTGAGCAGCGGCCGCACCAGGCCCTCGCCGCGCAGGATGGCGCGCATGCCGGAGACCCAGCCGCGCCAGCTCAGCTGCGCCACGATCATCGTGATGCCGGCGATCGCCAGGCCCAGCACGGTGATGAAGATGATCATGTAGCGCCGCGTGTCCAGGCTGCGCCGGTCGGGCAGGCTGAGGTCGTGCAGCAGCACGAGGCGCTCGGCGTCGGGCTGCGCCGGATTGACCGGGAACACGCCGATGTGCACGGCGCCGCTGGTCAGTTCCAGCCGGGGGTCCTTCAGCGCGGCGCTGGCCTCGGCCTCCTTGCAGCTGAGCGAACCCGGGAAGCCCTTGGTGCTCATGACCTGCGTGCCGTCGGGCGCGCAGAGCGCGATGCCGACGAGACGCTCGTCGAGCACGCCGCGCTCCAGCAGATTGCGCAGGCGTTCGCGCTGGGCGCTGGGGTCGATGTCGCTGATCGCGACGGACAGGGTCTTCGCGACCATCGCGCCGCGCAAGCTCAGGTCGCGCGAGAACCAGCGCAGCGTCATGCGGTCCAGCAGCGGCAGCGCCAGCAGCGCCGCGAGGGTGAGGGTGATCAGCAGCGGGACGAGGAAGCGGATCTGGAGATGCAGCGACTTCATGCGCCGTCCTCGTCGAAGTCGAACTCGACGTCGGCCGGATGCGCCGGATACGCGGGGTGGCGCTTGAGCGCATGCATGCCGCCCAGCGCCAGCCCGGCCGCGAAGGCGCCGTAGACGAGCAGCAGGCTGGTGACGGACGGTGGCCGCGTGCCCGAGGCCGTGGCGCGCTTGTCGGCGCCGGGTGTCAGCACGCTGGGCGTCACGACGCGGTCGACGCCGACGGCGACCGCCGTCAGCAGCAGCGCGTCGGTGACCGCGTTGCCGCGCGTGGGCCGGCGGCGCATCGCGCGCAGCCGGTCGTAGAGCGCGCCCCACACCAGGCCGGTGGCCGCATGCAGCGCAATGTCGGCGGCGGAGGTCTTGAGCGGCGGACGGCCGACGCGGTACTCGGAACGGCCGACCAGATGGGCATGGTCGGACCGGCTGCCGCGCAACAGCGCCAGTCCTGAGAACAGGCTGGCCAATACGCCGTCGGCGCATGCCCGGCGCAGCGCCGGGAGCAGCAATGCATTCAAAGGCGACTCCTGTGACAGAGGGAAACAAGCCCCTGTGAATGGCAATCGCCGTGCCGCCCAAGGCCGGTGCGGGTCGACAGGCGCCCGCGCGGCCCGGGGCCGCCAGGAGGGCCTCAGTTCACGGCCGTCGGCGGCGGCATGTAGGGCGGCTCGCGCACGGGGATCGGGTTTTCGCCGGGAATGGGCGGATCGATGATGCCGGGCGGGTTGTCGCCGGGCTCCGGCGTCGGGCCGTGCGGCGGCGGCGGCACGGCGGGGACCTCGTTCGGATGCGGCGGGCTCGGCGGCACCGTGTGGGCCTCGAAGGGCAGGGGCAGTTGGTACATGGCGTTCCTAGGTCGATGCGCGGGCCATTGCAAGCGGCGCGCCCGAGGTGAGCCGGGAGTTCTGTCGGCAAGCGCTGCACAAGCCGACCCGCGCCCGGGTCCGAGGGCGGCACCGCGTTTGCCCGACAAGGTCATGCGTCCCCCGATGTCCCCAGGACCCCAGGACCCCAAGACCACCCCCAGGAGGCCCGCCTCATGAACGACCTGGCCCTCGAGATGCCCCGCCTGCCTGTGCGGGCGGCCTCACCGAAGCCCGATCAGCCGCGACGCGCCGACGAGGCGCGTCCCGCCGAGCCGCCCGCACCCGGACCCGACCAGGCGCCGCACGAGCATCCGGACGACCCCGGCGTGCATCCGGACGGCCCGAAGCGTTATCACGACGACCACGCCGCGCCGGCGCGTCAGCACCTCGACGAGGGCGTTCCGCAAGGAGAACCCGCATGAGATCGCACGTCCTGCCGCAGACCGACTTCCGCGCGGACCTGATGGCGCGCGACGAGGTCGTGGCGCTGCTGGTGGACGACCACCAGCGCGCGCAGCACGCCTTCCATCAGTTCGACCGGCTCTGGGCGCTGGGGGACCACGAATCCTGCGAGGCGCTGGTGCGCCGCACCTGCGCGCTGCTGACCGTGCATGCGACGCTGGAGGAAGAGCTGTTCTACCCGGCGGTGCGCAAGTGCCCGGAGATCGGCGCCGTCGAGCGTCGCCTGATCAACGAGGCGGAGATCGAGCACCTGGTGGTGCGCATCCTGATGTCGCAGCTGCGCCGCATGCGCGCGGACGACGCGCAATTCGCGCCGCTGGTCGGCGTGCTCGGCCGCTACGTCGGCCACCACGCGCAGGACGTGGAGCAGGGCATCCTGCCGCGCCTGACGCATGCGTCGTCGGTGGACTGGCGCGCGCTGTCCAGCGCGCTGCGCCGCCGCCGCGACGAGCTCGACCGCCAGTGGCGCGACGAGCTCAGCCAGGAGAGCTCGGAGTACGAGCGTCAGCAGGACGCGTGAGCGTCGACCAGCCTGCCAGATCAGCCTCCGGTGGCGTCGGAGGGCGACAGAGTCTGTGGGGCCGACACGTGCGCTGCCACCGATCGCGCAGCCGCACGTTCGGCGCGGCGCGCCAGCGAGGCGACCAGATCGTGTGCCAGGAAGTACGCCATCAGGCGCTGCTTCTGGTGAGGGAGAAGCGCTGACGCCTCGATCATCGCTGGCCATGCGGCGTAGGCCGCTTTCACGCAATGAGAGACCACCGTCTCGGCGGGCTTGATCGGAATGCCTGCTTCCACGCAGAACGACTTGAGCAGCGCGGGGCGGATCGCCTGCCGGTCGGCGGGACTGGCGTCGCGCAGTTCGCCTCGACGTGGCGCGATGCTCTCCGGCACCGTCATCAGCGCGTGTCCGCGGATCCGGTGATAGACCGAGTACGCCACGAGATCGTAGGCCGGGGACAGCGTGGGCGTGATGCCGTCGAGGTAGCGCACGCCGATGTTCTTGAGGTGCATGTCGGGGTTGCCGATCATCTCGTTGACGACCAGCCGCCTGAGCAGTTCATGCACTGCAGCTTCCCCCATGGCGGGTTGCGTCATCAGCGCCAGCGCGATGTCGACATAGGTGATGGTCCGTCCATCCGGGCCGCGGCCGTACTTGTCCTCCGGCATGCGTCCCAGGACCTGACCGAAGTCCTCCACGTGAATGCGTCCTCGAGGTGACCGATCGAAGCGCGTCACCGCCAGGAAGTTCGTGTTGACCGTCGCGTCGCCCAGATCGTAGTCGTGTGGCAGGCCCAGGCGTTCCAACGGTTCCAGCGTGGCTTCGCAGGCATCGACGCCAGCGGCGCGAGCCAGCCGCAACGTGAGTTCCTCGACCTCTGGCAGCAGTGGCTGCGCGATCACCGGCAGCTTGGCGATGATGTGCGTGTCATGGTCCTTTGTCCGGGCAACGTAGCGCGCGCCATCCCGGACGACGCCCAGCTTGGGTTGCACGCCCGACAGCGAGACGCCTTCGTCGAGCGGCTGGGCGGTCACGGACATCTCGAGCGCGTCCTGCCCTTGTGTCACGTAGCGCGCGAGTTCATCCCGTGACAGTTCGACCGGCAGTGCATACACATTCCCGGGCAGGTCCTTGCCGCAGGCAGCCAGCATTTCGAAGTGATCGGTCGGTGCGCAATTGCGCAGGGCCGCCACGTGGTCGCGGAACACGCCTTCCGGCAGAAGGTTCTGGAAGAAGGCCGGCAGCAGCCAGTCACTCCTCGACGAGCGGCGGCCGTTGAAACTCATCGACTGGATGTCACGCCAGAGCCTTGTCTGTTCTTGCGATGTGGCGGCATGCATGGACAGCGAGAGCATCGGTAGCGCCGAGCCTGAGCTTGCCAGCAGGCCCTCATCGACGACAAACCGGTTGGTCACGACGTCTTCGGACAGGGCGTACTGGAACAGTACGCCGACGCGCAGTTCGCCAAGATGGATCGCCAAAGCCTTGACGTTCATCCGCGCCCCTTGCCGGCGCGCAACTCACGACGCGCATGAGCGGCTTCCAACGCTTCCGTGATGACGGAGCGAACCGGAGGGCCGATGGTGTCGCCTGCCGCTACTGCAGCCGCAACCCCTTTCGGCACCACCAGGATCGCCAGTCCCAGACGCTCTGCGAGGGCCATGAGCGTCGTTAACCGGAAGTCCTCCTGGCCGCTCAGCACGTGGCTGAGTGTTCGGGGGGAGATGCCAGCCACTTCGGCCAGGCGCGCCTGCGTCAGACCATTGCGACGGGCTGCTTCCCGCAGCGTTTCGGCGATATCTGGGAGTGTGATGGGAGGCATGGTCATGGCAATAAAGTTCCAATTCGTCCTGAAAAGGTACTTTATTGCTAATCCTGCGTCAAGGGAATTGGAAATAAAGTGCCATATTCAAAGAATATAGAACTATATTGCCATACCAAACATCAGGCGTTCCCGGGCCCACCCTGCGCATAGCGACGGCGGATCGACGCCTCGGCGCGTCGTCTGGCCGGTCGTCGACTGAGGCAAGGGAAACACGCCGCCAGCAACGTCGCCAGATTTCCGTGCCGGGCGGAGGTCGAGCGTGACCGGTGTTCCCGCGAGCGCGCGTCGCGCAGCTCTCCCAGCAGGTCGCGCGTGCGATCCCGGTCCCTTTCAAGCTTGCGCGTCTGTCGTTCCCGGTCGTTGTTGAAGAGGAAATCCATCGCCCGGCGATGGAAGCGGTTCGCCGCTTCCCCGTGGGCGGGCCGGTTCTGCTGGACCCAGCGGCGATGAAGCGCGTCGACCTCCGAGAAGTCAACCGTCTTGGAGCGCAAGGGCGCCGGCTTGCTGGTCACCCAGTGGTCGCGAACGGTCTGCCGAACCGTCGTCAAACGGGAGAGCACCCGATCGACGAAACGCTGCTGATCCGTGTCCAGGCGAGCGCGGGTGGGCGGCGACATCGGCGTCGGGGAGGCCACATAGGCGTCATCGGAATGCAGGACGGGACGAAGGGACTGTGGCATCGAAGACGCACCTCCTCGCCTGCCGCCAACCCGGACGGGTCGTCGCGGGGCAATCCTGCTGTGTCCGATGACAACCGTCCGGGGTTCACAGCATCCGCCTGAACCGCCGGACAGTCGGGATCCCTGTCAGCGCGAGGCCGGCGTGCTGGCCGCGCCGGCCGCCGCGGGGAAGGCCGCCTGCGGTCCTGCGGCACCGGTCGCGGTGACGCGCCAGATCACGTTGCCCACGTCGTCCGCCACCAGCAGGGCGCCCTGGCGGTCCAGCGCGACGCCGACCGGGCGGCCCATCGCCTGGCCCTGGGCGTCGAGGAAGCCCGTCACCACGTCGATCGGCAGGCCGCTGGGCTTGGCGCCGACGAAGGGCACGAACACGACCT
Source organism: Roseateles sp. (assembly GCF_036486225.1). GTDB lineage: Bacteria > Pseudomonadota > Gammaproteobacteria > Burkholderiales > Burkholderiaceae_C > Roseateles. Next base: position 9,383 of record NZ_DASVNZ010000198.1, on the reverse strand, counting down.
TGTAGCCCGCCGGCACCTTGCGATTCCACGAGCCGTGCTGGCCGATGAACATGCCGTGCGCGAAGTCCTGCGTCAGCTTGTTGCCGTCCGCCGAGGCCAGCCCCAGCGACGCCGTGTGTGCGCCCACCGCGAAGTCTGGCACCAGCGCCTTCTCCACCAGTTCGGGCCGCTGCGGCTTGACGCGTTCGTCGACGTGTCTGCCGTACCAGCTGTACGGCCAGCCGTAGAAACCGCCGTCCTGCACCGAGGTGATGTAGTCCGGCACCAGGTCGTCGCCGAGCTCGTCGCGCTCGTTCACCGCGACCCACAGCGCCTTGCTCGTGGGCTCCCACGCGAGACCGACCGGGTTGCGCAGGCCGGAGGCGAACACGCGCGTCGAGCCGCTCTGCAGGTCGATCTCGAGGATCGCGGCGCGGCGCTGTTCGTTCTCGATGCCGTTCTCGGCGACGTTGCTGTTGGAGCCGATGCCGGCGTAGAGCTTGGTGCCTTCAGCGTTCGCGACCAGGCTCTTGGTCCAGTGGTGGTTGATCGAACCGCCGGGCAGGTCCGCCACCTTGGTCGGCTTGCCGGCGAGTTTGGTCTGGCCGGTCGCGTAGGGGAAACGCACGACGGCGTCGGTGTTGGCCACGTAGAAGCTGTTGCCGACCAGCGCCATGCCGAACGGCGAGTTCAGCCCTTCCGCGAACGCGAAGCGCTGGTCCGCGACGCCGTCGCCGTCGGTGTCGCGCAGCAGGGTGATGCGGTTGGCGCTCTTGGGCGTGGCGCCGGCCTTCTTCTGGAACTGCTTGGTGATCCAGGCCTTGGGGCCCTTACCGTCGTCGGGGCGCACCGGGGCGTTGGTCTCGGCGATCAGCACGTCGCCGTTGGGCAGCACGTAGACCCAGCGCGGGTGGTCGAGCTTGTCGGCGAAGCGCGTCACCGCCAGCCCGGCCGCGGCCTGCGGCTTGGCGCCCGCGGGCCAGCCGACCGCCTTGGCGACGTTGATCGTCGGAAGCAGCGCCTTCTGCGGCTCGGGCAGCGTCGGGTTGGGACCGTAGCCGGGCGGGGTCGCGGGTTGCGCTTCGAGCGCGAACACCACCCGCGCGCCGCCGGCCAGGGCGATCAACGCCGAGGCCACGGCCGTCGCGTGGGCGATCCGGCGAACGCAGGGGGAAGGGCGCAAGGTCGGGTGCGCAGACGCGGGCATCTTCTTGTTCATCGGCTTCTCCGTCGAGGAGCCGCCCCGGGCGGGGCGGCGGCAGTCGACGGATCAGCAAGCGGGATGCCCGGCGCAAGAGCGCCCATCGTTGCTCACGCGTGACCGGAGTGGGACAGCGCTTCCGCCGCGTCGACCAGGACCATGGCCAGGGGCAGATCCGGTCCTGCCTTCAAGGCCGCCTGAAGCGCACGCAGCGGTTCGAGCAGACGGCCGACGGCGTCTGAATGCGACGCCACGTAATGACGCTGCGCCTGCCCCGCTTTCACGCCATTCACCGCGGTCTTGAGGTCGATGGCGTCCTGCGCGAGGCGCATCCGCGTCGTCAGGGCGTCGAGGTCGAGCTCGAGGAGCCGCTTCGACAGCTCGCTGTCCACGGCCACATGCAGCCCGGGAATCGGATCGCCGCTTGCGGGATCGAAGAACATCCCGGACAGCGACGACCGATCCCCATCCCACTTCGACAGCGCCCGATCGGCGATGTCCCGAGGTGAAAGGGCCGCCAGTGGCAGGTCCCGAGGACGCAAGTGCCCCGACCGATCGACCTCCACATCGCCCCACCCGGCTTTCGGACGGCCCAGCACCCATTGCGCCACGACCGCCGCCTGGAGATCCAGGGCCGATGCCTTGCCGACGTCCTCGGGCGACGGCAGGTCGAGATGGTCCACGAGGACGCCGGGCATGCCTTCGAGCATCGCCGTCGTCGCGCACGGGAAGCGCAAGTTCACTCCGATGTTCTCGAGCAGGTCCCGGTGCAGGATAGACGCCAGCACGGCGTGCTGAGGTCCGATGTCCTGATGGTCGGCGGCCTGGCGGGTCGGCATGGGCACGAAGCGGTACTGGGGTGTCCCGTCCGCACGGACGATCCGGCGATCGGACGTGCCGTCGTGGGCCCCATTCAGCGACGGCAGGTTCCGGATCAGGCCGGCCGCGTGCTTCTGCCGATCGGCGGTCCGCACGCGCAGGTCCGGGGAATTGACCTGGTCACAGGCGGTATCGAGGTCCAGTTGGCGCTGAAGCCGGTCCTTGGCGATCCTTGCGTCGATCGCCGCGACGTAGTTGGCGGCGAGTCTGCGCTTCTGGTGCTGGACCTCGTCCCTGGGCGCCTTGTCGCCTTGGCGATTCCCGTAGTCCACGGCAAACCGTCGGACTTCCAGCGCCTGGGCTTCGTCGAACGGCCGGGTCTTCAGATCATTCGACATTCGTTCGTAGGCGCCGCGGAGCGCCGCGAAAGTGCCGGGCTTCGGCGCCTTGATCTGCTGTCGGAAACCCGCCCATGCGGCGTCCAGTGCCTTGCGCAACCGTTGGGGGGATGAGGGCTTCGGAGAGGCGGAAGGGGGCGATGGCGGTGTCGACGCTGGTGAGCTCATCGTTTCGGCCACCATGCCCGCAGCCCGGCTCCGGTGGTCCTGAAGCTTGCGGTCGGAAGGTTGCTGTTCGGCCCAGCTCAGGTAGCGGGTCCCCAGATCATGAAGTTCGCCGGCACGGGGGTCCTCGCGTCGCGCGCCATCCTTGTGCCACGCCTTGTGCAGTTTCTGCAGGTCGGCAAAGTCCGTCGGCTTGTCCGCGTGACGGGATGTCCTGGTCAGCAGGCCCTGCAGAAATTTCCCCCGTGTCGAGTGGTCCTTCAACTGGCCTGTTGAAGAGGCTGTCGGGCCGGACAGTGCGCATGCCCCGGAGACACGGGGCGAGGCGTGGGACGATGGGCGCATGGATGGGGGACTCCTGGGGGCCCGGCCGCCATCCCGAAGGGATCGTCGCGGGGGCATGGAGGTTTTGTGTTCATCCGACAACCGCCGGTTCTGCGAACCTGATGGCCATCGGACAACACCTGGCACCCGGCTTGCTCAAGCAGCAACTTGTTCGAAATGCGGTACACAGGCATCCCCGGGAGGACGATGAAGACGATTCGATACACCGCCTGCGCGAGCGCGGTCATGGGGCTGCTGTCGGGGCCGGCGATCGCCCAGCAGGCGCCTGCGGAAAGCGCCCGCAACGCCCAGCCCTTGCCCACCGTGGTGGTGTCCGGCAGCGTGGCCGAGCGGCGGCTGGACGAGGCGCCGTATGCGGCGTCGGTCATCGATGCCGACACGCTGCGCGGTGCGGGGCCCATGATCAACCTGTCCGAGGCGCTCAACCGCGTCCCCGGACTCACCGCCAACAACCGGCAGAACTACGCGCAGGACCTGCAGCTCTCGTCGCGCGGCTTCGGCGCGCGGGCGCCGTTCGGGGTGCGCGGGTTGCGGCTCTACACGGACGGCATCCCGGCCACGATGCCGGACGGGCAGGGTCAGGTCACGCACTTCGACCTCGCCTCCGCCGCGCGCGTGGAGGTACTGCGCGGTCCGTTCTCCGCGCTGTACGGCAACAGCTCGGGCGGCGTGATCGTGCTGGTGAGCGCGCCGGTGCGGGAGCGCTTCGCCGAACTGGACCTCGATGCCGGCAGCGCGGGGCTGCGCCAGGCGCGTCTGGCGGCGGGCGCGCCGTTCGGCGACGGCTGGGAAGGGCAGGTCGGCGTATCGCGCATGGAGACCGACGGGTTCCGGCCGCACAGCGCCGCGCGGCGCACCCTGGCCAACGGCCGCCTGGCCTGGACCGGCGCGCGCGACCAGGTGCTGCTGCTGGCCAGCGACATCGACCAGCGGGCGCAGGACCCGCTGGGCCTGACCGCCGCGCAGTTCGCCGCCGACCCGGACCAGACCGCCTCCCAAGCCGGGCAGTTCAACACCCGCAAGAACGCGGGCCAGACGCAGCTCGGCGCGCGCTGGCGCCACCGGTTCGACGATGGCGGCACGGTGTCCGAGAGCGTGCTGACCGCCTACGCCGGCCGACGATCGGTGACGCAGTGGCAATCCATCGCCGTGGGCGCCCAGACGCCGCCGGGCAGCGGCGGCGGGGTGGTCGACTTCAGCCGGGATTACGACGGCGTCGATGCGCGCTTGCTGTGGCGGCTCGGGACGGCGACGCTGGTCACCGGCGTGAACCTGGAACGCCAGAAGGACGACCGGCAGGGCTACGAGAACTTCCTCGGCACGGGCGCGTCGCAGCAGCTCGGCGTGACCGGTGCGCTGCGCCGCGACGAGGCGAACGAGGCCGTCACCCGCGAGGCCTACGCCCAGGTCGAGTGGCCGTTGACGACGACGCTCAGCACAAGCGCCGGCGTGCGCGCGGGACGCGTGTCGCTGTCGGCGCGCGACCGCTTCCTGGGCAACGGCGACGACTCCGGGTCGCTGCGCTACGACTATGCGAATCCCGCGGTGGGACTGGGATGGAAGCTCGCCCCGTCGCTGCTGCTGCATGCGGCGCTGGGGCGGGGTTTCGAATCGCCGACGCTCAACGAACTGGCCTACCGCGCGGACGGGCAGGGCGGCTTCAACACCGCCCTGCGGCCGCAGAAGAGCGTGCAGCAGGAGGTCGGCTCGAAATGGCGCGGGACCGATGTCGAGGTGGATCTGAGCGCCTTCCACGTGACCACGCGCGACGAGATCGGCGTGCTGACCAACAGCGGCGGACGCTCGAGTTACCAGAACGTCGGCCGCACGCGGCGCAGCGGCGTGGAGCTGTCCGGCGCCTGGGACGTCGCGCCGCGCTGGCGCGCGCAGATGGCGCTGGGGACGCTGAGGGCGCGCTATCGCGACGGTTTCCTGACCTGCACCGGCACGCCGTGCCCGGCCGCGAACGTGCCCGTGGCCGCGGGCAACCGCATCGCGGGCACCAACGGCGGCAGCGCCTACGCGGAGCTCGCATGGCGGCCGTTCGAGGCCGCGCGCGATGGCGAACTCGCCGTCGAATGGCGCGGCATGAAACGCACGGCGGTGAACGACATCAACAGTGAATCGGCCGGCGGCTACGGCGTGCTCAACCTGCGCGCGCGTCACGGCTGGACCTTCGGCGCGACACGTGCGGAGCTGATCGCCCGCGTCGACAACGCCGCCGATCGTCGCTACGTCGGCAGCGTCATCGTCAACGACGGCAACGGCCGGTTCTACGAGCCGGCGCCGGGACGGTCGTTCTGGCTAGGCCTGACCCTGCGTGCGGCGTCGCCACGGGAGCCATGAGCGTCCGGCGGGTTTGACCGGCTCCGACGGCAGGTCCGGCGGCGCCAGCTGGTAGCGGTTCTCGGTGTCGGTGATCAGATGCCAGAGCGTTTTCAGCCGCTTGTTGTCCGCCTCAATGCGTCGCGGGTCGGCGCGACGAAGACCCTCCAGGCCCTTTGAGAGCGTGTTTGCCGCATGGATCGCCGCGCATCGCAGTGTCTCGGCCGCTCGCTCCCGCTGTGGCCCCTCCTTCTTCGAACGCAGTCCGATCGCGTCGCGCAGCAGCGAGGCGATGGTCCTGTCCATGCGCTTGAACGGATTGAACGTGGCGTAGCGGCGCCGCCAGCTGGCGAGGTCGGCGTCGCTGATGAACTGCGGCGGATCCGCCCTGCGCGGCCGCGGCACCGATATTTGTGGCGATCTCTCCACGCGGGCCGGCTCCGGCTCTGTCTGCTGTGCCGCATCGCGATGGCGGACAGCCTGGTATTCATCGAGCACGTCGAGGCGATGTGGGAAGCGCTCCAGCAATTGGCGCAGCGTCAGGGTGGGCTCCTCGTCGATCAACGTGCGCACCGCCCGGATGGACGCGATCGCGCTGAGGATGGTCTCGGCGCTGGGCAGCGTCGCGACGGGGTTCTTCGGCTGGGCCTCTCGCGCAAGCGTCATCGTCCACTGCAGGCCGTCGACGTCGAGGCCCCGGACCTTGCCGGCAAGCGCCGAGTCCATGGCGTCGTCCCAGGCCGGTCCGGCCTCCGCGGGAATGTCGAACAACGGCGCGAGCCCGCGGAAATCATGCATGTCCTCCAGCGATTTGCGCAACGCCGCCTGCTCGGGAAACGGGGCGCATGCGCCGAGGTGCCAGGACGGATGGTCATCGCTGCCGGGCGCCTGTTGCCAGCCCGCCTGCCAGTCGTTGGTGAACAGACGGCCGAGTGCCAGGGCCTGCAACGCCTGGGCGGATCTGGCGCCTGAGGTCCGCGTCAGCAGGCCCGTGCCGAGGTCTTGCAGGTCATGCAGCACCGCTCGGTCGATGCCGACCGAGAGAGACTGGTCGGCCCGCAAGGTGTCGTTGAGGGCGGCGGCCATCGACGCCCGGCCCGCTGCGGCTGCCAGTGCCGGGCCGTCAACGGGGACAAAGCTGAGGTGAGGCTCTCCCGAGGGATCGCACAACAGATGCAAGGAGGAGGATCCGGACACCCTGGTGAGGGAAGAACCATGGCGCCGCAACGCATCGGCGAGTGTCGTCAGACGCATTTCATGGCGGGGCAGCCCGGAATCTCCGGCGAGGAATTGCGCCGCGAGCTTGAACGCTTGTTGCTTCTGTCCGGGACCGTCCACCTGCACGGTCTGGCTCCTCCTATACCTGCGGGCCGCCGCCTGTGCTTGCGCGCGCTGGCTCTGTCTTCGCTCGAGCAGACGCTTGGTGAACCTCCGTTCGAGGCGGTCAAGGGGCTCTTGACCGGCCCCCTCAGGCAGCCGGAGGGGCGCTTGATCGACGGCGCAGGACGAGCGGACGGGAGAGGGCATCACATGCTCCTTTCAGGGGATGGCGAGGGCAATCAGAGCGGGCGTCGCACCGGCGTGAAGGCGGACTCCGGTGCGCCGCCGAGCTGCCGGGCGATCGCCGCGAGCGCGGCGTCCAGTCCCGATCGCAGGCCCAGTTCGATGAAGCCGTTGGTGTCCATCAGTTCCACCAGCTCGTCGCTGGCGAAGCGCTCGCGGCCGTCGGCGACATGGGTCCCGACGCGGCGCAGCACGTCGTCGCGGACGCCGCGGTCCGACGTGGCATCGGCGGCATCGAGCAGCGCGATCAGCGGACGGTCGAAGCCGTCGATCAGCGCTTCCAGGTCGATGATCGCGTCGTCGAGCGCGACCGTCAGGCGCGCCCGGTCGGGATGCGTCTCGCAGCGCTCGATCACCGCGCGTCGCAGATCGTCCACCGCCAGTTGCAGGCGGCGGCGCGTCTGGGTCCAGGTCTGGCGGGGAGGGAGAGAAGTCGCCTCGGGGCGTCCGGGGCGCGACTTCGGCGGGGGGGCGTCGACGGGCGCGACGCGCGAGGAGGGCAGGGTCGTCATCCCTGTTTGTCGCCTGGCAACGCGCGTCGGTTCAGGCGTCCGTCCTCTTCTCGAGTGCCGACACATACCAGTTCAACGAGGACTGCCGTTCAATCAGATCGGCCAGGTCTTCCACGTCGCCGGCGGGTTCATCGAGCAGCCGCTCGCGCAATTGCACACAGGACTGCGCCCAGTCGCTCAGGTGCCGGACCCGATCGGCGCAACGCTGCACCACCGCGTCGCTCGGCCAGAGCGCCCGCGCCGCCTCGGCGGCCGCCGGGCCGCTCAATCCCATGGCCTTGACGACCAGGTCCAGCTCCCGCCCTGTCGGACTGCAGCGCTTGGCGACTGCGTCGGCGTTCATGCTGGCGCTCAACTGCGAGAGGGCGCGCTGGAGGTCCCGGCGCATCGGCATTCCCGGGTCCGCATCCGCAGACGAGGAGACGGATGCCTTCACAGCCGCAGTCGTCGGCTCAGTCGCCGGCTCACGGTTGCCCTGCGGCGGTTCGGCCAGGTATCGCCCAGGCTGCAGGTCCCATGATCGCCCGGCCTCATCCACGAGCACACCTTCCAACGGCGCCCGCGTCTCCCCGGCACACAACGCCGTCAGCGTCAGGGCCTCCATGGCCACTGGACCCGGCGAGCGGTTCAGTGCCTGCGCGAGCCGGGCCCGCCCGGCGCTCTCTGCGCCCTCTGCGCCCTGGGGCGTCGACAGACACAGATCGAAGCCGGGCGGCGCTTGCATCAGCAGGCCCAGCTTTGCATGATCGCGCGATCTGCTGGACTGCGGATCGCCCGCCTGCAAGCCGCTCCATGGCCCCGCCATCGGCACGAGTTGAGCATGCGCGTATCCGGCGGAGAACTTGATGCCAAGCGCATTGGACAGGGCTTGTTCGAGTTGGAACTGGAGCCGGTTCATGCTGAGCGCGCGCGGCGCCAGGGCGCTCATCGGCTTGAACGCGTAGGCCGCCTTGCCGTGGGCATCGAGGATGAAGTCCAGCCCCACCTCGTCGCCTGCGGGGAACACGCCGAAGGCCTGCCTCATCATCTGGGCGCGCTGACGCATCGAATGCGCCAGCGCCGGCGAGGTCACCTTCGCCCGCCGGCCTTCGACCGTCTTGTCGATGCATGCCTGCATCGTCTCTCGAGCGCGGAGCCGGATCTCGGCCGCGAACTTCCGGTCCAACCCATTGCCCGAGTCGGTCGTCTTCAAGAAGTCGTCGGCAGCCGTTGCCAGCCGGAGCGCGCCTGGCATGAGCTTCGGCCCCTGGCACTCCAGCAGCGGCAGGGCGAGCGTGCACAGGGCCTTGATGGCGGGATCCTTCGTCCCGGTGGCCCGTTCGGCCAGACGGTGCGCCTGGAAATGGTCCGAGAGCGCAGTCTTCGTCTCTCGCGCCCGCTTGTCGATTCGTTCGAGGAACGCGAGTTGGTTCTCATCCAGCGCGCCCTGGGGGTCGGTGCCGACGATGACCTCAAAGCCGTCCAGTTCGATGGACGTGTGGTCGTAGGTTTGAACCGGCGCGTGGGCCGGCGGCGGGTTGCGAAAGAACGGCATGTCGGACGCGTTGCCGGCGGCGTGCTTGCGCGCGGCAACGCCAGGAAGTGGCACAGGCAGGCTTTGTCACGCGCAACCCGACGGAAGTTTGCGAAGCGAATTGACATCCGTCATCCGCCGCATCTTCGTGCAGGAAAAAACTGTCGAACCGTCCGCTCGGTTCAAGGGTCGGCCGCTGAGTCTCAGCGTGCCGCGAGCTGCTCCACCAGCCGCATCAGCAACTGCGGCTTGAGCGGCTTGGCCAGGTGCGCGTCGAAGCCCGCCTGCAGCGCCTGGCGGCGGTCCAGATCACGCGAGAACGCCGTCAGCGCGATCGCCGGCAGGCGTTCGCCGGGCGCTTCCAGCGCACGGATGTCGCGGATCAGGTCGTAGCCGTCGCGGCCCGGCATGCCGATGTCGCTGATCAGCAGGTCGAAGGCGTTGCCGCTGAGCGCCAGCAGCGCCTCGTCCGCGTTGTGGACGACGGTCACGCGCAGTTCGCGCTCCTCGAGGATCATCTTGAGCATCGCGCCCGCGTCCACGTCGTCCTCGACGACCAGCAC
>NZ_DASVNZ010000186.1:0-11425 GCF_036486225.1 Roseateles sp. | reverse complement strand
GCAGCCATTTCGCCTGGACCACCAGCACGCCCGTCGCGGGCAGCGGCTGGTCGTCCCGCGCCGGATCCAGCACACGCGACGGCAACCCGGAGCGGCGCAGTTCGCGGCTCGGCATCAGGCAGCGCAGGCGCACGCCGGCGTAGGCCGGGTTCAGCGCGTGAGGCATCCAGTGAATCTGCAAACCGGCTCCAGCGCCCGCCTCCGACAGCGGGCAGGCCGCGATTGTGCGGCATGGTCGAAAGCCTCCCCCCGAAGGGCGGCCCTCCAAGTGGGTGGGGTCGGGGAGCGGCGTGCCGACTCATTTCCACGCCAGAATCCGCCGGGGGGAGTTGCACGCCGCGTGCGCGTCTCGCAGACGCCGCCGGTCCCCCCTTCCCTTGCCCCATGGCCGCATCGCCGGTCCGACCATAAAGATGACGACGCGATGACGACGAGCACCGCCACTTTCCTCTCCACCGGCCAGCCGGTGCTGCCGGGCCTGACCGCCGACGCCCCGCCCGCGCAACGCGACGCCGCGTGGCAGACGCTGCTGTCGGCGACCGATCCGATCCCGGCGCTGGCGCAGGTCGGCGGACGTGTCTCAGTGGCCTGGCGGCAGCCCGGCGGACGCACGCTGCTGGCGACGGACCGCTTCGGCATCGAGCCGCTGTGCTACCGCATCGTCGGCCATGAGCTGCAGTTCGCGACCCGCGCCGACGACCTGGCCGGCGACGAGGTCGACCTCGATCCGCAAGCGCTGTTCGACTACCTCTACTTCCACGTCATCCCGTCGCCGCGGACGGTGTTCCGCAACATCTTCCGGCTGCCGCCAGGACACGTGGCGATCTTCGAGCGCGGCGAGTTGCGCGTGACGCCCTACTGGACGCCGACCTTCCGCGCCGACCCGGCACCGAAGCTCGAGGACCTGAAGGTCGAGTTCAAGGAGATCCTGCAGCGCTCGGTGCAGCGGTCCATGCACGCGCCGGACGCGGCCTGCTTCCTGAGCGGCGGCACGGACAGCTCGACGGTCGCGGGCATGCTGAGCCGCGTCGCGGGGCGGCCGGCCGACACCTACTCGATCGGCTTCGAGGCCGAGGGCTACGACGAGATGGCTTTCGCGCGCATCGCGGCCAAGCACTTCGGCGCCCGGCATCACGAGTACTACGTGACGCCCAAGGACCTGGTCGACGGGATCGCCAAGGTCGCGACGCATTACGACCAGCCCTTCGGCAACAGCTCGGCGCTGCCGGCCTACTACTGCGCCCGACGCGCCTACGACAACGGCGTGCGGCACCTGCTGGCCGGCGACGGCGGGGACGAACTCTTCGGCGGCAACACGCGGTATGCGAAGCAGACGGTGTTCTCCTGGTACGGCAACGTGCCGGGCCCGCTGCGGGACTTCGTGCTGCAGCCGGTGTTCGGTTCGCCGATCGGCAGACTGCCGCTGCTGAAGAAGGGCGCCAGCTACATCGACCAGGCGCGGGTGCCGATGCCCGACCGCTTGCAGAGCTACAACCTGCTGACCCGCCTGGGCATGGCCGACGTGCTGGAGACGGACTTCCTGCGCCGCGTGGATCCGCTCGGGCCGCAGAAGCAGCAGCGCCAGGTGTGGGGCGGACTCAAGACCGGCAAGCTGGTCGACCGGATGCTGGCCTTCGACTGGCGCTACACGCTGGCCGACACCGACCTGCCCAAGGTCGTGGGCACGACGCGGTTGGCCGGGACCTCGGTCGGTTTCCCGATGCTGGACGACGAGCTGCTGGCCTTCTCCGAGCGCCTGCCGGCGGACTACAAGCTCAAGGGCCTGCAGCTGCGCTGGTTCTTCAAGGAGGCGCTGCGCGGCTTCCTGCCCGACGAGATCATCGTCAAGAAGAAGCAAGGCTTCGGCCTGCCCTTCGGCGTCTGGGCCACCCGCGACGCCAACCTGCGCGCGCTGGCCGAGGACTCGCTGGGCAGCCTGTCCACACGCGGCATCGTCCGCCCGGAGTTCATCCGCAGCCTGCTCAAGGAACGGCTGCCGGAACACCCCGGGTACTACGGCGAGATGGTCTGGATCCTCATGATGCTGGAGCAGTGGCTCAGGGGTCGGCGGCCGAACTACCGCGTCTGAGCGCGCTTCACGACAGCAGCGCAGGAGCGGTCAGACCGTGTCTTTCGCCCAGCATCCCAGAGGACTCGTCGAACTCCACCTGGAAGTCGGTCGCCGGATTCATCGCAAGAATCCATCCGGCATAGCGCTGCTCCTCGAACGCGAAGCCCAGACCGCGCCAGATGATCTCCTTGGCGGCCAGTCCATCCAGCGCCACGTCGATCTCCGATGTGGACGGAGGGCTGCCCGGCGGCACGCCCTGCATCACCTCGATCAACGCCGCGGCCCTCTGCTTGCACCACATCAGATGCGGCGCGAATCGAGGCCCGGTCTCCGCCATCACGCGCACCAGCGCCAGCTCCAGGGCGGACAGCGTTCGCATCCTGGCGATGAGTTGCTCGCGCCCTTCCGTCGACCGTTCATCGACGAGCAACTGGTAGACCTGATCCGCGGCGGACTGTGAGCGCACGCCGGTATCGCGCAAGGCATCGCAGACATCCATCAGTTCCAGCGGTCGATGTAGAAGGGTATCGAACCCGCGCGACATCAGATCCGCATCCGGGCGGCAACGCGGCGCCAGTCGTGCTCGTACCCAATCGACGAAGTCATCTCCGAGGCGGGGCAAGGCTCGCACGTGGGCGTTGTAGAACGCCTCCTGCTTGTTGGCCACGAGCTTGCGCAACTTGTGCGCGTGCGAACCGGTCGCCAGGACGCGAACGACGAGGCCCTCCCGATTCAGCCGGATGGCGCTCCGCGTCAGCGACGCCAGCACGCGACGCGCCGGATCGCTCTGCTGGCAGAGCTGCACTTCGTCCAGCACGATCACCAACGGGCGCCTGCAGGCTCGCGCCAGGGTCTGGAGCAATCCGAAGGTGCGCTTCGAGTAGGTGGACTGCGCCTGCTCCACTGCCATTTCAAGCCCGCCGAGCCGGATGTTGGTCAGTCCCAGCCCGCGGGCCATGCGCATGACAAACCCATCGAACGCCCGGACCTCGTCGCGCAACGCCAAGGGAATCGACACGGAGGGATCCACTTCCAGGTCGACTGCGAGGTCGATGTAGACGACATGTGCGTCGTGCACTTCCTCGAGGGCCGGGATGAGATCCCATTGCACGAAGGTGCTCTTTCCGATCTGACGCGGACCGCTGAGGAGCATGCCCTTGCGTCCGACGGCGGACATCAGGTGGTCGGCGAACGACAGCGCCAGCTCGCGTCGGTGGAAGAGATCGACGGGCGCTTTGGCCCTGCCCGGGAGAGAGGCAACGCCCTGTACTGACCGGGCTTCGTTGAAAGCAGGCAGAACATGGCGACCTGGAAAGCTTTGAACTTGCGACATGGAGACCTCCAGACCACAAATTCTTAGCCCGTCCGGACACGTCGAATTTCAGCGGGGGCGGCGAAACGGGGTCAGTCGTTGCGCCGCGCCCACGAACTGGCGGGAATCTTTTGGGGGTGTTTGTCGACCGACAATGCCGGACGCGCTCAGACGACCGCTGCGGGGCCGCCCATGCGCGCGTTGCGCATCATCCGCGCCGCAAACATCGCCGTGGAGTTCCCCCACGGCGTGTAGCGCGGCAGCTGGAACAGGTCGGCGCCGGGCAGCGCCACGCCGGCCGACGTGCTGACCGCCGCTTCGAAGCCGAGCTCGCGCAGCATCGCCGCGTGGCCCGCGTCGTAATCGCGCACCGGTCGTCCGTTCGGGTACGCGAAGCTGCGCACCGGCCGGCCCAGCAGCGCCGCGAGATGATCGCGCCCCGCCCGGACCTGCGCGCGGGCGTCTTCGAGCGGCAGCGTCGTCAGCACCGTGTGATCCACCGTGTGGCCGCCGATTTCGTGGCCCGCGTCGGCCAGCTGCTTCAGCTGCGCATCGGTGAGCATCAGATCGTCCGGCATCGCGCCGACCGGCTGCGCCGCCACCATCCGCCGCACCTGGGCATCGCGTTCGTCGGGCGCCAGATACTTCAGCTGCACCTGCAGCGCGGTGACCGCCTTCAGGCGATCTTCGGTCGTCGCGACCGGATGCACGCCCATCCCCACCGCCGACAGATCCAGCACCGGCCCCGGCACCAGACGCACGAACTCGACCACCGTGTCGCTGAACATGCGGCCGCCGTTGAGGTAGCCGGTGGCGATGAACACCGTCGCGCGCGCGCCATGCCGCGCCAGGATCGGATGCGCCACCGTCCAGTTGTCCGCGTAGCCATCGTCGAAGGTGATGCACGCCGCGCGTTTGGGCAGACGACCTTCGCGCAGCGCGAGCGCCGCGTCGGTCACCGTCATCAGCCTGAAGTGCCGCGCCAGGAAGGCCACCTGCGCCTCGAAACGCGCCGCGTCGATCTCGCCCGGACGCATCGCGTCGGGCTCGGGCAGCACGCGGTGATAGATCAGGATGCTCAGCGCGGGCTCGCCCCGCGGCCAGCCGAGCAGGCTCAGCGATGCCAGCATCAGGTGCCTCCCCAGTACGGCGAATGCACGTCCCGCGGCGCCTGGCCCGCGGCGACCGCGGCCTGCCTGCGGCCGGCCACCTCCGCGGCGACCACGCGGTTCACCACCACCACGATCAGCACCAGGTAGTACGGCAGGTCGAAATACACCAGGCTCAGGAAGGCGCCGCCGGTCGCGTAGCCGATCAGCCCGACCTGGCACATCGCCGACAGGTCCCGCGCCCATTGCAGGTCGGGCAGGTCCTTGGCGTTGCGGATGGTCGCGCTCGCCAGCCGCCAGGTCGTCGCGAAGATGCCGACGAAGATCGCCAGGCCGAAGAAGCCGTGCTCGCCCATCGCCTGGAAGTAGATGCTGTGCGCCGTCAGCGGCACCGACGGATCGGGCGCGTACTTCGCGAACACCGCCGGACCCGCGACCGTGAAGCCACCGCCGAACGGGAACAGGTCGATCGCCAGCCGCCAGGCCATCTGCCATGCGTTGATCCGCCCCATCGCCGACGAATCCTGGTCGTAGGTCTTGATGGTCTCCATCCGGTTGGTCCAGCTGTCGGGCATGAACACGAAGATCAGCGGCAGCGCCACCAGCACCACCAGCGCCAGCGGCAGCTTGTTGCGGCTCTTCATCCACATGAAGAAGGACATCGTCACGATCGCCAGGAAGGCGCCGCGCGACTGCGAGCCCACCGCCGAGGCCATGCACAGCAGCATGGCGGCCGTCGCCAGGTGACGCTGCCAGGACTTGGTCGCCTGCAGCTGCAGGTAGCGGATCAGCGGCACCGTCATGATGGTCGCCAGCGCCAGCGAGTTGTTGTCCTCGATGAAGGAGCCCTCCGGCCCCCACACCCGCGCCGAGCCGCCGGACAGCACCGTGAACACGCCGCCCTTGATGCCGTAGTAGCCGATCGAGATCACCAGCACCATCACCAGCCAGTCCAGGTCGCGCCGCCGCTTCACCACCAGCAGCGACACCAGCACCATCAGCAGCACCTTGAAGGCGCGCGACCAGAAGTTCATCTCCTTGTCCGGATAGAACGAGAACAGCAGCGGCGACACGCCGATCCACAGGATCCAGATCGCCAGCAGGACCGTCACCGCATTGACGGGGAACTTCACCAGCTTGTCGCGGTGCACGAGGAGACTGGCGAACAGCGCCAGCGCGATCACCATGGACCACGGCGCGTCGTGCGCGAAGCCGTAGGCCAGGCGGTGCGGGTTCATCACCCCCATCCAGACCCAGCCCAGCACGCCCCACATCGGGTCCTTGAAGGTCTTGTAGATCAGGGCCATGAACAGGCCCAGCATCAGCAGGTCACGCATGGCGCAGCTCCGGCGACCGGCGCGCGGTCAGGATGCGGTGGAACAGGTCGAGCTGGCCTTGCGTCGTCGCATCCCAGCTGAAGCGCTCGGCGTAGCGCCGCGTCGCGGCGCGATCGCGGGGCGACGCGCGCAGCCGGCGCACCGCCTCGGCCACGCCGACCGCCGTGCGTTCGGGCATCAGTTCGCCGGCCTCCGGGCTGGCCACGACCTCGGGCGTGCCCCACACGTTGGAGGCGGCCACCGGCGTGCCGCAGGCCATCGCCTCCAGCAGCACGTTGGCCCAGCCCTCGCGGCTCGAGGCCAGCACCAGCGCGTCGACGCCGGCATAGACCTCGCGCAGCCGCGCCTGCGGCAGCGCGCCCAGGAAACGCACCCGCGCGCTCACGCCCAGCGACTCGGCCAGGCGGCGCAACGCGCCCTCCTCCGGGCCGGTGCCGGCGATCAGCAGATCCACGTCGGGCAGCTCGGCGAGCGCGCCGATGACGAGTTCATGGCCCTTGCGCTCGATCAGGTGGCCGACCGAGGCCAGGGTGAAGCGCCCCGCGGCCAGGCCCAGCGCGGCGCGTGCCTCGTCGCGGCCGGCTGGATGGAAGAGCGTCAGGTCCACGCCGTTGCGCAGCGCGGTCACCTTGGCGGGGTCCGCGCCCAACGCGACCAGCTCGTCCTTCAGCGCCTCGCAGACGGTGATCATCGCGTCGGCCTGGTCGGCCGCGCGCAGGATCAGCTTGCGCGGGAAGGCGTGCTGGGGAATCAGGTTGATGTCGGTGCCGCGTGCGGTGATCACCACCGGCTTGTTCAATGCGCGCGCCACCATCACCGCGGCGACGCCGTCGGGATAGAAGTAGTGCGCGTCGATCAGGTCGAAGTCGTAGCCCGTCGCCTGCAGTTGCCGCGCGGCGCGCAGGAAGGTCCAGGCCAGCGTGTACGGCGCGCTGCTCATGCCCACCTTGGGCAGCCGCACGAAGCGCGGGTGCGTGATGTCCAGGCCGTGGCGCGATTCGCGCGCCGGCGTCGCGGCGAACTTGCCGTACTCGCCGAAACGCTCGCCCCGGAGCGGGAACCACGGCACCGGCGCGATGACGCGCGACTCGGCCTGGCCCGACGCGATCAGGTGGCGCAAGCGCGTCTCCACGAAGATGCCGTGGCTGGGCATCACCGCGCTCGGGTACAGCGTCGAGAAGGTCAGCAGCTTCAGCATGCTCAGGCCTTCGCGTCCTCGGCCGTCGCCGTTGTCGCCGTCGCCGTCGTCGTTATCGCCGCCGCACGCGGGCCCTGCCCGCTCTTGAGCGCCTGTCCGATCGCCACCACGCGCGCGGCGTTGCCGTGCCAGGTCAGTTGCAGTCGACCGATCGACGCGCGGGCGCCCTCGCCCAGGCGGCGGCGCAAGGCCTCGTCCGACGCCAGCCGCGCCAGCAGCGCTTCCAGCGCGCCGGGTTGCGTCGGATCGAAGAGCAGCGCGTTGAGGTCGTCGTCCAGGACTTCCTCGATGTTGGGCTGGTTCGGCGCGACGATGGCCTTGCCGAGCGCCAGGTACTCGAAGAGCTTCAGCGGCGAGGCGTACGCGACCACCGCCGGCTGCAGCGCGATGTCGAAGGCGGCCACGTAGGCCGGCACCGCGTCGCGGGAGACGACGCCGGTGAAGCGCACGCGTTCGCCGAGCTTCAGCTCACCCGCCAGCGCTTCGAGGTCGGCCCGCGCCGGTCCGTCGCCGACCAGCAGCAAGCGCGCATTCGCGGGCGCCGCGTCCGTCGCCATCCACCGGATCACACGGTCCATGCCGTGCCAATCCCGCACGAAGCCGGTGAAACCCAGCACCAGCGCGCCGTCCCAGCCGAGCGCGCGCCTGGCCTCGTCGGGCGACGGCGCCGCGTCGAAGTGTTCTTCGTTGATGCCGTTGGGGATCACGACCAGCCGGTCCTGCGGCACGCCGCGCGCGCTGATCATCGCGCCCAGCACCTTCGTCACCGGCAGCACCGCGTCGGCGCCGCGCCAGACCGTGTCCTCGGCCCAGCGTGCGATGCGCGGCAGCGCGAGGCCGCCGAACTTGGTCCGCTCGTCGACCAGCGGCGCGTTCACCTCCAGCAGCAGCGGCACGCGCAGGCGACGCTTGAGCATCAGCCCGCTGAGCAGGAAGAGGTTGTAGCGCTCGTAGATCAGGTCGGGCTGGAAGTCCCGGGCCGCCGCCGCCAGGCGGCGGTAGGCCACCAGCGAATACGCCAGCTCCAGCAGCTCGTAGACGAACTTGGGCAGCTTCGCGCGCAGGCGGTGCACCCAGCCGGTGTCGTCGCCCATCTTCGCCTTGTCCTCGGGCGCCGATTCGCCGCCGGGCGCGACCACGCGCACCTCGTGGCCGAGCGCGCGCAGCGAGCCGATCATCTCCTCGATGTGGACCGCCTGGCCGTCCTTGGATGCGGTGCGATGGTGGTAGAGGATCTTCATTCGGAACTCAGGCGGCCTCGCGCATCGAGGTCGCGCCCATGACATTGCGCAGGAACGCGTCGTACATCAGCAAGGTCCAGAGCGGCGTGCTGTGATCGCGGCTGCCGTTCTCGTGCTGCTCGACCATCTGGCCGACGGTCTTGAGGTCGAACATGCCCGAGTCCGCGAGCGGGCCGCCCAGCAGCGAGTTCCGCACCCGCTGGCGCAGCGGGCCGCGGAACCAGCGCGACAGCGGCACCGCGAAGCCCATCTTGGGCCGGTACAGCACGTCGTTGGGCAGATGCGGTTCCAGCGTCTTCTTGAACAGGTACTTGCCCTCGCCGCCGCGCAGCTTCAGGTGGGACGGCAGCGTCGCCAGCCACTCGACCAGCGGGTGGTCCATCAGCGGCTCGCGCACTTCCAGCGAATGCGCCATCGACGCGCGGTCGACCTTGGTGTTGATGTCGCCGACCAGGTAGGTGTGCGTGTCGATGTACTGGATCATCGCCAGCGGATCGTCGGTGTTGGCGCGCTCCGCGTGCTGCAGGAACAGGTCGCGCGCGTTGTAGCCGCCGAGCTCGGACTTGAAGCGCGCGCTGTACAGCGGCATGCGTTCGTTGTCGCGGATCACGGACATCGTGTGGAAGTAGGCCTCCACCGAGTTGCGTGCGAGCGCCTGGAAGGTGGTCTTCGCGCGGAACACGCGCGGCGCCCAGTCCGCCTTCGGATAGAGCCGGCCCAGCGTGCCGAACAGCGGCTTGCGCAGCCCCAGCGGCAGGCTGGCGCGCATGCGCTCTTCCATCATGTGCAGCTTGTAGCGGCGGTAGCCGCCGAAGCTCTCGTCGCCGCCGTCGCCCGACAGCGCCACCGTCACGTGCTTGCGCGCGAGCTGGCAGACGCGGTAGGTCGGGATCGCGGAGCTGTCGGCATAGGGCTCGTCGTAGAGGCGCGCCAGCGTGTCGATCAGGTCGAAGTCGTCGCTCTGGACGGTCTCGACGTGATGCTCGGTCTGGTAGCGGTCCGCCACCATCTGCGCGAATTCGGACTCGTTGTACTGCGGGTCGTCGAAGCCGATCGAGCAGGTCTTCACCGGCCCGTTGGTCTCGCCGGCCATCATCGCCACGACGGCGCTGGAGTCCACGCCGCCCGAGAGGAAGGCGCCCAGCGGCACTTCGGAGATCAGCCGCAGCTTGACCGCCTCGCGCAGGCGGCGGGTCAGTTCTTCCTGCGCCTGGACCTCGTCGATCTTGTTGTCCGTCGTGAAGTTGACGTCCCAGTAGCGGCGCGGCTGGCCCAGCGCTTCGCCGCGTTTGATCACCAGCGTGTGCGCCGGCGGCAGCTTGAGCGCCTGGCGGAAGATGGTGCGCGGCTCGGCCACGTAGCCCAGCGCGAAGTACTCCTCCACCGCCTGCGGGACGATCTCGCGCTTCATGCCCGGATGTGCGAGCAGCGCCTTCAGCTCGGAGCCGAAGACCAGCGTGCCGTCGTCCAGCAGGCCGTAGAACATCGGCTTCACGCCGAGCCGGTCGCGCGCCATGAAGAGCTGGTCGCGCGCCTTGTCCCAGATCACGAAGGCGAACATGCCGCGCAGCTTCTGCACGCAGTCCTCACCCCAGGCGGACCAGGCGTGCACGATGGCCTCGGTGTCGCTCTTCGTCTGGAACTGGTAACCCAGCGCGGTGAGCTCTGCCGTCAGTTCCCGGTAGTTGTAAATCTCGCCGTTGAAGACGATGCCCACCGAGTGGTCCGCGTTGAACAGCGGCTGCTGGCCGGTCGCGATGTCGATGATGGACAGCCGGCGGTGGCCGAAGGCCAGGCCGGGCTGCAGGTGGATGGAGCCTTCATCGGGGCCGCGGTGGTGCAGCGAGTCGTTGATGCGATGCATCAGCGCGCCGTCGAAGTCGCGCCGCCCCCGGGTATCGAAAAGTCCGCTGATTCCGCACATGGTCCTACCCCGCGTCCGTCCGTGTCAGTTCTTGTGGCTGGCGGCATTGTGGCCGCGCAGCGTGTCATACAGGCCCTGGTACCGAGCGACCATGGCGCGCATGCTGAAATCCTGCTCGACCCGCGCGCGGCCGGCTTCGCCCATCGCGGCGGCGCGCGCCGGATCGCGCGTCAGGCGCAGCAGCGCCGCGGCCATCGCGGTCGGATCCGCGGCGGGCACCAGCAGGCCGCTCACGTCGCGCGTGACCAGGTCCGCGTTGCCGCCAACCTCGGTCGCGACCACCGGCAGCCCGCTGGCCATCGCCTCGAGGATGGTGTTGGAGATGCCCTCGGCCAGCGACGGCAGCGCGAAGACGTGCAGCCCGCGCATCACCGCCGGCACGTCGGTGCGCTCGCCCGGGAGCCAGGCGATGTCGCTCAGGCCTGCCTCGTCGAGCAAGGCCTGGCACTGCGCCCGCAGCGGACCGTCGCCGATCAGCACGAGCCGGGCGCATTCCCGGAGGTCGGGCGCCTGGCCGATCAGCGCGATGAAGGCCCGCGTCAGCGTGAGCTGGTCCTTCACCGGCGCCATGCGGCCGACCGTGCCGATCAGCCAGTGGGCGGCGGGATCGAAGGGGCAGCCGGGGATGAGCTCGACCTGCTGGCGCTGGAAGCGCACCGTGTCGACGCCGTTGACGAACTGGCTCACACGCGCCGGCGGCACGCCGACCGGGCCGGTCAGGTAGTCGCCGAGGTCGCGCGACAGCGCGATGTAGTGCGAGACGAAGGGCTTGTAGAAGCGGCGCACGCGCTGGTAGGCGCGGTTGCGGCCGTCGAGGTCGCCGACGTCGCGGCCGTGCTCGCCATGGACGCGCACCGGCACGCGCGCGGCCCAGGCCGGCAGCTGGACTTCCAGCGCGGCCAGGTTGCGGCTGTGCACGATCGCGGGCTTGAGCGCGCGGAACAGCTTGTAGAGCTTGGGATAGAGCCAGAAGCCCTGCCCCGGCGGCTTGTCGAGCGCGAAGCACTCGACGTCGTCACGCTGCAGCCGCTTGCGGAAGTCGGTGACCTCGGTCAGCGCGACGATCGCGTGGCGGTAGCGGTCCGCCGGCATGTGGTTGATCAGGTTCACCACGCCGTTCTCGAGCCCGCCGGTGTCGAAGCGGTACATCACGTGCAGCACCAGCGGCCGCTCGTCGGCGGTCGAGAGCGTCCGCTCGACGCTCAGGCCGGCGCTCATCGCGGCGCTCCCGCC
>NZ_DASVNZ010000132.1:0-6598 GCF_036486225.1 Roseateles sp. | reverse complement strand
GCCACCGCGAACACCCCGCGGCCATGGACGCCCGACTTGCGGACCTGGATGCGGCGAGAGGCTGTTTTTCGCGTCATCGAAAACTTGTGGTTAGTATGAATTCATGGGTGCGCGTACGTGTACGTGCGCGCGAGGCCGGATTGTAGGCAGGCGTTCATGAAGATCTTGGACACCTGAACGAAGAGGAAAGAAGCAAGCGCATGAGCAAGGCATTGGTGATCGCGGAAAAGCCGTCGGTGGCGCAAGACATCGTCAAGGCGCTGACCGCGCTGTCGGGCAAGTTCGAGAAGCATGACGAGTATTTCGAGAACGACGACTACGTCGTCAGCTCGGCCGTCGGCCATCTGGTGGAGATCAAGGCGCCAGAGGAGTTCGACGTCAAGCGCGGCAAGTGGAGCTTTGCCCACCTGCCGGTGATCCCGCCCCACTTCGATCTGAACCCGATCGACAAGAGCAAGGGCCGGCTGAACGCACTGGTCAAGCTGATCAAGCGCAAGGACGTGACCTCGCTGATCAACGCCTGCGACGCGGGACGCGAAGGGGAGTTGATCTTCCGCCTCATCGTCCAGTACGCCGGCACGGCCAAGGCGCAGGTGAACAAGCCGGTGAGCCGCTTGTGGCTGCAGTCGATGACGCCGCAGGCGATCCGCGACGGCTTCGAGCAGCTGCGCACCGACCAGCAGATGCTGCCGCTGGCCGACGCCGCGCGTTGCCGTTCGGAAGCCGACTGGCTGGTGGGCATCAACGGCACACGGGCGATGACCGCGTTCAACTCGCGCGACGGCGGCTTCTTCCTGACCACGGTCGGCCGGGTGCAGACGCCGACGCTGTCCATCGTCGTCGAGCGCGAGGAGAAGATCCGCAAGCACGTCTACCGCGACTACTGGGAAATCCGCGGCAACTTCGACGCCGAGGCCGGCCAGTACGAAGGCAAGTGGTTCGACCCCGCGTTCAAGAAGAACGCCGACGATCCCGAGCAGCGCGCCGACCGCGTCTGGACGCAGGCCGAAGCCGATGCCATCGCCGCCGCCGCGCTGGGCCAGCCCGCGACGGTGACCGAGGAGTCCAAGCCCAGCACGACCGCCAGCCCCGGCCTGTACGACCTGACCACGCTGCAGCGCGAGGCCAACTCGCGCTTCGGCTTCTCGGCCAAGACGACGCTGGGCCTGGCGCAGGCGCTGTATGAAAAGCACAAGGTGCTGACCTACCCGCGGACCGACTCGCGCTACCTGCCCGAGGACTACCTGATCGTCGCCCAGGACACCGCGCGCATGATCGCCAGCGCGAACATGCCCGGCCCGTTGCAGCCGCTGGCGCAGCACGCGCGCACGGCGCTGGACAAGGGCTACATCAAGCCGACGAAGAAGGTCTTCGACAACACCAAGGTGTCGGATCACTTCGCGATCATCCCGACGCTGCAGGCGCCCAGCAGCCTGACCGAGGCCGAGGCCAAGCTCTACGACATGGTCGTCAAGCGCTTCCTGGCGGTGTTCTTCCCGCCGGCCGAGTTCCAGGTCACGACGCGCATCTCGACGGTGAAGACGCCGGCGAAGTCCTATGCCTTCCAGACCAACGGCAAGGTGCTGATCAAGCCGGGCTGGCAGGCCGTCTACGGCAAGGAAGCCACCGACGAGAACGCCGAGCCGGGCACCAGCGGCGCGATGCTGGTGCCGGTGAAGGCCGGCGAGGTGGTGCGCACCGAGAGCACCGACGTGAAGGCGCTGGTGACCAAGCCGCCGGCGCGCTACACGGAAGCGACGCTGCTGTCGGCGATGGAAGGCGCGGGCAAGCTGGTCGACGACGACGAACTGCGCGAGGCCATGGCCGAGAAGGGCCTGGGCACGCCGGCGACGCGGGCCGCGATCATCGAAGGCCTGCTGGCCGAGAAGTACATGCTGCGCGAGGGCCGGGAGATGATCCCGACCGCCAAGGCCTTCCAGCTGATGACGCTGCTGCGCGGCCTGGGCGTCGACGAGCTGTCCAAGCCCGAGCTGACCGGCAACTGGGAGTTCCAGCTGTCCGAGATGGAGAAGGGCCGCCTCAAGCGCGAGGACTTCATGGCCGAGATCGCCGCGATGACTGAGAAGGTCGTGCGCAAGGCCAAGGAATACGACCGCGACACCATCCCCGGCGACTACGCGACGCTGAAGACGCCGTGTCCGAAGTGCGGCGGCGTGGTCAAGGAGAACTACCGCCGCTTCACCTGCACCGGCAAGGTCGGCAACGGCGACGAGTGCGGCTTCTCCATCCCCAAGATCCCGGGCGGCCGCAGCTTCGAGCTGAACGAGGTCGAGACCTTCCTGCGCGACAAGAAGGTCGGTCCGCTGGAGGGCTTCCGCTCCAAGGCGGGCTGGCCCTTCACGGCCGAGCTGGCGCTGGTGTTCGACGCCGAGATCGACAACTGGAAGCTGGAGTTCGACTTCGGCGAGGACGCGAAGAAGGCCGAGGAGAACGGCGAGCCGGTGGACTTCAGCGGCCACACCGCGCTGGGCCACTGCCCGAAGTGCAACGGCCGCGTCTTCGACTTCGGCAGCAACTACGTCTGCGAGCACGCGGTCGGCGACAAGATCACCTGCGACTTCAAGAGCGGCAAGATCATCCTGCAGCAGCCCATCGAGGCCGAGCAGATGACCAAGCTGCTGGCGACCGGCAAGACGGACCTGCTGGAGAACTTCGTCTCCAACAAGACGCGCCGCAAGTTCAAGGCCTTCCTCGCCTACGACAAGAAGGAAGGCAAGGTGATGTTCGAGTTCGAACCGCGCGCCGCCAAGCCTGGCGCGAAGCCGGCTGCCAAGACCGCCGCGAAGCCGGCAGCCAAGACGGCGGCCAAGCCTGCCGCCAAGAAGGTCGCGGCGAAGAAGGCGACGGCCAAAGGCTGATTCGCGCGCGCGGTCCACTGAGCGGGCTTCCCGTTCCGTGGACCGCGCATGAATACGCCCTGCAGCACCGCCGATATCCGCCTGTCGTGGGCGACGGCAACGACGCTCATTCCGACGCCGCAGCCGACGCCGGTCGACGTGTACGCCTGCCGCCAGGAGCATCACCGGCTGCGGGACCTGGCTCAGCCGTGGATCAGGCAGATCTCGGCGTCCTGGCCAGTCCTGCATCCGGCGGTGCTCGACTTCAATCTGGCGAACGAACGCTTCTCGCGGCTCGACGATCCGGCGCGCCTGCCGCAAGCGCTGGCCCAGGTGCGGCATGCCGTCGAATACCTCCAGCAGATTGCCGCGCCCCCTTCGAGCATGGGCATGGGCATGGGCACGGACGCAGAAGCGGACGCGGCGGCGATGCCGCCTCCGCGTTCGTCTGCGGTGCCGCGCGCGCCTCTGCGACGCGGTGCCGGTTCGGAACGCCTGAACCAGGTCCGTCTGGCATGGTCCGGCGTGGTCCTGGCGGCGGAATCCAGCGGCCCGGCGGCGCTCGACTTGCTCAAGATGCGCCGGCACATGCTGACGCGCCTGGACGAAATCGCGGCGCGTGACGTCCAAGCCGGTTCTCCGACGGACCAAGACCACCCGCGCGCTGACTGCGCCATGACCCGGATCACCCAGATTCTGGACGCCTGTCGCAGCCTGTTCGCCCTGCCGGAAGCGCGCCTGGCGGCGCTCGCCGCGGAAGAGCGACGTGTCGCGAAGCGGCAACTGGACCTGATCGGCGAGAACAGCGCCGCCCACGCGGTCTTCAAGACGTCACACGAGAGAATCTCCCGGATGTTCGCCGTCCACACGGCCGGAACGATCAAGCGCCACACCTCGGCCCTGTCGGCGTACGAGGATTTTCTCGACGGACTTGTCTGCCGGCCACCGGCGCCGCGCGGCAGCGCATCGGATGTGCCGGGGCAGTCCGCGGACGGCGACCTCTACGATCCGTTCGGGGTACTCACCGGCCTGTGATCCTCACGCAGGAAGGCGTCGCCGCCCAGCACCGGCTGGGCGCGCAGGCGTTCCGCCATGAAGTCCAGCAGCAGTCGCAGCGATGCCGGCACGCGCCTGCCGGCGGCATGCACCAGGTGCACCGGCGCGGCGGGCCGTTCGTGGTCCGCCAGCACGATGCGCAGCCGGCCCTCGCGCACCGCGTCCGCGGCCTGGTAGATCTGGCAACGGGCCAGACCCACGCCGGACTCCGCCGCCGCGATACCCGCGGCGTTGTCGTTCACCATCAGCGTGGGCGACAGCGCCTGGGGGCCGTCGCGGAAACGCCAGGGCGTCATGCTCTGGCCGTCGAAGTAGCTGGCGATGATCCTGTGTTCGACGAGGTCTCGCGGCGAGCCGGGCTCTCCCGCCCGCGCCAGGTAGTCCGGCGACCCCACGACGACGCGCCGCATCGCGCCCACCGGCACGGCGATCAGGCCTGAATCCGGCAGATGGGCGATCCGCACGGCCAGGTCCTGCGCCTCATCGAGCAGCGACACGACGCGGTCGACGAGCAGCAGCTTCAGCCGGATCCGCGCGTGCTGCTGTAGGAACGCCGCGGCCAGCGGCGCGACATGCAGCCGCCCGAACATCGAGGGCGCGGTCAGCGACAGCAGTCCCGTCGGCTCGGCTTGCGCGCCCACCGCCGCGGCCTCCGAGGCGTCCAGGTCGCCAAGGATGCGGCGGCAGTCGACGACGAAGCGCTCCCCCGCCTCGGTCAGCCGGACCGAGCGCGTGCTGCGCTGGAACAGCTGGACCCCGAGGCGTTGCTCCAGCGCCGCGATCGCCCGCGTCGCGGCCGGCGCGGAACAGCCCAGCCGGCGCGCGGCCGCGGCGAAGCTCTGCGTGTCGGCCACGGCGGTGAAGCAACGCAGGCGATCGAGATGGTCCATGTCGCGGACGGTCGCCGACTTGCGGCGACAGCATTATTTCGGCAGCTGCAATTCTGAATGATCCACGGTCGGCATTCCAGCCAACTGACGCAAGAGCTACGGTACAGGCCTCCGAAGACCTCCGCTGGAGCCCTCACCGATGAACGCCCCCGTCCTCCGCCCTTCCGCCCCGTTCCGACTGCATCGCGTGGCCGCCTCCGGTCATTGCCACCGCGTGGAACTGCTGCTGTCCCTGCTCGACCTGCCCTACACGGTGGTCGACGTCAGCCTGCGCAACGGCGATCAACGGCTGCCGGCCTTCGTGGCGCTGAATCCGCTGAGCCAGGTGCCGGTGCTGGAAGACGGCGAGGTGGTGCTGCCGGAGAGCAACGCCATCCTGGTCTACCTGGCGACGCGCTACGCCCCCGATGACGGCTGGCTGCCGCGTGACGCGGTCGAGGCCGCCTGGCAGCAGCGCTGGTTCAGCTTGTCGGTGAGCCTGCTCGGACCGGGCGCAGCGACACCCCGCTTCCGCGCGCTGACCGGGCTGGAGGTCGACCCGGCCTCGCTGACGCTGGGACACCGGCTGTTCGCGATGGTCGAGGAGCAGCTCGCGCGCACCGCCTTCCTCGTCGCCGACCGGCCGACGCTGGCCGACGTGACCTTCTACGGCTACACGGCGCAGGCACCGCTCGGCGGCGTGTCGCTGGACGACTACCCGCGGTTGCGCGCCTGGCTGGCGCGCATCGAGGCGCTGCCGCGCTTCAAGCCGCTGCCGGACCAGTTCTGAGGCCCCCATGGACACGACCTGGCACCCCGGCGAGCAGGCACTGCAGGCGACGGTCGGCGTCCGTGAACGCATGGCCGAGATTGGCCCGCAGATCGTCCGCGATCACATGCCGGACCAGCATCGCGAGCTGTTCGGCAAACTGCCCACGCTGCTGCTCGGCGCGATCGACGCCGCAGGCCAGCCGTGGGCGACCATGCTGGCGGGTCGTCCCGGCTTCGTCGCGACGCCGGACGCGCGGACGATGACGGTGACCGCGACGCTGGACGGCCAGGATCCGGCGCTCGCCGCGCTGCGGGCTCATGGACCGGGCGCGCCGGTGGCGCTGCTCGGGCTCGAACCGCACACGCGGCGACGCAACCGCATGAACGGCCGGCTGCTTGCGTTGTCAGGCGAGGGCCTGTCGGTCGGCGTCGTGCAGAGTTTCGGCAATTGCCCGAAGTACATCCAGGCGCGCGATCCGCTGGCCTGGGACGACACGCTGCCCGCGCTCGCGCAACCGCTCAGCGCGGCGCTCGATGACCGCGCGCTGGCATCGATCGAAGCCGCCGACACGCTGTTCATCGCCAGCGCCTCGGCGCCGGCTCCGGGGGCCGGACGTGCGGACGGCGTGGACGTGTCGCACCGCGGCGGGCCGCCGGGTTTCCTGCGGATGGAACACCGCCTGGACGGCGGCGTTGCGCTCTGGATGCCGGAGTTCCCCGGCAACCGCTTCTTCATGACGCTGGGCAACCTGCTGCGCCACCCGCGCGCGGGTCTGCTGATCCCCGACTACGCGCGCGGCGAGCTGCTGCACCTGAGCGCCGAGGCCGACGTCACCTGGAACGACGACGTGAAAGGCCTGACCCTGCGCCTCACCGGCGGTCTGCGCCGTCCCGGCGCCTTCCCCTGGCGCTGGAGCGAAGCACGGCTGGCGCCGCAGTTCAGCGTCTAGCCGCCGACAGCTCTCCCCAGCCCTCGATCGGAGAAGCCGGGCGCGACCGGTGCCCCTCGGAGCGAATGCCGAGCGTGAGGACGCGATTGAGCGG
>NZ_DASVNZ010000130.1:0-4721 GCF_036486225.1 Roseateles sp. | reverse complement strand
GCCGAGGTCGACCGTCACCGGACGCTCCGTGTTGTCGCGCAGCGTGAGGCAAGGGATGCCGAGCGCGGTGGTCTCTTCCTGAAGGCCGCCGCTGTCGGTCAGGACCAGCACGGCACGGCGCCACAGCGCCAGGAACGGGCGATAAGGCAGCGGCGGCAGCAGATGCACTCCGGGCGCGGGCGGCAGGCCGAGTTCCTCCAGCCGGGCACGCGTGCGCGGATGCACCGGGAACAGCAGCGGCAGCCGCGCCGCGAGCGTGCCCAGCGCCCGCATGAGCGCGGCCAGCTGCGTGGGATCGTCCACGTTCGCGGGTCGATGCAGCGTGACGATGCCGCAGCGGTACGCCATCGCGCCCGAGGCGCCGGCGGCCTCGAGCGCCGCCTGCGCCGCCGCTTCAGCGGCGTGCGCGTCGGCATCGCCGGCGTCCAACCGCTCCAACTGGAACAGCAGGTTGTCGACCATTACATGGCCGACCTCCGCGATCCGCGTGTCCGGATGGCCTTCACGGCGCAGATGCGCCGCGGCGCTGGGTTCGGTCGTGAAGAGCCAGTCCGCGATCGCGTCCGTGGCGCGGCGGTTGATCTCCTCGGGCATGGTCATGTCGCCGCTGCGCAGGCCGGCCTCGACATGCGCCACCGGCACGCCGAGCTTGCGGGCCGTCAGCGCGCAGGCCAGCGTGGAATCGACGTCGCCGACGACGACGCAGGCCGCGGGCCGGTCCGCGATCACGTGCGGCTCATAGGCCTGCATGATGCGCGCGGTCAGCTGCGCATGACCGCCGCCATGGCAGTCCAGCGACACGTCCGGCGGCGGCAGGCCGAGCTCGTCGAAGAACACGCCGCTCATCGCGGCGTCGTGGTGCTGCCCGGTGTGGATCAGCTTCCACGCGAGGCGGCCGTCGGCCCGCAGCGCCCGCACCAGCGGCGCGAGCTTCATGAAGTTCGGCCGCGCGCCCGCGATGAGGTGGATCAGCGGTGCGGCCATCGGCAGGTCAGTCGAAATACTTCGCGTCCGCGAGCAGCGGCGCCTTCGCGTCCTTCTCGGCGAGCTTGAATTCGACGGGCAGCGTCGGCCAGTCGATGCCGATCGCCGGATCGTCCCAGCGCACCGAGCCTTCGGCCTGCGGCGCGTACAGGTCCGTGGTCTTGTAGAGGAAGTCCGCCGTCTCGCTCAGCACCAGGAAGCCGTGCGCGAAGCCCGGCGGGATCCACAGCTGGCGATGGTTCTCGCCGGTCAGCTCGACGCCGACCCACTTGCCGAAATTGGCGCTCGAACGGCGCATGTCGACGGCGACGTCGAACACCGCGCCCGCCGTGCAGCGCACCAGCTTGCCCTGCGCATGCGGCGGCAGCTGGAAGTGCAGGCCTCGCAGCACGCCCTGGCTGGAGCGCGAGTGGTTGTCCTGCACGAAGCGCACGTCGTCGCCGGCGGCTGCGTTGAACTTCGGCTCGGTCCAGCTCTCCATGAAGAAGCCGCGCGCGTCGCCGAAAACCTTCGGTTCGATGATCAGCACCTCGGGCAGCGCAGTCGGGATCACGTTCATCAGAACACCTTCTCGTTGAGCACCTGCTTCAGGTACTGCCCGTAACCGTTCTTGAGCATCGGCTGCGCGAGCTGTTCGAGCTGCTCGGCGGTGATCCAGCCCTTGCGATAGGCGATCTCCTCCGGGCAGGCGACCTTCAGGCCCTGGCGCTTCTCCAGGGTCGCGATGAACTGGCCGGCTTCCATCAGGCTGTCGTGCGTGCCGGTGTCCAGCCACGCATACCCCCGGCCCATGATCTCGACACGCAGCTGCTGCTGCGCGAGGTAACGCGCGTTGACGTCGGTGATCTCGAGCTCGCCGCGCGGGCTGGGTTTGATGTCGGCGGCGATGTCGCAGACCTGGCGGTCGTAGAAGTACAGGCCGGTGACGGCGTAGTTGCTCTTGGGCGCCTTGGGCTTTTCCTCGATGCTGACGGCGCGCTTGTCCGCGTCGAACTCGACCACGCCGTAGCGCTCCGGATCGTGCACGTGGTACGCGAAGACGGTGGCCCCGTCGGTCTGCACGTCGGCGCTGTCCAGCAGGCCGGCGAAGTCGTGGCCGTAGAAGATGTTGTCGCCCAGCACCAGCGCGCTCGGGGCGCCGCCGATGAAGTCCTTGCCCAGGATGAAGGCCTGCGCCAGACCGTCCGGACTCGGCTGCAGGCAGTACTGGAGGTTGATGCCCCAGCGCGAACCGTCGCCCAGCAGCGCCTCGAAGCGCGGCAGGTCCTGCGGCGTGCTGATCAGCAGGATGTCGCGCATGCCCGCCAGCATCAGCGTGCTGAGCGGGTAGTAGACCATCGGCTTGTCGTAGACCGGCAGCAGCTGCTTGCTGATCGCCAGGGTCGCCGGATGCAGCCGGGTGCCGGAGCCGCCGGCCAGGATGATGCCCTTGCGGGTGTCGTTGCTCATCAGGGGTCTCCGATCAGAGGATCTCGTCGAGCAGCCGGTCCACGCCGGTCTGCCAGTGCGGCAGCACCAGGCCGAAACGGTCCTGCAGCTTGTGGTTGTCCAGGCGCGAGTTCAGCGGGCGCGGGGCCGGCGTCGGGTAGGCGCTGCTGGCCAGCGCCTCGACCTGCTCGGGCTGGACCTTGAGCGTCACGCCCTTGTCCCGTGCGCGCGTCAGCACGTGCTGCGCGTACTGGTGCCAGCTGGTCTCGCCGCTGGCGACCGCGTGGTAGGTGCCGCACAGGGCGCGGTCCTTCAACGTGGCGCGGATCAGGTGCGCGGTGACGTCGGCCAGCAGGTCCGCGCCGGTGGGCGCGCCGATCTGGTCGGCGACGACCTTCAACTGGTCGCGCTCGGCAGCCAGACGCAGCATGGTCTTGGCGAAGTTGCCGCCGCGGGCCGCGTAGACCCAGCTGGTGCGCAGGACCAGCGCGTGCGCGCCGGTCGAGGCGATCAACTGCTCGCCTTCGAGCTTGGTCTTGCCGTAGACGCTCAGCGGGCCGGTGGGTGCATCCTCGAAGCGCCAGTCGTCGCCGGCACCGTCGAAGACGTAGTCGGTCGAGTAATGCACGAGCAGCGCGCCGAGCGCCTGGGCTTCCTCGGCCAGCACGCCCGGGGCGAGCGCGTTGATCTGGCGGGCCGCTTCGGGCTCGCTTTCAGCCTTGTCGACGGCGGTGTAGGCCGCGGCATTGACGATCACGTCCGGCGCGACGCGGCGCAGCGTGGCGCGCAGGGCCTCACTGTCGCCGAGGTCGCCACCTTCGCTGCGGTCCAGCGCGACGAGTTCACCCAACGGGGCGAGGGAGCGTTGCAGCTCCCACCCCAACTGGCCGTTCTTTCCGAGCAGCAGCACTTTCATGTCAGCCCTCAGCCGCCGTACTGCTTGGACACCCACTCGCGGTACGCGCCGGAGAGCACGCGCGACGACCATTCCTCGTTGGCGAGGTACCACTGCACCGTCTTGCGGATGCCGGTCTCGAAGGTCTCGGCGGGACGCCAGCCCAGGTCGCGCTCGATCTTGCGGGCGTCGATCGCGTAGCGGCGGTCGTGGCCGGGGCGGTCCTTGACGTAGGTGATCAGGCGGGCATACGGGCCCGCCGGGTCGGGGCGCAGTTCGTCCAGCAGCGCGCACACCGTCTTCACGATGTCGATGTTGGCCTGCTCGTTCCAGCCGCCGATGTTGTAGGTCTCGCCCAGCGTGCCGCCGGCCAGCACCGCGCGGATGCCCGAGCAGTGGTCGGTGACGTAGAGCCAGTCGCGGATCTGCTGGCCGTCGCCGTACACGGGCAGCGGCTTGCCGGCCAGCGCGTTGACGATCATCAGCGGGATCAGCTTCTCGGGGAAGTGGTACGGGCCGTAGTTGTTGCTGCAGTTGGTCGTGACCACCGGCAGGCCGTAGGTGTGGTGCCAGGCGCGCACCAGGTGGTCGCTGGCCGCCTTGGATGCCGAATACGGGCTGTTGGGCTCGTAGGCGTTGGTCTCGGCGAAGGGCGGGTCCTCGGCCTTCAGCGAACCGTAGACCTCGTCGGTCGAGACGTGGTGGAAGCGGAAGGCCGTCTTGGCATCGCCCTCGAGCGCGGACCAGAACGCGCGCGCCGCCTCGAGCAGCGTGAAGGTGCCCTCGACGTTGGTGCGCATGAAGGCGCCGGGGCCGTGGATGGAGCGGTCGACGTGCGACTCGGCGGCGAAGTGCACGATCGCGCGCGGCCGGTGCGTGCCCAGCAACTGGTCGATCAGCGCGCGATCGCAGATGTCGCCCTGCACGAAGACGTGACGCGGGTCGTCCTTCAGCGACGCCAGGTTCTCGAGGTTGCCCGCGTAGGTGAGCGCGTCGAGGTTGACCACCGGTTCGTCCGAGGACTTGAACCAGTCGAGCACGAAATTGCTGCCGATGAAACCGGCGCCGCCGGTGACGAGGATCGTCATGGAACTTCCCTGGAATGTCTGCGATCCGCGCGGATCGTCTGGAATGGAACTTGAAGCGGCGGCGCCCGGGCGCCGTCCGCCGTCAGAGCCGCCAGACCCGCAGGCCGGCAGCGCGCAGATTGTCGCCGTTAAACGCGGCCTTCACGTCGATGAAGGCGCCGCCCTCGACCAGCTTGGCGGCGAGGTCCCCGGCGCCCAGCGCCTTGTACTCGCGATGGGCGACCGCCGCGACGATGGCGTCGGCGCGCGGCAGGTCCTCGAAGGCGTGCAGCCGCACGCCGTACTCGTGCATCGCTTCCTCGGCCTCGGCGGCGGGATCGGTGACC
>NZ_DASVNZ010000103.1:0-17207 GCF_036486225.1 Roseateles sp. | reverse complement strand
GGCGGGCAGCCGCGCGGCGTGGCCGTCGTCGGCGCTGCTGCAGATCGGCAGCACGCGGCTGCGGCTGCGCACCGCCCTGGATCCTCTGCCGGCCGAGAAGCCGCTGAACCGCGCCGACGAACCCGTCAAGCGCGATGCGCGTCCGGCCTGGGCACTACCCGCGCTGCTGCTCGTCTGGGTGCTGATGCTGTGGGGCAGCGGCTGGGCGACGGACGACGGCTCGGCGACCTGGGTGGCCACGGTCAGCGGGCTGTTGAAGCCCATCGCCGGCATCCTCATGTGGGCGGCGCTCTGGGCGCTGATCACGCAGCTGTTCAGACACTGGTTCGCCTTCGGCGCCCACCTGTGGCGGGCCTTGATCGCCGGCGTCGCGCTGGTGGTGCTGGGCCTGCTGCTGCCCTTGCTGGCCTATGCCTTCAATCTGCCGCGCCTGGCGGCGGTCGAGCAGGTTGCGATGTCCGTCGGCGGAGCGGCGCTGCTGTGGTGGCATGCCACGGTCGTGTGGCCGCGCGCCTCGCGCCGGGTGGCGGTCGGCATGGGGGCGATGTGCGTGGTCGGTCTGGTGCTGACGATCGGTGCGCGCACCGAGCAGCAGTACTGGCTGGGCCCGAGCTACATGGCCACGCTCGCGCCGCCGGCGCTGCGTGTCGCGTCGCCCCAGCCCGTCGACAGCTTCATCGCCGGCATGGACAAGCTCGAGGCGCCGCTGCTGAAGCAGGCCGAGAAGCGCAACGAGCAGGCCGGCGGAAGCGGCGACAACGAGGAGTGATCCTCGACGCTCAGCGGCCTTCCGCTGAGGGCATGCCGCAGTCGCCGACCCCGGTGCAGTCCGCGACTGTGGCTGGGGCCGGAATGATGCGGGAGGTTCGCGGACGCGAGGCCTCCTGCATCGTGGAGAGCCCGCGCCTGGCGCTGCGCAGGTGGGCGGTCTCTCTCAACCGGTGACTGCCGGCATCGCCGATGCCCGGGGCGCTGTGACCTTCCGGAGCCACGCCACCACCGGCAACTCCAGCCACCGACCGATGAGCCAGCCGCAGACCACCGCTGCGACGACCGCGATCGCGAAGGTGACGGCTTCCGGCAGCGCACGGTAGAGGCCGGCTTTCGCCAGCAGCGCGAGCACGATGTTGATGAGCAGGCAGTGCGCGAGGTACAGCGAGTACGACACCGCGCCGAGCTGCGACAGCACGGCCGGCACCTGCAGGGCGCGGCGGCGCTCCATGGCCACGAGCGTGGCCAGCACCAGCGCCGAGGCCAGCCCCAGCGCGACGCGTCCGCCGAAGGCATGCGCTCCCTGCGGGCCGAGCCGTTCGTAGAGCACGGCGGCGGCGAGGACCGCGCCCACTATCCATCCCTGACGGCGCACCAGCGGCAAGGTCGCGCGGCGTGCGAGGAAGCCCGTCGCGACGCCCATGAGGAACTGGAGGCAGTGGGGATCGCCGAGCTTCCAGGGCAACTCGCCCGGCAGCGCGCCGAAGGCCTGGGCCACGACGAGCACGGCCCACAGCCCGTACAGCGCGAGACCGCCGCGCAGATGCAGCAGCAGCACGCAGAAGCTCAGGTAGAACAGCACCTCGTACTGCAGCGACCAGGCGACGCCGACATACTCCGGCGGCTTGGCGCCTATCCACAGCAGCAGGGTGCCGGGGATGTCGTCGCCGCCGAGCTCCGAGACCGGCGTGCGCCCGGCCAGCAGCCGCGACAGGATCGACGGTCCGGCGGTCATCGCCAGCACCAGCCAGTAGATCGGGAACACGCGCACGAAGCGCTTCCACAGGTAGCCCGGCCAGCGCGCGGCGCCGCGGCCCAGCTCGGCGTGATGGACGAAGGTGATGATGAAGCCGCTCAGGACGAAGAAGAAGTCGACGCCGACATAGCCGAAGTCGAACAGACCGCCGAGCGCGACGTGGCCGGTGAACTGGGGCACGCGCATGAGGTGGGTCGCGTGCATGAGCACCACCGCCAGCGCGGCAAGCGCGCGCGCCGCCTCGATCGAGGCCAGCTTCGGAGCGTGGGAGGGGGCGGTCGGGGCCATGAGGCGGCGGCACGTCGGCGGGAGCCAGGACAGCCTCGCACGGTACGGCGGCATCGCGCCTCGCGTTCATCCGGCGTCCCCCGGGACGGGGGAACCCCTGCAGGGGACAGCGTCGCCTTCAGCTGGCCGTCAGCCGCTTTTCCATGAAGACGGACAGCGGGTCCTCGGCATAGTTGCCGAAGGGCGCGCGGCGGTCGTAGCCCAGCCGCTCGTAGAGCTTGAGCGCCTCCGGCTGATGCACGCCGGTCTCCAGGCGCACCAGTTCGATGCCTTGCGCCCTGAGGTGGGACTCGAGCTCCTCCATCAACACCTTGGAGATCCCGCGTCCCCGGAAATGTGGCTGGACGAACACCCGCTTGATCTCGCCGTAGGGGCCTTCGGCGTCGTCGACGACCTTGACCGCGGCGCAGCCGGCCAGCCATTCCGCGAGCCACACACCGATGAAACGCACCCGCGGCTGGGCCAGCGCGTGCGGATCCTCGAGGTGGTTGCTCTCGCTGGGGTAGAGGGCCGCCATGTACGCGTCCGACTGCGCCAGCAGGGACAACGCGGCGGGGCTGTGGGGGTCGAGAGGTTCGATCTGCATGCCCCGAAGGTAGCAACCGATGTGCCCAACCGGGCCGGATCCGCGAAAGACCCTGAAAAGTTCTGCAAGCCAATGTTCGCTTGCAGGTCTGTCATAAAGGTGAAGCAAGCCGATAGGCCGGATTCTGTGCGCGGCTCCTCTTGCGATTCGCCGCGTGACCGCCATTCATCTGGGCCGGGCATCACTGCCCGGCTCGGTGCCACCTACCCGCCAGCTCTGCGAGCCGCATCGACGCTGGCCTACTTGGTGTTGCTGCGCGTAGAGATTGCCCGTTTCACCCGATGCGGACTTGCGTCCGCATCGACTCGTCTCTGTTGCTCTGATCCTCGGCTTTCGCCGGGCAGCCGTTAGCTGCTACGCCGCTCTATGCAGTCCGGACCTTCCTCCAGTGCCGTGTTTCCACGATCGCACCAGCGGCGGTCTGGCTTGCTTCACGGGAGCGAGTTTACCCTGGGGGCAAGGTCGCCCGGACGAGGCGCGCGACCCGCGGGTCAGGCCTTGCCGGCGAGCACCGCCTCAATGGTCTTCTGCACCGCCAGCGCCTCGGCGAAACCGGGCAGGCTGTGCGAGTGACCGTCCAGCATCGCCGACCAGTGGCTGAGCTGATCGGTCATGCCGTTCATGCGCAGCGTCTCCGCGTCGCCCATGCTCTGGACACGCTCGCCCTGGCGCTGCTGCGTGACGCCGAACCAGTCTCGCAACTCGATCTCGCCCTCGCTGGCGCGCCACAGCATGCGGTTGTCGTCGGCACGATCGCCGCCGATGCTGGCGCTGATCGTCACCGGCACGCCGGCGGCGACCAGTTCCGCCTCCAGCGCCTGCTCCGAGCCGATGCCGTCGTCCGGGTAGTCGACGCGGCTGCGCACGACCTGCGCCGGCCCCAGCACCCGCTGCAGCACGAAGACGAAGTGCGACAGCACCTCGCGGGAGAAGCCGCCTTCGGCGCGCTGCGACAGCCAGGCGCCGGCGCCGGCCTGCCAGGGCCGCGGCCAGGCGGAGAAACGCAGTTCGATGCCGACGCCGTGGAGCGCGCCCATCGGCCGCCGCGATCCCGCGCCGAACGCCAGCTGCAGCTGCGCCAGGCCGGTCGACGAGGCCAGCGAGTAGTTGACCGCCGCCCGCTGCCGCTCGCGCTCGATGCGTTCGATGCAGGTGCGCGCGGCCTCGAAGTCGGTGGTCAGGGGTTTTTCGCACAGCACCACGAGGCCGGCGTCGAAGGCCTGCTCCGTCAACGCGATGTGCGGTCCCGGCGGCGTGGCGATGTAGAGCCCGTGCAGGCCCGGCTCCCGGATCAGCGCCTCGGCGCTGGTCGCCGCCCGCAGCAGCGGGTAGTGGGCCAACGCCTGCGCCAGCACCGCGGGGTTCTCGTCCCAGACGCGGGTCACCCGAAGACGGGCGTGCCCGGCCAGACGCGCCAGCATCCGCTGACCCATCACGCCCAGTCCGACCACCCCAATGCTCAATACGCCTGGCACCACGTTCCGCCTGAAGTTCCGCAAAAGTCCCGCAGTGTAGGGGCCCCGCTACACTGACGACCGCCGTCCGGCCTGGCCGGGCGGCCCGCGCACGCTTCACCCGCAAGCGGCGTTCCCGGTCGGCATGACGGCCGGTCCCGCCGCTTGCCGGCGTTATCGTCGGCGGCTTCCCCCGTCCGCACGCTCGAAACGCACCCACGCATGAACCCCGAAGCCAGCCAACTGTGGCGCGCCCCGCGCTGGGCCCTCGCCATCCTGCTGGCCGCGCTGGCCACGGTGGGGCCGTTCTCGATCGACACCTACATCCCGGCCTTCGCCGGCATCGCCCAGGCGCTGGACGCGACGCCGATCGAGATGCAGCAGACGCTGTCGGGCTACCTGCTCGGCTTCGCGGTGATGAACCTGTTCCACGGCGCGCTGTCGGACAGCTTCGGCCGCCGCCCGGTCGTGCTGTGGGGCATGGCCGTCTTCGCGCTGTCCTCGATGGGCTGCGCGCTGGCCGGCAGCATCGGCCAGCTGGTGTTCTGGCGCACGGTGCAGGGGCTGTCGGCGGGGGCGGGCGTCGTGGTCTCGCGCGCCATCATCCGCGACATGTTCCCGCCGTCGGAGGCGCAGCGGGTGATGTCCCAGGTGACGATCTTCTTCGGCCTCGCGCCGGCGATCGCGCCCATGATCGGCGGCTTCCTCTACGTGCACGCCGACTGGCACGCGATCTTCTGGTTCCTGGTCTTCATCGGCGCGCTGCTGTTCGCGGTCACCTGGCGCCTGATGCCCGAGACCCTGCACCGCGACCACCGCCAGCCCTTCCACGTCGGCTCGCTGATGCGGGGCTACCGCTCGCTGGTCGGCAGCCGGCGCTTCCTGCTGCTGGCGCTGGCCAGCGGCATCCCGTTCAACGGCATGTTCCTGTACGTGCTGGCGGCGCCGGTCTTCCTGGGCGAACACCTGGGCCTGGCGCCGACGCAGTACTTCATCTTCTTCCTGTTCAGCATCGGCGGGATCATGGGCGGCGCCTGGCTCAGCGGCCGTCTGGCGGGCAGGATCGCGCCGCGCAAGCAGATCCGGCGCGGCTTCCTGATCATGGGCTTCACGTCCATCGCCAACGTGGTCTGCAACCTGACCCTGCCGCACAGCCCGTACTGGGCCTTCCCGCTGATCAGCAGCTTCGCCTTCGGCTGGGCGCTGATGGTGCCGGTGGTGACGCTGCTGGTGCTGGACCAGGCGCCCGAGCGCCGCGGCATGGCGTCCTCGCTGCAGGCCTGCATCGGCAGCGCGGCCAACGGCCTGGTCGCTGGCGTGCTGGTGCCGATGGTGATGCATTCGATGCTGGCGCTGGCGGTGACCTCCGCCGCCATGATGTGCATCGGCCTGGTCGCCTGGACCTGGGTCAAGCGCGAGGTGTCCGCGGCGGCCACCGGCGCGTGACATCGCGACACCGGTCCGCCCTCAAGATGGCGGGCCAGGGTCCGAAATAGAAGGGTGATCCTTCTGTCCCCGGAGCCCTCCTTCATGTCCGACCGTCCCGGAACCGGTGCCCTGCTGCCGGCGGCCCTCTGCCTGTTCCTGCTGCTGCCCGGCGCGTTGCGCGCGGCCGAGCCGGCCGCGCCCGCTCCGAAGGGGGAGGCGTCCGGCGAGCAGTTGCGCGATCGTCTGGCGGACCGCCTGAAGGAGGACGCCGCGGCGCTCAAGCTCAGCACCAAACCCGCGGGAACGCCGGGCGCGGCGACGGACGTCAGGACCAGCAACCCGGTCGATCTGCGGGCCCGCCGTGCCGCCAAGCCCGCTGGCGCGGCCTCCGCGACGAAGTCGTCGACGCCGTGGTCCTACACCGGCGAAGGCGCACCCGACAAATGGGGCCAGCTGCAGCCCGAGTTCCGCCAGTGCGCGATCGGCACCCGCCAGAGCCCGATCGACCTGCGCGACACGATCAAGGTCGACCAGGAGCGCATCCAGTTCGACTACAAGCCCAGCAGCTTCTCGGTGGTGGACAACGGCCACACGATCCAGGTGAACGTCGCGCCGGGCAATGCCCTGACGATCATGGGCCGCCGGTACGAGTTGCAGCAATTCCACTTCCACCGGCCGAGCGAAGAGCGCATCAACGGCCGCCAGTACGACATGGTGGCGCACCTGGTCCACAAGGATGCAGACGGCCGTCAGGCCACGGTGGCGGTGCTGCTGGAGCGGGGCCAGGACCAGACGCTGATCCAGACCGTCTGGAACTACCTGCCGCTCGAACGCGGCGACACCTATGCGGCGCCCGTCCCCATCGACCTCACCCAGTTGCTGCCCCGGGACCAGGCCTACTTCTCGTACATGGGGTCGATGACCACGCCGCCCTGCACCGAGGGCGTGCTGTGGCTGGTCCTGCGCCAGCCGGTGCAGGTCTCGTCGCAGCAGATCTCGGTGTTCTCGCACCTGTACCCGATGAACGCCCGCCCGCTGCAGGCGCAGTCGGGCCGATTGATCAAGGAATCGAACTGACGCGGGCCGCGAGGGGCGGGCCCCTCGGGACGCTGGGCGACTGAGCCGCGGAAGAAGGATGTTCCGCTTTGGGCCGAGGCTGTGACTGCCGTCACGCCTCGGCCTTCTTCTTGGTGTAAACCCTTGGTCTGCGGTAGCGCTACCCGCACAATTCCGGCCTCCTCCCCCAGGACTCCCACCATGTTGAAGACCATCAAATCGCGCCTGATCGCCATCAGCATCCTGATCGTCGTGGCGGCCGTGGCGCTCGCCACCTTCGCCAGCTACTGGGCCGTGCGCGATCACGCGCGCCGCCAGGTGCAGGCTCAGCTGACCGATCTGGCCACGGCCAACGCCGCAGGCGTCGCCGCCTGGGTGAAGACGCAGAAGGACGTGGTCGCCGCGATGGCGCCGGCCGCGCAGCTCGAGGATCCGCGCGCCGTGCTGACGCAGGCGCTGCAGTCGGGCCGGCTGGACCTGGCCTATGTGGGCGGGGCGGACAAACGGATGATTTCCATCCCGGACCGCCAGCGTCCCGCGGAATACGACCCGACCGGTCGCGGCTGGTACAAGCAGGCGTCCGGCACGGACCAGCCGGTGATCACCGCGCCTTACGTGGCGGCGTCGAGCAAGAAGCTGGTCGTGACCTTCGCCAGCGCGGTGCGCGCGGGCGGCGACATCAAGGCGGTCGTCGGCACCGACGTGGCGCTGGACGACATCGTCGCGACCATGAAGTCGATCAAGCCGACCGCGAGCGGCTTCGCGATGCTGCTGGACAAGCAGGGCACCGTGATCGCCCACCCGGACGCGGCGCTGACGCTGAAGCCGGTGAAGGACCTGTCCGCCTCGATCGACGGCACGCTGCTGGCGACCGCGCACGGCGACGAGCCGA
Source organism: Roseateles sp. (assembly GCF_036486225.1). Lineage (GTDB taxonomy): Bacteria > Pseudomonadota > Gammaproteobacteria > Burkholderiales > Burkholderiaceae_C > Roseateles. The sequence continues at coordinate 9,756 of NZ_DASVNZ010000103.1, read as the reverse complement.
CGCTGGCCGAGGTCGGCGCCGGCCGCTTCTTCCTGAAGGCCGTGGACGTGCCGGGCACCGACTGGGTGCTGGTGGCCGCCGCCGAGCGCAACGAGGCCCTGGCCGCCCTGACCGACGTGCTGCGCAACGCGGGCCTGACGATGCTGGTGGTGACCATCGTGGCGGCGCTGGTCGCCGCGGCCGCCGTGGGCGCGCTGCTGAAGGGCCTGGCCGGCATCAAGCGCGCGATGAACGACATCGGCGCCGGCGAGGGCGACCTGAGCCAGCGCCTGCAGGTGCGCGGCGAGGATGAACTCGCGGACATCTCGCGCGGCTTCAACCAGTTCGTGCACAAGATCGAGCAGGTGATGCTGCAGGTGCGCGAGACCAGCCAGTCGATCGCGGTCGCGTCGCGCCAGATCGCCGCCGGCAACCATGACCTGAGCCAGCGCACCGAGGAGACGGCCAGCAACCTGCAGGAGACGGCCAGCTCGATGGAGGAGCTCAACAGCACCGTGGCCAACAGCGCCGCGAACGCCGACCAGGCGCGGCAACTGGCCGACACGGCCAGCCGCGTCGCGCGTCAGGGCGGCGAGGCGATGGGGCAGGTGGTTGCGACGATGCAGGAGATCAGCACGAGCTCGCGCCAGATCGGCGACATCATCGGCACGATCGACGGCATCGCGTTCCAGACCAATATCCTGGCGCTGAACGCGGCGGTGGAAGCCGCCCGCGCGGGCGAGCAGGGCCGCGGTTTCGCGGTCGTGGCGAGCGAGGTGCGGGCGCTGGCGCAGCGTTCGGCCGGGGCGGCCAAGGAGATCAAGTCGCTGATCACGGCCAGCGTGGAGCGCGTGGACACCGGCGCGCGCCAGGTCTCGACCGCCGGAGAGACGATGGAGGAAGTGGTCGGCAGCGTGCAGCGCGTGGCGCAGATGATCGGCGAGATCAGCCATACCGCGCAGGAGCAGAGCCACGGCATCGGCCAGGTGAACGTGGCGGTGGCGCAGCTGGACCAGGTGACGCAGCAGAACGCGTCGCTGGTCGAGGAATCGGCGGCCGCCGCAGAGAGCCTCAAGGATCAGGCGCAGAGGCTGGCCGACGTGGTCGGCACCTTCCGCCTCAGCGGCGCGTCATCGACGTCCTCGACGACGTTCTGATCCCCGCCGTTCTTGCCCCCTCTCCCGCTTGCGGGAGAGGGCAGGGGTGAGGGCCAGCGGCCGTCGCAGGACGGCGGCACGGGCTGTGCTGCTCAGCGCGCCGGATCGACCGCGTGGAAGCGCAGGAACATGTCGGTCGCCGAATCGGCCACCTGCCGCTGCTGCGCCTTGTCCAGGGGCGGTTGCCCCATCGTGATCTGCGGCCAGAAGGCGAAGCCCTTGACCAGCGCCTGCAACTGCGCCGCGGCAAAGGCCGGATCGCCTTCCTTGAGCCTTCCGTCCGCCATCGCCGCGCGTATCCACACGGTCAGCGCTTCCTCGCGGCCGCCGAGCCGGCACAGCATCTCCCGGGCCCGCTGCGGCGCGTGGATCGCCTCGGCGATCAGCACCCGCGCCAGGTCCAGGAACTGCGGGTCGTCACTCATCGCGAGCTTCTGCTCGACCAGCGACAGCAACTGCTCGCGCAACGGACGGTCGGCGCGGTAGGTCAGCTTCAGCTTCGCCTCGGTCGCCACCCAGAGCCGCTCCAGGATCGCGTCGAACAGCGCGTCCTTGCCGCTGAAGTGGTTGTAGACGGTGCGCTTGGAGACCTGTGCGCGGCCCGCGATACGGTCCATGTTCGCGACCTCGAATCCGTGCTCGCGGAACTCCGCGATCGCCGCGTCGATGATCGCCTGCCGCTTGCGGTCGGTCAGCCGCGTGCGCTCCGCCTCGCCGATGGCGGCGAGTTCCTCGGGGGCAAGCAGCGGCACGGGCAGGGGGCTGGCGGCGTCGGAAGTCATGGGATCAATCTTACACCGGGGAGTTTACTTTTCAGATTCCAGCGTCTAGACTCCATAAAAACTACACTGTGTAGTGCAAGTTTTCAAATGAGCCCGCAACCTCCCCGACACCCTGTCGTCCGTACTGCCCGCGCGCTGCTGCCGCTCTCGCTCACCGCGCTGAGCGGCGTCGCCGCCGTCCTGATTGTTGGAGCCCTTGCCATGACCGCTTCCCGCGTGATGTCCTCCCCCGCCGTTCTGCCTGCCGTGGCGCCTGCCAGCGGCGCCACCGCGCCCGCTCCGGAGGGCACCCAGCCGTCCCTGGAGCAGTCGCCCCAATGGGCGAAGGGCCAGTTCCACAACCCGGCCGTGGAGCCCGAGCAGGGCTTCTGGAAGACGATGGGCATCATGTGGGACTTCATGTTCCACAAGCCCGCCGGCACCGCCCCGGACAAGCCCATCGAGGTGAGGGCGCTGACCAGGGACCAACTGCTGGCCGCGCCGGACCGGACGCTGTTCCGCCTCGGTCATTCGACGGTGCTGCTGAAGCTGCGCGGCCGCTTCTGGCTGACGGATCCGGTCTTCTCCGAACGCGCGTCGCCGTTCTCGTTCATGGGTCCGAAGCGTTTCCATGCGCCCCCGATCGCGCTCGACGAGCTGCCGGAGATCGAGGCCGTGATCCTGTCGCACGACCACTACGACCACCTCGACCACGACACCGTGCTGGCGCTGGCGCCCAAGGTGCGCCACTTCGTGACGCCGCTGGGCGTCGGGCAGCGCCTGATCGACTGGGGCGTTCCCGCGGCCAAGGTGCAGCAGTTCGACTGGTGGCAGGGCACGTCGATCGCGGGCGTGCAACTGACGGCGACGCCGGCGCAGCATTTCTCCGGCCGCAGCCTGAGCGACCGCAACTCGACGCTGTGGGCCTCGTGGGTGCTGATCGACGACGACCTGCGCGTGTTCTTCAGCGGCGACACGGGCTACTTCGACGGCTTCAAGGCCATCGGCGAGCGCTTCGGCCCCTTCGACCTGACGCTGATGGAAACCGGCGCCTACGACCCGCGCTGGCCCTATGTCCACATGCAGCCGGAGCAGACGATGCAGGCGCACATCGACCTGAAGGGCAAGCGCCTGCTGCCCATCCACAACGGCACCTTCGACCTGGCGATGCACCGCTGGCAGGACCCGTTCGAGCGCATCAGCGCGCTGGCGCGGCTGCGCAACGTGGAGCTGGTGACGCCGGTGATCGGCGCGCCGCTGGCGATCGAACAGCCGGGGCCGACGCCGCAGTGGTGGCAGGGGGCCGCCGCAGGTGGCACGGCCGCCGAACCGATCGGCGGCGTGTCGGCCGCTTCCGCCGCCAGTCGCTGAGCGACGCGCGCCCCGCGACATCCCGCTCTTCCTCCCCCAAAAGCCCGGCCTCGCCGGGCTTTTTGCATTCCCCCCACTTTTCAACCATCGTCACCGTGTTTCAGGCCCATTCAAGCCGGTCGACACCCCAAGGGACGCCTGCTTCGGGGCGTCGGTTCCGAATCCGCTGTCCCGGTTTCGGGTGGGTACGACAGCTGGTTTGAGTTGATCCATCACTTGCACAGCAGTTCTTAAGTCCTTCATTTTGAACAACTTTTATTTCACGCACTGGCTTGATAATGGGAGCTAAGTAATTGATTTGATTGGGAAAAACGCCAAATTTCCTTGACCGGGGCCCGGCCGACCATTAAAGTGGGAGAAAGTGCAATTCGGTGGGGCAAAGTGGCGAATGTCGTGTTTCAGGGGGCGAGTGCCTTGGCGTTGGACGCCAAGGGGCGCTTGACCGTCCCTGCTCGGCACCGCGAGGTCCTGCAGGCGCTGTGCGGCGGCCAGCTCACGCTGACCAAGCACCCCGAAGGCTGCCTGATGGTCTTCCCCCGTCCCGCCTGGGAGCAGTTCCGCGACAAGGTCGCCGCGCTGCCCATGTCCGCCGCCGGCTGGAAGCGTGTCTTCCTCGGCAACGCCCAGGACGTCGAGATCGACTCCGCCGCCCGCGTGCTGATCGCGCCCGAGCTGCGCACCGCTGCCGGCCTGCAGAAGGACACGATGCTGCTCGGCATGGGCAGCCACTTCGAACTCTGGGACGCCCAGGCCTACGCCGCCCACGAGGCCGCCGTGATGCAGTCCGAGATGCCGGCCGTGCTCCAGGACTTCAGCTTCTGACCGTCATGAGCGAGCAGTCCCCTTCCTCCGCCGCCCCCGCCTTCAGCCACACGACCGTGCTGCTGCACGAGACGGTCGACGGCGCGTTCACGACCCCCGACGGCATCTACGTCGACGGCACCTTCGGACGCGGCGGCCATTCGCGCCTGCTGCTGTCCCGGCTGGGGGAGAAGGGGCGGTTGATTGCCATTGACCGCGACCCGGAGGCGGTCGCGGCCGCGACGTCCGGACAGACGCGGGTCGACGACCCGCGTTTCCACATCTGCCACAGCGCATTCGCCGACATGGCCGCGCAACTCGACGCGCTGGGCATCGCCCAGGTCGACGGCATCCTGCTGGACCTGGGCGTCTCCAGTCCGCAGATCGACAACCCGGAGCGCGGCTTCAGCTTCCGCTTCGACGGTCCCCTCGACATGCGCATGGACACGACGCGGGGCGAAAGCGCCGCGGACTTCATCGCCCGCGCGGAGGTGGACCAACTTGCACAGGTGATCCGCGACTATGGCGAAGAACGGTTTGCTCTCCCGATTGCAAAGGCGCTTGTGGCTCGCCGGGAAGGCGGGCGCCCTGTCCGCACAACCGCCGAGCTTTCCCAAGTCGTGGCTGGTGCAGTCAAAACCCGCGAGCCGGGCAAGGACCCTTCGACGCGGACATTTCAGGCTCTACGGATATTCGTCAACGCCGAGCTTGAAGAGCTGCAGCAGGGGCTGAATGCCGCGCTGTCCAAGCTCAAGCCCGGCGGCCGGCTGGCGGTGATCAGCTTCCACTCGCTGGAAGACCGCATCGTCAAGAACTTCATCGCCGAGCACAGCAAGGAAGTGTTCGACCGCCGCGCCCCGTTCGCCGAACCCAAGCCGCAGCCGCTGCGCGCCATCGCGCGCATCAAGCCGAGCGAGGCCGAGGTCGCGGCCAATCCGCGCGCCCGCTCGTCCATCCTGCGCGTGGCCGAGCGCACCGACGCGCCGCTGCCGCCGCCGGTCGCGGCCGACACCGGCAAGCGCAAGAAGGGCGGTCGTCGATGATCGGCCGCCTGAACCTGCTGTTGATCGCCGCGGTGCTGGTGTCCGGCTTCTACCTGGTGCGCAGCGCCTACGAGTCGCGTCGCCTGTTCACCGAGCTGGACCGCGCACAGACCGAGGGCCGCCGCCTGGACGCCGACTACCAGAAGCTGCTGGCCGACCGCCAGGCGCAGGCGACCAACCTGCGCGTCGAGCAGGTCGCGCGCGAGCGGCTGAAGATGCGGGCGATCTCGCCGGCGATCACCTTCAACCCGGACGCGCCGGCGATCGAGGCCAGCGGCGTGCGCGGCCGTACGCCGGCCCACGCGCAAGCCACCCTTCAAGGAGCCGCCCGATGATCGGCAAGCTCCGCAAGAAGCTGGGCAGCAGCGCCCGGAACGCCTCCCGGAACGCGGCGCGGAACGGCGTCACCCGCGGCGTCAGCTACTCGAGCAGCCCGCTGCTGGCGTCGAAGACGCCGCCGTGGCGCTCGCGTTTCCTGGTCGCGCTGGTGGGCCTGGCGTTCACCGGCCTGCTGGCGCGCGCGGCCTACATCCAGCTGATCGGCGAGGACTTCTTCCAGCGCCAGGGCGAGGCCCGTTACGCCCACAAGATGGAGCTGCCCGCCAGCCGCGGCAAGATCAGCGACCGCGGCGGCCAGGTGCTGGCCGCCAGCGTCGCCGTGCCGTCGATCTGGGCCTTCCCGAAGGAAGTCGACACCGATCCCGACAAGCGCCGCCAGCTCGCGAAACTGCTCGACATGTCGCGCGCGGAGCTCGACAAGCGCCTCGATCCGGCCAACCGCTTCGTGTTCCTGCGCCGCCAGGCCGACGACGAGACCGCCCGCAAGATCAAGGAACTCGGCCTGAAGGGCGTGTTCCAGGACCGCGAGTACAAGCGCCAGTACCCCGAGGGCGAAGCCGCCGCGCACATCGTCGGTTTCACCAACCTCGAGGAGCAGGGCCAGGAAGGCATCGAGCTCGCGTTCCAGAAGGACCTGCAGGGCCGCGACGGCTCGCGCTCGGTCATGCGCGACCGGCTGGGCCGCGTCGTCGAGGACATCGGCGAGCGCACCCCCGAGACCAACGGCAAGGACATCGAGCTGTCGATCGACGCGAAGGTCCAGTTCTTCGCCTACCAGCGCGTGCGCGACGCGGTGGCGGAGAACAACGCCAAGGCGGGCTCGGTGGTCGTGCTGGACGCCCGCACGGGCGAGGTGCTGGCGCTGGCCAACTATCCGAGCTACGACCCGGGCCACCGGCAGAACCTGTCCGGCGAACAGCTGCGCAACCGCGCGCTGACCGACGTCTTCGAGCCGGGCTCGACGATGAAGCCCTTCACCACCGCGCTGGCGCTGGAGACCGGCCGCGTGCGTCCCGACACGCTGCTGAGCACCGGTCCGCGCAGCGTGGTGATCTCCGGCTGGTCGCCGACCGATGCGCACCCGCACGGCGATCTGACGGTGACGCAGGTGATCCAGAAGTCCAGCAACATCGGCGCCGCGCGGATGGCGCTGATGATGCAGCCGCGCGAGATGCACGAGATGTTCACCGCGATCGGCCTGGGCCAGCGGCCGCAGATCGACTTCCCCGGCGCGGTGACCGGCAAGCTGCGTCCGTGGAAGAGCTGGCGCCCGATCGAGCAGGCGACGATGAGCTACGGCTACGGCCTGTCCGCGTCGCTGCTGCAGCTGGCGCGCGCCTACACGGTCTTCGCGCGCGACGGCGACATCATCCCGATCACGATGACCAAGCACCCGGCCGACCAGCCGGTGAACGGCATCAAGGTCTTCAGCCCCAAGGTCGCCGCGGACATCCGCGGCATGCTGCAGATGGCGGCGGGCCCCGGCGGCACGGCGCCGCAGGCCATGGTTCCCGGCTACAGCGTCGGCGGCAAGTCCGGCACGGCGCACAAGCAGGAAGGCAAGGGCTATGCGAGCCACAAATACCGCTCGTGGTTCGTGGGCATCGCGCCGATTTCCAAGCCGCGCATCATCGTGGCGGTGATGGTCGACGAGCCGAAGAACGGCCAGTACTTCGGCGGTGCGGTCGCGGGTCCGGTGTTCAGCCAGGTCGTGGCGCAGACGCTCAGATTGCTGGGCGAGACGCCGGACCTCGACGTGAAGCCGCAGATCGTGGCACAGCAACGGCTGCAAGCCGTCGACGAGAGTTTCTGAGCGGGCGCCCCTCATGTTGATGCATCTGAAATCCCCCGAAGCCGCCGCCCGCTGGCTGCAGGAATGGACACCGAGCGGCCAGCTGCGCACGGACAGCCGCGCCGTGGGCGCGGGCGACGCGTTCATCGCGTGGCCGGGTTATGCGAAGGACGCGCGGCAGTTCGTCGCCGGCGCGCTGGCAGCCGGCGCGGCGACCGCGCTGGTCGAACACGCCGGCGCGGCCGAGTACGGCTTCACCGACGCGCGCATCGCGTCGCTGCCGGACCTGAAACTGAATTGCGGCCGCATCGCGTCGGCCTTCTACGGTGAACCGAGCAAGCGTCTGAACGTGCTCGCCGTCACCGGCACGAACGGCAAGACCTCGAGCGCCTGGTGGATCGCGCAGGCGCTGACGCTGCTGGGCTCGCGCTGCGGCGTGATCGGCACGCTCGGTGTCGGGCAACCGCCGGTGCCCGGTGCGGTGCCGGGTACGGCGACGAGTGCGTCGATCGAAGCCACGGGCCTGACGACGCCAGATCCGGTCCGTCTGCAGGAGGCCTTCAAGCGCATGGCCGACGACGGCTTCGGTGCGTGCGCGATCGAAGCGTCGTCCATCGGCATCGAGGAACACCGGCTCAGCGGCACGACCATCCAGGTCGCGCTGTTCACCAACTTCACGCAGGACCACCTGGACTATCACGGCGGCATGGATGCCTACTGGGTGGCCAAGCGCAAGCTGTTCGACTGGGACGGCCTGAAGGCCGCGGTGCTCAACATCGACGATCCGAAGGGCGTCGAGCTCGCGGCCGAGCTGAACGCCGCCGGCAAGCTCGACGTGTGGACCTATGGCCTCAACCGTGCCGATGCGCGTCTGAGCGCGGTCGACCTGCGTCATGACGCCAGCGGTCTTGCATTCACGCTGCGCGAGGGCGCCGCGTCGGTGCCGGTGCAGACCGGCCTGATCGGCGACTACAACGTGTCCAACCTGCTCGGCGTGATCGCCGGCCTGCGGGCGCTGGGCCATGGCCTCGACGACATCGCGCGCGTCGCCGCGCTGGTGACGCCGGTGCCGGGCCGCATGCAGCGCGTGGGCAGCGGTCGCGAGCTGCCGCAGCTGGTGGTCGACTACGCCCACACACCCGATGCGCTGGAGAAGGCGCTGAGCGCATTGCAGCCGCTGGCCGCCGCGCGCGGTGGTGAACTGCGCGTCGTGTTCGGCTGCGGCGGCGACCGCGATCCGACCAAGCGCCCGCTGATGGGCGCGATCGCCGCAAGGCTGGCCGCGCACGTCGTGCTGACCAGCGACAACCCGCGCACCGAGGACCCGCTGAAGATCCTCGCCGACATCGAGGCCGGCCTGCCGGCCGGTCTTGCAGCGGGTGCGACGCGTGAAGTGATCGCGGACCGCGCCGAGGCGATCTCGCGCGCCGTCGATCAGGCGGGCGCGCGCGATGTCGTGCTGGTTGCCGGCAAGGGCCACGAGGATTACCAGGAGATCCACGGCGAGCGCCGCGCGTTCTCCGATGTGCAGGCGGCGCGCGCCGCGTTGATTGAAAGGGCCGGGCTGTGAGCGACGCCACCCCGATCAACGCCGGCTCCGCGGCCTCGGGCGCGCCGGGCGCACCGATGATGACGCTCGCCCGTGCGTTCGAACTGCTGTCGCCGCTGCTGCCGGCCGCGACGCTGGTGGGCGAGCCGTCCACGCCGCTGCTGCGCGTGCACACCGACACGCGCTCGCTGCGTGCGGGCGACCTGTTCGTCGCGCTGCGCGGCGAGCGTTTCGACGCGAACGACTTCCTCGCGCAGGCGAAGGCCTCCGGCGCCGCCGCGGCCATCGCCGAACGCGGTCTGGCCGAGGCCGGCCTGCCGGGCCTGCTGGTGCCCGACGCGAAGGTCGCGCTGGGCCTGCTGTCGCAAGCCTGGCGCGAGCAGCATCACCTGCCGGTGATCGCCGTCACCGGCAGCAACGGCAAGACCACGGTGACGCAGATGATCGCGTCCATCCTGCGCGCCTGGCTGGGCGACGCGGCGATGCTCGCGACCGAAGGCAACTTCAACAACGAGATCGGCGTGCCGCTGACGCTGCTGCGCCTGCGCCAGAACGAGGCCGCGTGGCATCGCGCGGCGGTGGTCGAGCTCGGCATGAACCACCCGGGCGAGATCGCGCCGCTGTCCGCGATGACCCAGCCGACGGTCGCGCTGGTCAACAACGCGCAGCGCGAGCACCAGGAGTTCATGCACACCGTCGAGGCGGTCGCGCGTGAGAACGGCGCCGTGATCGATGCGCTGGGCACGGCCGGCGTCGCGGTGTTCCCCGCTGAAGATCCGTGCGCGCCGGTCTGGCAGTCGCAGGCCGTGGGCCGCGCGACGCTGACCTTCGCGCTTCAAGGTCAGGCCGACGTGATGGGCCGCGCGCAGTGGGTCGCGCCGACCGACGCGACCGCGGTCACCGGCGGCGCCGGACATTGGGCGATCGAGATCCTCACGCCGGCGGGCACGATCCCGGTCGCGCT
>NZ_DASVNZ010000092.1:0-10859 GCF_036486225.1 Roseateles sp. | reverse complement strand
TGGCCCTCACCCCCGCCCTCTCCCGCAAGCGGGAGAGGGAGTGAGAATGCACCGAGCCATTCGGAGCAGGAGCACTGGGGTGGCTCCTTCTCCCGCTTGCGGGAGAGGGCGGGGGTGAGGGCCAGCAGCCTCGGCAGTCAGAGGACGTCAACGCTTCGGTGCAAATCGCTTCGCGACGAAGCGCCAGATCATCGTCGTCGCATCCGGCCCGGTCGGATCGCTGAACGGCTCCTTCGCGGCACCGCCGCTCCACGCATGGCCGAGGCCGTCGATCTCGACGAGCGACACCGCCACCGTGCTGCCACGCTTGAAGTCAACGATCGTCATCGGCAAGCGCTTGCCGCGTTGCACGCGACGGTCGTGCACCGTCGCGGCGCCCGCAGCGAGCGCCCATTGGCGCGCGGCCTCGAACGCATTCGCGGCGGCCACGACACGGTCCTGATTGCCTTGGATGACGAGCAGCGGCGGCCACGCCGTGCCGCCTTCCACGCCCGCTGCCTGCGCCCGCCCGCGCATCGCGCGCAAGGCGTTCGTCGCCGAGCTCGCCAGCCCCGGGGGCACGCCCGAGTGCATCGCGACGGCCTGGAAGCGTACCGGATGCGTCGTCGCCAGCAGCGCGGCCATGCCAGCGCCGGCGGACAGCCCCACGATCGCCACGCGTTCGCGATCGGCGCCATGGAGCAGGCAGACCTGATCGATGGCGGCAAGGATCAACGCGGCCTCGCCCTGTGCGCGGCCGGACTCCGTGTCGAACCAGTTCCAACAGCGCTGCGGATTGGCGAGCCGACTCTGCTCCGGATAGAGCACCAGGAAGCGCTCGCGCGCCGCGAGGCGATTCATCCGCGTGCTGCGTGCGAAGCCGGCCGGGTCCTGCCCGCAGCCGTGCAGCATCACGATCAGTGGCGGGCGCTCGCTCGCGCTCAACCCGGTAGGCCGAAAGAGCCGGAAGCGCCGCATGCCCGCGCGCCCGGTCGCCAGTCCGGAGAGCCAGTCTCCGAGTCCGGGCGACGGATGCGGCGGCGTCTTCGTCAGGCCGGGGACCACGTCCTTTGTGGCATCGCGGGCGACCTTCGTCGCCGCGCGCACGACCTGACCCGTGACGGCGCGCAGGCCCTTGTTCCAGGCCTTGCGCAGGGCGGCGGTGGAGGAGCGTCTGGCCATGGAGGACATCGTTGTGCCGCCCCATTCTGAGGCCTGACCGTGTCGGCGTACGGATCCCTACCCTTTGACACAAGGATGCGGGGCTTTAACGCCGCATGGACCCGAGGCCTGTTGGAATGACACGCACACGGATTGCCGGACCTTGCGTCATGACCGTTGTTACGCCGACACCCCTGCGCTGGTCCCTCGAGGACCTGGACTTCTCCCGCATCGAGGCTGAGCGCGTGCGCGCGCACGATGCGCTCTTCCTGCTGGTCTGCAGCGCCTCGTTCATCGAGAGCGGCAGCGACATGTACACGCGCAACCTGATCGAGCATTTCGCCGACGATCCCGAGGTCGGCGCGTGGCTGCGCGACCACTGGGAGCCGGAGGAACTCCAGCACGGCGCCGCGCTCAAAGCCTATGTGCGGCACGTGTGGCCGGGTTTCGACTGGGAATCGGCCTACGCCGGCTTCTTCGACGAGTACGCGCGGCTGTGCACCATGGACGAGCTTGAGCCGACGCGGGGCCAGGAGATGGTGGCGCGCTGCATCGTCGAGATGGGCACGACGACCTACTACCAGGCCTTGCACGAGGCCACGGACGAGCCGGTGCTGCGCGACCTGTTCTGGCGCATCCGCTGCGACGAGGTGCAGCACTACAAGAACTTCTTCGCCTTCTTCCGCAAGTACCGCGAGATCGAGGGCCTGCACCGCGGCCAGGTGCTCGCCGCGCTGGTGCGCCGTGCGTTGGAGCTGCGCAAGGAGGATGCTTCGATCGCGTTGAGGCACGCGGTGAACGGACGACTGCGCACCGGCGCGATCGACGGCGGCCCTGCGCCCATCGCCAACGCCGAGCAACTGGCCAAGGACGCGATCCAGCTCGTCAGCTCGAATCTCCCGATGGGGCTGGCCGTGCGCATGACGCTGAAGCCGCTGCTGCTTCGCCCGGGCGTACAGCGGGTCGTCGAGCGTCCGCTCGCCGCGATCGGCCGACGCGTGCTGCTGACCTGACCGCGGGACCAAGGCCCGCGGCCCGCGTCGCTCACTGGGGCCGGAATGGGGCTTGGGGTTCCCGGAGGGAGGCCCCATGCCCCGTGGAGAGCCCGCGCCTGGCGACTGCAGTCAGCGCCGCAGGCGCTCCACGGCGAGATCGATGAACGCCCGCACCTTGCGCGACGCGCGCAGGCCTTGATGCTGCAGCGCCTGCACTGGCACGGCGGGCGGTGCGTGCTTCGCGAGCACCTCCACCAGTTCCCCGGACGCGAGCTGCGCCTCGACCATGTACGACAGCACCCGCGTGATCCCGAGACCCTCGCCCGCGGCGGTGATCGCGTGATCGTTGCTGTTGGTGGCCAGTCGCGCCCGCACGGGCACCGCGACAGTCGCGGCATCAACCCCTGACCCCTCGCGGAACTTCCACTCCGCCCCGGGCTCCACACCGAGCGCCGCGATCAGCGTGTGCTTCTCCAGATCCTTCGGCTGCTTCGGCGTCCCGTTCTTCTTGAGATAGGCCGGCGCCGCGACCGCCACGCGCCGCACCGTGGCGAGCGGCGTCGCATGGAAGGAGGCATCGGGCAGATCCCCGATGCGGATCGCGACGTCGACGTCCTCGTTGAGCAGGTTGACGTTGCGATCGATGAAGCGGCACTCGACGTCCGTCTCCGGGTAGCGCTTCAGATACTCGAGCACGACCTGGTTGAGCTGCAGCCGCCCGTACATCACCGACGCGCTGACGACCAGCTTCCCGCGCACCGCGCCGTGCGAGCCGCTCGCCGCCTGCTCGATGTCCTGCAACTCGCCGAGCACCCGCCGGCAGTCCTGCGCATAGCGCTCGCCGACCTCGGTCACCTTGACCACACGGGTCGTGCGCACCAGCAGCCGCACGTTCATCGCGGCCTCGAGCTCGCTCACCGCGCGCGTGACGACCGGCGCGGACACGCCCAGCCGCCGCGCCGCCGCGGAGAACCCGCCGTCCTGGACGACGGCCACGAAGATGGCCATGGCATCGAGCTTGTCCATATCTTTCCTGATTCCGGAAGAGTCATTTTCCCGGCGCGCCGATTCTCTCCGCGCGGCATGAGGGCCACCATCCGTTCACCTTCAACCCACCCGGAGAACTTCCATGAGCCGCATCCACGTCGTCGAGCCGTCCACCGCCACGCCCGAGCAGAAGGTCCTGCTGGACGCGATCCAGGGCCAGCTCGGCATGGTCCCGAACTTCCTCAAGGTCTTCGCCAACTCGACCACGGCGCTGCAGGCCTTCCTCGGCCTGTATGGCGTCGCCAACGGCGGCAGCCTCGATCCGCTGGACCGCGAGCGCATCGCGCTGGCGCTGGCCCAGCAGAACGGCTGCCAGTACTGCGTCTCGGCGCACACGGCGATCGGCCGCAAGACGGGGCTCTCCACCGAGGAGATCGCCGCCGCCCGTGCCGGCACCAGCGACGACGACACCTCGGCCGCGATCCTGAAGTTCGCGCAGAGCCTGATGGAAAAGCGCGGCGAGATCTCCGCGCTGGAGCTGACCCAGGTCCGCGCCGCCGGGGTCGACGAAGCGCAGATCGTCGAGATCATCACCCACGTGGGGATGAACTTCCTGACCAACATCCTGGGCAAGGCCAGCCTGGTCGAGATCGACTTCCCGAGCGTCAAGCTCGAACTGCCGGCGACGGCGTAAGCCGCGCCACCGTCATCACCTTCGGGAGCTCATCATGGGACGCGCCTATTCGGACATCACCTTCACGCCGACGGTCCGCGATGTCCAGTCGGAAATGGGAAGCCGCGAGCAGTACGCCTTCCTCGACACGATGAGCGACCGGGGCGATGTGCTGACGGCCCGCGAGTCGCAGTTCATCGCCGAGGCCGACCACTTCTTCCAGGCCACCGTCAGCGAGACCGGCTGGCCCTACGTGCAGCACCGTGGCGGGCCGAAGGGCTTCCTCAAGGTGCTGGACGCGAGGACCCTCGGCTTCGCCGACTTCCGCGGCAATGTGCAGTACCTGAGTGTCGGCAATCTGCGCCGGGACGATCGCATCTCGATGATCGTCGTCGACTATCCGAATCGCCGGCGGCTGAAGCTGCTCGGCCGCGTGGAACTCGTCGAGGCTGGTACGAGCGCGCAAGGCGACGCGGCCATCGCCGCGGTGAGCGATCCGGCCTACGGCGCGGAGGTCGAGCGCGCCTTCCTCATCCGCATCGAAGGCTGGGACTGGAACTGCCCGCAGCACATCACGCCGCGCTTTACCGAGGCCGAGGTCGCGACGCTGATGGCGCCGATGCGCGCGCAGGTGCAGAAGCTGAAGGCGCAGCTGAGCGAGGCCAAGGCGAGCCTCGCCGCGACGGCCTCGCGCGACTCGGAAGCCGCTGGAGCGGACGCGGCTGTCGCGAGACCGTCTGTGCTCGGCGACGGGCCACTCGCGCTGACGATCAGCGGCGTGCGCCAACTCACGCCGTCGGTGCGCGCTTATGAGCTGCGATCCGCCGATGGCTCGCCGCTGCCGGCAGTCATCGCGGGCGCTCACCTCGACGTGCCGGTGCGACTGGCCGACGGCACGGCTTCGACGCGCAGCTACTCGATCGCGTCGAGTCCGCATCGCACCGATGCCTACGAGATCGCCGTGCTGCACGAGCCGGAAGGCAAGGGCGGCTCGGTGGCGGTGCATCAGGACTTCGCCCTCGGCGTGCGCTTGAACTGCGGCCTGCCGAGCAACGCGTTCGCGCTGGCGGAGACGTCGCACGAGACACCGCAGCACGCGCCGCCCCATGCGGTGCTGATCGCCGGCGGCATCGGCATCACGCCGATCAAGGCGATGGCCCACGCGCTTGCCGCGCGCGGTGACAGCTTCGAATTGCACTACGCGGTCCGCTCGCGGACGCACGCGGCGTATCTCGGCGAGCTGATCGATGCGTTCGGCGACCGCGTGACGCTGCATGCGAAGGACGCGGGCGATCGCCTCGACGTCGCGGCGCTGATCCTCGCGCTGGGGGAGTCCGATCACGTCTACGTGTGCGGACCGACGCGGCTGATCGATGCCGTCCTGGCCGCGGCTGCCGCCGCAGGCGTGCCGGGTGCGCGCGTGCACGTCGAGAAGTTCAGCGTCGAGACCGCCAAGCCCGGCGACCGCGCGTTCGTCGTTCACCTGGTGCGCAGCGGCAAGGACATCGTCGTCCCCGCCGACCGGAGCATCCTGGAGGCCGCGGAAGCCCAAGGTGTGCGAGTGCCGGCCTCGTGCCGCATCGGCAACTGCGGCACCTGCGCGACGCGTGTCGTGGCCGGCGCGCCAGAGCATCGCGACGAGGTGCTCACCGACGCGCAGAAGACGGAGGAGCGGCTGATGTGCGTCTGCGTGTCGCGGACCGCGGGCGAGGAACTCACGCTCGACCTCTGACCTGACCCTCTGCGCGCAGCGCGTGCTGCGCCGCAGATCGCACATCGGGTTCGTTCCCCGTTGCCTTTGGAGGGAGCTTCCAACAACTCCCGATTGATCGCCCGAGGGCCCGCTCCTACAGTCCGCTCGTCCGACCGCTCCCCCGGTCGACGCGTGCGCAGGAGCTCCCGATGAACGTTTCCCGATGGGCGGTCCCCGCCTCCTACTTCAGCATGGTGCTGGGCCTGACCGGCCTGGGCAACGGCTGGCGCGTGGCGGCACGGCTGTGGGGCTTCCCCATCTGGATCGGCGAGGCCGTCATGGCGGTCGCCGTGGCGGTGTGGGCGGTGCTGCTGATCCGATTCGCGATCAAGTGGATCGCCGTCCGCGAGGCCGCCAAGGCGGAAGCCGCGCATCCGATCCTGTGCTGCTTCATCGCTTTGGTGCCGGTGGCGACGATGCTCGCCGGCATCGGCGTGCTGCCGCATGCGCACGGCGCGGGCATGGTGATCATCCTCGTCGGCGCGGTGGCATCGCTGCTCTTCGGACTGTGGCGTCACGGCGGCCAGTGGCGCGGCGGTCGCGACGAGAAGACCACGACCACGGTGCTCTACCTGCCCACCGTCGGCGCCAACCTGGTGTCCGCGATCGCGATGTCGGCGCTCGGCTGGCCGAGCTGGGGGCAGCTGTTCTTCGGGGCCGGGGTGCTGGCGTGGATCGTCCAGGAGTCCATCATCCTGGGCCGCTTCCTGACCGTCGAGCCGCTGCCCCTGGCCCTGCGGCCGACGGTCGGCATCCAGATGGCGCCACCCGCCGTGTCGCTGCTGGCCTACGCGGCGGTCACCACCGGTCCGCCGGACATCGTCGCCCGCATGCTGCTGGGCTACGCGATCGTGCAGGCGCTGATGGTGCTGCGGCTGATGCCGTGGATCCGGCAGCCGTTCACGCTGTCGTACTGGGCCTTCACCTTCGGCGCGACCGCGATCTCCACCGGCACGATGCGCTTCGCCGAGCGTGGCGACGATCCGGTCTTCACGGTGCTCGCGCCGGTGCTCTTCGCGATGAGCAACGTCGTCATCGTCGGCCTGTCGATCGCGTCGGTGCTGTGGGTGCTGCGCGCGAAGCCGGCGCCTGCGGCCACGTCAGCGCCCGCGCCGGCCGGCTGATTCAGCGCCGGTCGTCGAAGGGCGCGAACACCTCCGCGACCCAGTCGACGAACAGGCGCAGCTTCGCGCTCAGGTGCCGCGACGCCGGATAGACCACGTGCAGCGGATGACGCGGCCGGGTCCAGTCGGCCAGCACCGTGCGCAGCGCGCCGGACGCCAGATGCGGCGCCGCCGCGAAACGGAAGGTCTGCCCCAGTCCCGCGCCGGACAGCAGCGCGCTCAGATGCGCGGTGCTTTCGTTGACGGCCATGACGGCCTCGCCGGCGATCTGCAGGTGCTCGTCGCCGCGATGGAACTCGAGCGGAAACGCCCGGCCGGTGAGCGACGAGAAATAGCCCGCGATCGCATGGCCCGGGACGCGCGCGCGGTCCTCAGGCCCATGGGCACGCGCGATCAACTCGGACGGATGCTTGGGCACGCCGCGCGCCTTCAGGTAGACCGGGCTCGCGCAGGTGACCCAGTCGAGGTCGGCGATGCGGCGCGCGACCAAGGTGTTGTCCGCCAGCTCGCCGCCGCGGATCACGCAGTCGATGCCTTCGCCAATCAGGTCGACGGGACGGTCGCTGACGCCCAGGTCCACGTGCAGCTCGGGATGCCGTGCGCGGAAGTCGGGCAGGGCGGGGATCAGGATCATGTTCGCGAGCACCGAGCCGATGTCCACGCGCAGCCGGCCCCGCGCCTGCGCGCGCGTTTGTGCGGCCAGTTCGTCCATTTCCGCGAGATCCTCGATCAGACGCCGCGCGCGCTCGTAGTACGCCGCACCTTCGGCCGTGACGCTGACGCGCCGCGTCGTGCGCTGCAGCAGCCGCGTGCCGAGGTGGCGCTCCAGGTCCTGCACCAGCTTCGTCACCGTCGGACGCGGGATGTTCATCGCGTCCGCCGCCTTCGAGAACGCGCCCGATTCGGCGATGCGCACGAACACGCGCAGGGCTAGCAACTGGTCCATCGATCGCTCTCCTCTCCTGAATCCTCTCCTGAAGTCCCGATTATTCAGGATTGGGAAAAAAGAAGTCGAGTTCGACGGCTTTATTCGGACAACGCGAATTCTTAAGCTTCGCTCACCTCTTCACCACTTCCTGAACGGAGCGAATCATGAGCAAGCAACTTGAAGGCAAGGTCGCCGTCGTCACTGGCGGCACCACGGGCATCGGCCTGGCCGCCGCGAAGGCCTTCGCCGCCGAAGGCGCGATCGTCTACATCACCGGCCGTCGCAAGCCGGAACTCGACGCGGCCGTCGCGGCGATCGGCCCGAACGCTGTCGGCGTGCAGGCGGACTCGACCAAGCTGGCCGATCTCGACCGGCTGTACGCCGAAGTCGGCGATCGCCACGGCCGCCTGGACGTGCTCTACGCCAACGCCGGCGGCGGCACCATGGCCGCGCTGGGCGAGCTGACCGAGCAGCACGTCGACGAGACCTTCGAGCGCAACGTCAAGGGCGTGATCTTCACCGTGCAGAAGGCGCTGCCGCTGCTGGACAAGGCGGTCTCCGGCGCGTCAGTGATCCTCGCCGGATCGACGACGAGTTCGATGGGCACGGCCAACTTCAGCGTCTACAGCGCGACCAAGGCGGCGGTGCGCAACCTGGCGCGCAGCTGGATCCTCGACCTGAAGGGCCGCGCGATCCGCATCAACACGCTGTCCCCCGGCCCGATCCACACGCCGGGACTGGTGGAGCTCGCGGGCCCCGATCCGGTCAACCAGCAGGGCCTGCTGGACTACCTGACCTCGCAGCTGCCGATCGGCCGGATCGGTCAGCCGGAGGACATCGCCAAGGCGGCGGTCTACCTGGCCTCCGACGCCTCGTCCTTCGTCACCGGCATCGAGCTGTTCGTTGATGGCGGGATGGTGCAGGCCTGAGGACCGGAGCGCTCAGATCTCCGATTCCCACGGCTTCGACAGCCGCATCGCCCCGTTGATGATCCCCACCATCGAGTAGGTCTGGGGGAAGTTGCCCCAGAGCTCGCCGGTGACGGGGTGGGTGTCCTCGGAGAGCAGGCCGAGGTGGTTGCGCGAGGCGAGCAGCGCCTCGAACAGCTCCCGGGCCTGCTCGACGCGGCCGATGCGCGAGAGCGCGTCGATGCGCCAGAACGCGCAGATGTTGAACGAGGTCTCGGGCTTGCCGAAGTCGTCGGGCGCCTCATAGCGGCGCATGTAGGGACCGTCGCAGAGCGAGGCCTCCAGCGCGTCGACGGTCTTGATGAAGCGCGGATCCATCGGATCGATGAAGCCCACCTCGGTCATCAGCAGCACGCTGGCGTCCAGGTCCTTGCCGCCGAAGCTCTCGACGAAGGCCTGGCGCTGCTCGCTCCAGGCGTTGTCGAGGATCTTCTGCTTGATCAGCGCGGCGCGTTCCTCCCACAGCGTGGCGCGTTCGGGCAACTTCAACTCGCGCGCGATCTTGGCCAGGCGGTCGCAGGCGGCCCAGTTCATCAGCACCGACGAGGTGTGGACGCGTGCGCGCGTGCGCAGCTCCCACATGCTGGCGTCGGGCTTGTCGTGGATGGCGAAGGCCTGCTCGCCGGCGCGTTCCAGCAGCGCGAACTCGTCGATGCCGGCGCGCTGGTGCAGACGGTGGTCGAAGAAGGACTGCGCCGAGCCCAGCACGATGTTGCCGTAGACGTCGTGCTGGAAATGCTCGTAGGCCTGGTTGCCCGCGCGCACCGGGCCCATGCCGCGATAGCCGCGCAGGTGCGGGACCATGTACTCGGTGAGCTTGGCCTCCAGCCCGATGCCGTAGAGCGGCTGCACGTGGCCGTCCTTGGACTGGCCGATGATGTTGCGCATCCAGCGCAGGTAGTCCTCCATCGTGCCGGTCTCGGACAGGCTGTTGAGCGCGCGCACGACGAAGAAGGCGTCGCGCAGCCAGCAGTAGCGGTAGTCCCAGTTGCGCTGCGTGTGCGGCGCCTCGGGCACGCTGGTGGTCATCGCGGCGACGATGGCGCCAGTCTCCTCGAACAGGCACATCTTCAGCGTGATGGCGGCGCGGATCACCGCCTCCTGCCACTCCAGCGGGATGGCCAGGCGGCGCGTCCAGTCGCGCCAGTAGCTGATGGTCTTCTCCTCGAGCAGCCGCGCGGTGTCCTCGACGGCGCGGTCCAGCGTCTCGTCGGGGCCGAAGATGAAGCTCATCGGCATGTCGAGCGCGAAGGGCGTCTCTTCCTGCACGTAGGTCAGCGGCGCGTTGGTGGTCAGCCGGATGGTGCCTTCCGGGCTGACGAAGCGCAGGTGGTTGCTGCCGCGGGTGCGGGTCGGGTGGGCGGAGCCCCACTGGATGACGGGCCGCAGGATCACGCGGATGCGCGGATGGCCCTGGATGGGGCGCATGCGGCGCACCAGCATCATGGGGCGGTAGGGGCGGTCGTTGAGGAAGAAGCGCGGCATGAAGTCGGTGACTTCGATCGCGTTGCCGTGGGTGTCGTAGAGGCGGGTGCGCAGCACGGCGGTGCCGTGGTCGTAGGACTGCTCGCTGCGGGAAAAATCTTCCAGTTCCACCTGGAAGGTGCCGTCGGGACCGATGCCTTCCGGCGAGTCGATCAGCGCGTGGAAGACGGGGTCACCGTCGAAGCGCGGGGCGCAGCACCAGACGACGCGGGCGCGGTCGTCGATCAATGCGCTGACGGCGCAGTTGCCGACGAGGCCGAGTTTCAGAGACGCTGCTTCCATCGTTCCTCCTGGTGTTCGTCGTTCTTGCGATGTGCACAGACGGAAGCTGGGCAGCGGGCAAGGAACGTTCCTGCGGAGGAGAAACCGCCCGGGCGCGGGCGGTGTGCGATGGCAACAGAGTGTGGGGGGCTAGGCCGCCAGGCGGAAGGTGCTCACCAGCGCCGTGAGCTGCTCGGCCTGCGAGCGCAGGCTGCCCGCCGCCGCGGCCGATTCCTCGACCAGCGCGGCGTTCTGCTGCGTCATCTCGTCCAGGCGCTGCACCGCCACGTTGACCTGGCCGATGCCGTCCTTCTGCTCGGCCGCCGCCGTCGCGATCTCGCCGACGATGTCGGCCACCCGGCGCACGCCCTGGACGATCTCGCCCATGGCCAGGCCCGCGTTCTGCGCCAGCCGGGTGCCGGCGTCCACGCGCAGCACGCTCTCGCCGATCAGCGCCTTGAGCTCCTTGGCCGCGCCCGCCGAGCGCTGCGCCAGCGCCCGCACCTCGCCGGCCACGACCGCGAAGCCGCGGCCCTGCTCGCCGG
>NZ_DASVNZ010000072.1:0-7082 GCF_036486225.1 Roseateles sp. | reverse complement strand
GTGACCGCCGGCGAAGTCGATCGCCGCGACGACGCCGGGCAGGCGTTCGCCGGTCGTCGCCATGGTCGCGAAACCGCCCAGCGACTGGCCGATCAGCACGACGCGCTTCGCGTCGATGTCGGCGGTGGATTGCAGGTGGCGCACGACGGCCGACAGCTCGGCGGCCGCGGCCTCCGCCGCCGACGCGTAGCGCGGCGCGTCGCAACGGACGCTGGCCTCCGGGTCGCCGACGGCCGCGAGCTCGCCGTAGCCGATGCGCGTAGGCACCGCCACCGCGAAGCCCTTGCGGACGAAGAAGCGGGCCGCGGCCTCGAGCCGCTGGCGCGGCATGGCCGCGCGTTTCGCTTCCTGCGGCGGACGGCCGTGGCTGATGACGACCAGCGGGAACGGCCCCGGGCCCGGCGGACGGAAGGTGGTGACGATGAGGTCCGCGTCCAGCTTGCGACCGAGGTGGTTCTCGACCGACACCGGCACGCGGATCACCGCCTCGCGGATGTCGTTGGCCAGGCGGACGGGCGCCGCGGGCTGCGCGTCGCCGGTGGTCGTGTCTTCCGCGCGCGCGGCGGCACCGGACAGGCCGAGGATGGCGCCCAGACAGAGCGCGGCGATACGGAAGTTGCGGCGGGTCGAGGGGGTCGAAGGGGTCAAGCGGTTCATGCGCGCACCTCCGCGCACAGCGCCTTGCGCATCAGCACGCTGCGATAGGTCTTGCCGGCCCATTGCACGTCGCCGATCAGCGCGTAGCCGCGGCGCTCGTAGCGGCGGCGCAGCGCTTCGGCAGGCACCGCCGTGTCGAGCGCCACATGCGCATAGCCCTGTGCGAGCGCCCACGCTTCGGCGATGTCCATCAGCCGCTTGCCGACACCCTGCCCGCGGCACGACGGATGCACGGCGAGCTGGGCCAGGATGGCGGTGTCGGCCTGCGTGTAGCACTCGGGCACGGGGTCGCCGAGGTAGCGGCCGTCGGGCCGCTTCGGCGGCGCGACGGTGACTGTGCCCACCAGTTCCCCGGCTGCGCTCAGCGCGACGAAGGCCTGCCCGCTCGCCACCCGCTCGCGCGTCGTCTGGACGCTCTGGTCGACGGCGGTGAAGTTCCAGCCCTGCGCCGCCAGCGACGCGTAGGACGCATGCAGCAGCGCGGTCAGGGCCTCGATGGAATCATCGGGGTTCAGCGGACGCAGGGTCAGGTCGTTCATCGTCGCAAGGCAGGCGTTCAGGAAGAGGTCGGCACCTTACATCCGGAACACGCCGAATTTCGTCTCGGGGATCTCGGCGTTCAACGCGGCGGACAGGCCCAGCGCCAGCACGCGGCGCGTGTCGGCCGGGTCGATGACGCCGTCGTCCCACAGCCGGGCGCTGGCGTAGTACGGATGGCCCTGGTCCTCGTACTGCTGGCGGATCGGCGCCTTGAAGGCTTCTTCCTCGTCCGCGGACCACTGGCCGCCCTTGCCCTCGATGCCGTCGCGTTTGACCGTGGCCAGCACCGACGCGGCCTGCTCGCCGCCCATCACCGAGATGCGGGCGTTCGGCCACATCCACAGGAAACGCGGCGAGTAGGCGCGGCCGCACATGCCGTAGTTCCCGGCGCCGAAGCTGCCGCCGATGATCACGGTGAACTTGGGCACCTGCGCGCACGCGACCGCCGTCACCATCTTGGCGCCGGCACGGGCGATGCCTTCGTTCTCGTACTTGCGGCCGACCATGAAGCCGGTGATGTTCTGCAGGAACACCAGCGGGATCTTGCGCTGGCAGCAGAGCTCGATGAAGTGGGCGCCCTTGTTGGCGCTCTCGGCGAAGAGGATGCCGTTGTTGGCGACGATGCCGACCGGCATGCCCTCGATGTGGGCGAAGCCGCAGACCAGCGTGTTGCCGTAGCGCGCCTTGAACTCGTCGAAGGCGCTGCCGTCGACGATGCGGGCGATGACCTCGCGCACGTCGAAGGGCTTGCGCGTATCGGTGGGGATCACGCCGTGCAGCTCGGCGGGATCGTAGGCCGGCGCCTGGGGCGCCTGCGTCAGCAGCTCGCCCTGCTTGCGCCAGTTCAGCCGCGCCACGGACTGGCGCGCGATCGCCAGCGCGTGGGTGTCGTTCTCGGCCAGGTGGTCGGCCACGCCGGACAGGCGCGTGTGCACGTCGCCGCCGCCCAGGTCCTCGGCGGTGACGACCTCGCCCGTGGCGGCCTTCACCAGCGGCGGGCCGCCGAGGAAGATCGTGCCCTGGTTCTTGACGATGACGGTCTCGTCGCTCATCGCCGGCACGTAGGCGCCACCGGCCGTGCAGGAGCCCATCACCACGGCGATCTGCGGGATGCCCTTGGCGGACAGATTCGCCTGGTTGAAGAAGATGCGGCCGAAGTGGTCGCGGTCCGGGAAGACCTCGTCCTGGTTGGGCAGGTTGGCGCCGCCGCTGTCCACCAGGTAGATGCAGGGCAGGCGGTTCTGGTCGGCGATCTCCTGCGCGCGCAGGTGCTTCTTGACGGTGATCGGGTAGTAGGTGCCGCCCTTGACGGTCGCGTCGTTGCAGACGATCACGCACTCGACGCCGGACACTCGGCCGATGCCCGCGATCACGCCGCCGCCCGGGGCGGCGTTGTCATACATGTCCAGGCCCGCCAGCGGGGCCAGTTCCAGGAAGGGCGTGCCCGGGTCCAGCAGCATCTCCACGCGGTCGCGCGGGAGCAGCTTGCCGCGCCCGACGTGCTTGGCGCGCGCGGCCTCGCCGCCGCCCTCGGCGATCTTCGCCAGCCGGGCGTTGAGGTCGTCGATCAGGCCGCGCATCGCATCCGCGTTGGCCTTGAAGTCGGCCGAGCGGGCGTTGAGCTTGGTGGACAGCTGGGGCATGGGTCTGGGTCTCCGGTCTGGGGACGGTCGTCGTCCGTCTTATGAGCCGCGCTCAATTCGGTGCGCAAGCGCTGGCTGAAGGCGCGGTTCCGGGATCGCCGGAGCGGCGCAAGGCGCGAAGCATAAGCCAGATGGCGAACGATTCCAAGCCGGACGACAGTTGGAAACGCACCGACTTGAGCCCGGCTCAATAAACCCGGAGAATGCGCTCCTCATGAGCCCCGCCCCGCTGTCCCGAGTGGATGTTTCCCTCGACGCCCGACTCGACCCGCCGTCCGCGGCCGCCCTGCCCGCGCAGCGCCGCTCGCCGGTGGGCGCGAAGGCCGAGCAGCGGGTGAAGGACATCCTGCGCGCGAGCCGCGCGGTGTTCGCCGAGCGCGGCTACGAACGCGCGACGACGACCGAGATCGCACAGCGGCTGGGGATCTCCGAGGCGACGGTCTTCACCTACTTCCGCGGCAAGCGCGAGCTCTGCATGCGGGTGATCGGCGACTGGTACGACGAGATCATCGAGGCGATCGAATCGGGCCTGCCGCGCGAGCGGCCGATCCGGGACCAGCTGGAGTTCGTGGTCCACACCCACCTGCGGCTGTTCCTGATCCAGGGCACGGGGCTGTGCGAGCTGGTGCTGTCGGAAGGCCGCAAGCGCGAGGCGCCGGTGGCGCGCGGCGAGGGCCAGGACTTCGGCGCGGCCTTCGTCGACCTGCAGCGGCGCTACACGGCGCCGCTGATGGACCTGCTGGCGCGCGGCCAGGCGCAGGGCGAGGTCCGGCAGGACATCCCGCTGCGGCTGCTGCGCTCGCTGGTGTTCGGGCCGATGGAGCACATGCTGTGGGAGGTGATCATCGCCGGACGGCAGATCCAGGTGGATGCGGCGGCGCGCGATCTGGTCGCGCTGCTGTGGCCGGCGCTGCAGGCGCCGGACCAGGAGCTCAAGGCCCTGCGCCGGTTGAAGGCCCGCGTGGCGGAAGCACTGGACGGCGGCATCGACGCCGTCGACGGCAAGTCCTGACCCTCAGCGCATCGCGCCGCGGCGCGCAAGACCTGGGAAGGTCAAAAGATCAGCAGTTGAGGTCATAGCTCGACAACCCCTGTTCGGGAACGATGACGGCTCCGACTTTCGAGTCATCTCATGGAGCCTCACATCGTGGATCTCGACATCAATCCCGCAGTTGAAGAGCTGCTCGGCGCCGTCCAATCGCCGGTTCAAATTCCCACGCCCGCACCGGGCGAATACGCTCCACGCATCAGCGAGGACAACTTCGACCAGGACACCTGGGACGACTGGTATCGCGAGCAGATCCGCCTCTCGATCGAGGACCCTCGCCCGAATATCCCGCACGATGTCGTCATGCGGGAAACCGAGGAAATCATTCAAGGCTTCCGGAGCGTCCATGGACAACCCCACAACGCTTGAATGGCGTCCTCGAGCTCATCTGCGCTATCGACTGATCATTGCCGAGATCGCGCGACACAACACCTTGGCCGCGGAAGAGCTGAGGCGGCTGATCTGGAAGAAGTTGCGCTTCGCAATGGCTTTCCCCAAGCTCTATCGCGCATCCTCGCGCGTGGATGGCATCAGGGAAATCGTGGTGACTGCGAACTACCTCGTGCCGTACCGAATCACTTCCAACTCCCTCGAAGTGCTCGACGTCGTGCACGCCCGGCGCGATTGGCCGAATCCGCCGCAACTACTGCCTTCAATGCATTGAAGGACTTTCGAGTCATTCCATGGAGCACCACATCGTGGATCTCAGCATCATTCCCGCCGCTGGCGAATCGCACTCCTTCAGGCCTGAACACTCCTCCCGCGTGCCGGACCCCGGCTTCGAGGACGACGACGAGCCCTTTGATCAACAGGCCTGGGACGCGTGGTACTGCGAGCGAATCCGCCGTTCCTTGGCTGATCCGCGCCCTCGTGTTCCCCACGAGGAGGTCATGGCACGCGCCTGGCAAATCATCTGCGCATGGAAGGATCGTCATGGCGGAAAAGACGCTTGAATGGCGCGCTCAGGCCGTGGAAAGCCTGAACACCATCGTCAACCACATCGCCGAACGAAACCTGCAAACCGCCATTGATCTCTTCGGGGAGATCCGCAGGCGGATGAAGCTCTGCTTGACCTTTCCCACGCTCTATCGAGCATCCCAACGCGTAGAAGGCCTGCATGAGATCACGGTGACTTCGAACTACCTCGTGCCGTATCGCATCACGCCGACGGGGGTCGAAGTTGTGGACATCGTCCACTCACGGCGCGATTGGCCGAATCCACCCCAATGATCGCCGCGAGACGAGGCGACTTTCAAAGAAGGGCGACCCATACGGTCGCACTGTTCATTTCAGCCGTGGATCGGATCAGCGCGCGCGCCGCTCGATCACCACACTGAGCGCCGCCAATCCCAGCCCGACCACGGCAAGCCCTGCCCCCGCCACCGGCAGCGAGCGCAGCGAAGCGCCGTGCGTCAGCATCCACCCGCCCAGCCACGCGCCACCCGCGTTGCCCAGATTGAAGGCCGCGATGTTGAGCGTCGACACCAGCGCCGGCGCATCGGGCGCCTGCTGCATCATCCGCATCTGCAGTCCGGGCACCGTCGCGAAGGCGGCCATACCCCAGACGAAGACGGTCACGATCGTCGGCCATTGCCAGTCGAGCACCACCGCCAGCAGCGCCTGCACGATCGCCAGCGCGACCAGCACGCCCATCAGTGACGGCATCAGCTTCCAGTCCGCCAGCTTGCCGCCCACCGTGTTGCCGATCGTCAACCCCAGGCCGAACAGGAACAGCACGCCCGTGATCCAGCCCGAACTCAGGCCGGTCACCTCCGACAGCATCGGCGCGATGAAGGTGAATGCGGTGAAGATGCCGCCGAAGCCGACCGCCGTGAGCGCCAACGCGATCAGCACCTGCGGACGCTTCAGCACCGACCAGTCATTGCCGGGCTGCGCGGCGGTGTCGGCGTCCTTGGTCTTCGGCAGCAGCGCGATCAACGCGATCGCCGCCACGATGCCCAAGCCGGCGACCGCGCCGAAGCTCGCGCGCCAACCCCACTCCTGGCCGATCAGGTTGCCTAGGGGCACGCCCAGCACGTTGGCCAGCGTCAGACCCGTGAACATCAGCGCGATTGCACCGGCCTTGCGGTCGGGCGCGACCAGCTCGCTCGCAAGCACCGCGCCGATGCCGAAGAAGGACCCGTGCGCCAGCGCCGCGACGATGCGCCCCGCCATCACCGTCCAGTACCCGCCGCCGATCGCCGACAACAGGTTGCCCGCGATGAACAGCGCGATCAGCACCAGCAGCGCCCGCTTGCGGGGCCAGCCCGCGCTGAGCGCCGCCAGCGGCGGCGCGCCCAGCGCTACGCCCAGCGCATACCCCGTCACCAGCAGACCCGCGCGCGGCAGGCTCACCGCGAGGTCCTGCGCCATCGCCGGCAGCAGACCCATGATCACGAACTCGGTCGTGCCGATGGCAAAGGCCGCCAGCGCCAGGGCCAGGATCGGCAAGGGGAAACCGCGCGCGGCCGCCGGTTTGGCGCCGGCTTCGCCGGCGTCGTCGAGGGTGGAAGAGAGGGAGGTCACGAGCGACTCCAACGTTGATTCAATGGTCCGCACTGTGATCTGTCGCTCCCCGGATGGGAATCCATCGAAAGGGATAAGCATCTGTTCCAGAATGGAATAGATGGCGCCCGCATGATGCGGCGGCCAACGGAGATCCGGAATGAATGAACTCGACGACATGCGCCTGTTCGTGCGCGCCGTCGCGACGGGCAGCCTGTCCGCGGCGGGGCGGGAACTGGGCTTCTCCCCCGCCGTCGGCAGCAAGCGGCTGGCGCGGCTGGAGGCGCGGCTCGGCGTGCGGCTGCTGCAGCGCAGCTCGCGGCGCCTCGCGCTGACCGACGAGGGCGCGATCTACCTCGAACGCTGCCAGACCATCCTCGCCGACATCGACGACGCCGAGGCCGAGCTCACGCAAGGCCGCCAGCAGGCGCGCGGGCTGCTGCGCGTCACCTCGACCGTCGCGCTGGGCCGCCGCTGCGTCGGCCCGCTCGCGGCCGAGTTCATGCGCGAACACCCCGACGTCACCGTGCAGGTCTCGCTGTCCGACGCGCTCGTCGACCTGATCGAGGAAGGCTTCGACTGCGCCGTGCGCATCGGCGGACCGGCGGACTCGCGCCTGGTCGCCCGCCGCCTCGGCCCGAACCGGCGCATGCTCTGCGCGACGCCGGACTACCTGCGCCGCCGCGGCA
>NZ_DASVNZ010000063.1:0-4810 GCF_036486225.1 Roseateles sp. | reverse complement strand
AGCCCGTGCTGCTGCTGGGCGCCGGCAACACCGCCTACGCGGCCAAGGACCGCCGCACCGCGGCCCGGCACTACGCGCGGCTCACCGACGTGCGGCCCGATCTGCCCGAGGGCTGGAACAACCTGGCGCAGGTGCTGCTGGAACAGGGTCAGCGCTACAAGGCCTCGCTCGCGATCGAGCGTGCGGTCGCGCTCGGCGGTCCGCGCCTGGACCAGTACAAGGCGCTGCAGAAGAAGATCACCACCGGGATGTGACCCGTCGGCGGTGCTTCAGAGGCGCTGCAGAGGCGCCCCGGGGGCGCCTCTGCGCGGGCTCAAGGACGGAAATCGATCGTGCGCTGCGCCGCCTCCAGCGCCGCGTCCGCCGCATAACTCCAGGTGTCGAAGCTGCGTTCCAGCTCATGCCAGTAGCCGTTCAGCTCCGGCTTGCCGCTGGCCGCCGCATGCGCGGCGATCACCAGGTAACGCGCGCGGAACGGCGGGGCCTCGCCGACGACTTCGCGGACGAACCAGCGTCCGTTGTGGCTCTCGACACCTCCGACGGCATCGGTGTGGTCTGGCTTGGCTGACATGCGGACTCCTTTGGCGTTGTGATGGCGTGGTGATCGGAACTGCGCCCCGGAACTTCGCCCGTTGGCAAGCAGGTACGACCTTCACGCCTGGGCAAGTTTCCCTCCAACCGTCATCCGGCGCCACGCGGGCCGACGATGTTTTACCCCCGCATTACAAGGGAAGCCGGCGCCCGCCCGGGCGGGCGATCCGCGAAGCAACTTCCACGCCGGAAGTGTCGGGTTTCATTACATTCACTGACCCATTCTCCAGGGACAAACCACGCAAGTCCTTGAGCCGACAAGCCTTCGCGCCTCATGGCTTGGATGTTGCTTCCCTCCGCCGGTTTCCGCCTCCGGTTTCGGCCTCCCGCCACCGACGACAAGAACGACAGTCAGAGAGAGAACCCCCGATGAAGCGCTCGACCCTCCTTCCCCGTCTCCGCACCACCCTGGCCGCCGCCGCGCTGTGCGCCACCGCCGCGGCCGCGCAGGCCTCGGTGCTGATCCTGGGCGCGCCCGTGCAGGCGGGCGGCCTGGCCGACGTGCAGTCCAAGATCGCCGCCACCGGTGTGGTCAGCGGCGTGGTCGACGTCTTCAACGTCGCCACCGGCACGCCCACGCTGGCGATGCTGACGGCCTACGACGCGGTCCTGGTCTACAACGAAAGCGCCACCGTGCCCTTCGCCAGCGCCCTGCAGCTGGGCAACGTGCTGGCGGACTACGTGGACCTGGGCGGCGGCGTGGTCGAAGCCGGCCTGTCGCACGCGACCTCCGGATTCAAGGGCATGCAGGGCCGCTTCGTCTCCGCCAACTACGACGTCTTCAACACCAGCAACAACCAGAACTCCTGCGGCGGCCTGGGCCAGGTGGTCCGTTCCGACAGCCCGCTGATGCGCGACATCACCAGCTTCAACGGCGGCGCGTCCGCGCTGTGCTACCGCCTCACGGCCAAGGCCGGCGCCGAGATCGTCGCCGACTGGAGCAACGGCCAGGCGCTGGCGGGTTACCGCATGGACCACAACGGCGTGGTCGTCGGGCTGAACATGTTCCCCACCTCCAGCGACGTGGCGCCCGGCGGCTGGAATCCGTCGAGCGACGGCGCGCTGCTGATGGCCAATTCGCTGGCCTTCGCCGCGGGCGAACTGCCCGAGCCGGGTTCGCTCGCGCTGCTGGGCATCGCCGCGCTGGCGGCGGGCGTGGCCGGCCGTCGGCGCGCCCGCGCCGTCAAGGCCTCGGCCGCGGCCGTCACCATGGCCTGACGGAGCCGGACCCTGAGGGATACTGCGGCGCATGTCCACGCCGCCGACCTTCAACTTCCCCGTCCCGCCCGCCGACCTGGTGATCACCGAGGACGAGCGCGCCGCGCTCTACTTCCTGCCGCAATCGCCCGGCGGCATGCCGGTCAGCGAGGAGATGCAGCAGCGCCTGCAGGACAAGGGGCTGGCGACGGCCATCCGCGAGGACGGCCGCCGCTGGCTGACCGAGCTCGGCGACCGGGCGCGGCTGGGCAAGATCTGACCCCCGCGACGTCCGGTCGACCAGACGCCCGCTGCACGGCTGGCCCGGCCGCTCGATCGGCTTCAGCGCCGTTCGTACTGGGTCTTGCCGAACAGCACCTCGCGCGCCTTGTCGTCGACCAGCGGCCGGCGCTTCTCGGCCAGCACCTCGACGGCGCGCGCCACGGCGGGCCGCTTCGCGATCTCGTCGAACCAGCCCTTCAGATGCGGATGGTCCGACATCTCCACGCCCTGGTTCTTGGCGCCGCGCAGCCACGGGAAGATCGCCATGTCGGCGATGCCGTACGCGCCCCCCGCGATGTACTTCGTGTGGGCCAGGCGCCGGTCGATCACGCCGTAGAGGCGTTTGGCCTCGTTGGTGTAGCGGTCGATGGCGTACTCGATCTTCTCGGGGGCGTACATCCGGAAGTGGTGGGTCTGGCCCAGCATCGGCCCGACGCCGCCCATCTGGAACATCAGCCACTGCAGCGCCTCGTAGCGCCCGCGCGTGTCGGGCGGCAGGAACTGCCCGGTCTTGCCGGCCAGGTAGAGCAGGATCGCGCCCGACTCGAACAGCGAGATCGGCTGCCCGTCCGGGCCGTCGGGATCGACGATCGCGGGGATCTTGTTGTTGGGGCTGATGGCCAGGAATTTCGCGTCGAACTGGTCGCCGGCGCCGATGTCCACGGGAATCACCCGGTAAGGCAGGCGGCACTCTTCCAGCATGATGTGCACCTTGTGGCCATTGGGCGTGGGCCATGAATACACTTCGATCATCAAGCGTTCTCCGTTCGGGCGCGAGGCCCAGTTTGCCGACAATCCTGTCGACACGTCAGTCGACACCTCGGCGGACACCGCCGTCGACTCGTCAATGCACGGACCCCGGGCCCCTCGCGCATCGTCCCGCCTCATGGTAATCAAACAAATCAAACTGTGGTTCGCCGCCCGTGCCAATGCGGCGCGGTGGCGTCCCTTGAGCGAATGGGCTTCGGAGCGCGGCGGCCAGCTGCGCCAGGCCCGCGACGGGCGCGGCTTCGTCATCGACCTGCCCCGCACGCTGCCCGGCCTCACCCGCATCGAGTGGGGGCCCTCGCAGCGCAGCTACATCGACGGCTACGAGCTGCGCATGCGCTGCGAGCTCAAGATCAATCCCGACATGCAGATGATGCTCATCGAGCGCAAGCTGATGGAGCGTCTGGAGAGCAACGTCTTCGAGGCCTACACCGACACGCTGCGCACGCGCGTGGACACGGACACGCCCGAGGAGATGCGCTGGCTGGTGATGTTCCCCAAGCACTCGCAGATGGAGTCCAAGCTCGTGCGGCAGCGCTTCGGCGCGGTGGGCATCAACCGCGAGCTGGTGATGGCCTGGCTCGACAAGGACCTGAACGAGCGGCTGGCGCAGGCGACGCAGGACGTGCTGGTGGAAGGCAGACCCTTTGTGCTGCTGAGCCTGCGTGGGAACGTCTACCTGCGCACGACGATGCCGGAGCCGTCGCTGCCAGAGTTCCAGATGCTGACCCGCGTGCTGGAAGCCGCGGCGGCCAGCGCGCAGGCGGTGCACCAGCGCCTGGGCGACGGCGGACCCTGGCCGACCACGACCTCGGTGGCCTGGCACAGCCGGCCGTCCGAAGGGGATTACGGCTCGCCGGCCTGACGGCTGCTCAGGCGGCTGCTCAGGCGGCTGCTCAGGCGAAGAGATCGGCCGCGCCGGCCACCGCCTCGGTGCAGTCGATCAACCGGCCCTGCCCGGTGATGAAGGCGCAGCGCACCGGCTCGCCGGGCTGCAGCGCCATCACCGCCTCGCGGTAGCGCCACAGCTGCTGGATGTATTCGGGATTGCGTTGCGGCGCCGGGTGGAGCTTGTAGTCGAGCACCCACCAGATGGGCACGCCCGCGCCGTCGCGGCGGCTGACCAGCCGGTCCAGCCGCATGTCGTGGCCGTTCCAGCTGAGCGGCACCTCGTTGCCGTGCCAGTCGAGCGCGGCGGCGTCGAAGAACGACGCGCAGTCCGCACCGCCCAGGATCGCGTGCACGCTGCGCTCGAGCCGCTCGGTGCGGCGCGCGTCGAGCCCGTACATCTGCGCCGCGGCGGCCATCAGCCGCTCCAGCGCCTGCGCGCCGCCTCGCGGTCCGCTGTGCCATTCGAGCACGCGATGCAGGGCCTCGCCGAGCGCCGCGCTGTCGTCGACCTCGTCCGGGCTCTGGCCCACGTCCGCCCCCGCGTCGGCCACCTCGACCGGCAACGGTTCCACGCGCGGCAGCACCTTGAGCCGCGCGACGTCCTCGTCCGGCAAGACCCCGCCCTCGGCGACATCCGGCACCACCATCGCCTCGGCCTGAGGCTGCACCCGCGTCCACCAGGTCCCCGATGAACTCTGGCGCTTCGCCGGGGTGCGGCTCAGCAGCAACCGATGGCGCGCACGTGTCATCGCGACGTACAGCGCGTTGAGTTCCTCGCGCTGGCGCTGGTCCTTCTCGTCGTCGAGCAAGGCCTGCAGCGACGGCGGCGGCTTGGCCTCGGACACCAGGAAGGCCACCGTCTGCGGCACCGCTTCCAGCACCGGCCACGAGATCGCCAGCGCCATGCTCTCGGAGCGCGCCGGCCCCGCCTCGGCGTCCATCAGGATCACGACCTTCGCCTCCAGCCCCTTGGCGCCGTGCACCGTCAGCAACTGCACGGCATCGGGCTCGGCTGGTGCGGCCAGCTTCAGCGCGCGGCTCTTGAGAGCCCGGACGAAGCCGTACAGCCAGGCATAACGCC
>NZ_DASVNZ010000060.1:0-29618 GCF_036486225.1 Roseateles sp. | reverse complement strand
GGCGGGCCCGCGCGTTCGCCGAACTGGCGGCGCTCACCGCCACGGGACACTCGACCCGCGGCCGCGTGCCTCGCGTCCTGATCGAGGAAGCGTCCGCGCTGGTCGGCCGGCTGGCGGTCGCCTTCGGCGCGTCGGACGAGGAGTCGCTGCCGCTGCATGAGCGCCTGGCGCGAGGCTGGGGCCAGCCGCGCGCGGTCGCCGCGCTGCTGCGCAAGACGCTGGTGCTCGCGGCCGATCACGAGATCACCAGCTCGGCGTTCTCCGCGCGCATCACGGCGTCCACCGGCGCCTCCTTGCCGGCCTGCCTGCTCGCGGGACTCACGACCTTCTCCGGCCCCTTGCACGGCGACGCCTCGGGTCGCGTGCGCACGCTGTTCGACGAGGTCGACCGCGACGGCGCCGATGCCGTCGTCGACCGCTACCTGGCGTCGGCGATGCCGCTGCCCGGTTTCGGCCATCACATCTACCCGGATGGCGACCCGCGCGCGGCATCGCTGATGGCGGACTTCAAGCCGCCCGCCGCGATCGCGCGTCTGATCGAGCGCGTGGTCGCGCTGACGGGGCTGCCGCCGTCGATGGACGTGGCGCTGGCCGCGCTCGTCGCGCGTTACAAGCTGCCGCCGGGCGCGGGCTTCGCGATCTTCGCGATCGCCCGCAGTGTGGGGCTGCTGGCTCACGCGATGGAGCAGCTCACGATCGATTCGGTGATCCGTCCGCGCGGCCGTTACATCGGTCCCAGCGCCGCGGGCCCCGTCGATCCCCGCAAGGAACGTCGCAAGCGCTGACGGCGGACCTCGGTCCGGAGAAGCCGGCGGAGCCGGTGCCCCTCGAAGCGAATTCCGAGCGGCGAGGAGGAGATTGAGCGGAGAGGGGCACCGGCTCCGCCGGCTTCGGGCGCCGTGCACGAAGCGCCTCGCATCGAGCGCATGTAAAGGTGACGTGACGAGGCAGACGACATGCCCGGGGCCAGTCGTTGCCCTTGTGCCTTCATACGCCCCCGCAACGCCTGACACCCGGCTTGCAAAGCCCGTGAATCCGCTGGTAAACGCTCATGCCATGCACTATTCACAGCCTTAGCATCGATCGACGGACTGTTGCTGTTGCGTGCGCGCAGGCCCGGCGCCCGCTGGATGGAACCGTCTCACGGATCAAAGAATCAGCGAGAGGAGACAACCTTATGTCGACGAGTTTGGCGCTGTACTTCGCGCTGGCCTGCGGGCTGGCGGCGGTGCTTTACGGCTTTATCCAACGCAGCTGGATCCTAAGCCAGGACCCCGGCAATCCCCGCATGCAGGAGATCGCCGGCGCGATCCAGCAAGGTGCCGCGGCCTATCTGGCGCGGCAGTACCGCACCATCGCGATCGTCGGCGTCGTGCTGGGCATCCTGATCGGCGTCGCGCTCGACTGGAAGACGGCCATCGGCTTCTTCATCGGCGCGCTGCTGTCCGGCGCCTGCGGCTTCATCGGCATGAACGTCTCGGTGCGCGCCAACGTGCGCACCGCGCAGGCGGCGACGCAGGGCATCGGCCCCGCGCTCAACGTCGCGTTCAAGGGCGGCGCCATCACCGGCATGCTGGTCGTGGGCCTGGGTCTGCTCGGCGTCGGCCTGTTCTTCATGTGGGTGAGCGAGAGCGGTACCCGCGCGGACAGCCAGACGCTGAAGCCGCTGCTGGGGCTGGCCTTCGGCTCGTCGCTGATCTCGATCTTCGCCCGCCTCGGCGGCGGCATCTTCACGAAGGGCGCCGACGTCGGCGCCGACCTCGTCGGCAAGGTCGAGGCGAACATCCCCGAAGACGATCCGCGCAACCCGGCGGTGATCGCCGACAACGTCGGCGACAACGTCGGCGACTGCGCCGGCATGGCGGCCGACCTCTTCGAGACCTACGCGGTCACCCTGATCGCGACGATGGCGCTGGCGGCGCTGACCTTCGGCGGCATGTCCATCGCGGCCATCGTGTATCCGCTGGTGCTGGGCGGCGCGTCCATCATCGCGTCCATCATCGGCTGCAGCTTCGTGAAGGCCAGCCCCGGCATGAAGAACGTGATGCCGGCGCTCTACAAGGGCCTGATCGTCGCGGGCGTGCTGTCCGCGATCGCGTTCTGGTTCATCACCCGCGCGCTGTTCCCGCAGGACCTGACCCTGCCGGGCGGACAGACGATCGGTGCGAACGCCCTCTTCCTCTCCTGCCTGGTCGGCCTGCTGCTTACCGCGGCGATGGTGTGGATCACCGAGTACTACACCGGCACCAACTACAAGCCGGTGCAGCACGTCGCGCAGGCGTCGACCACCGGCCACGGCACCAACATCATCGCGGGGCTGGGCGTGTCCATGCGTTCCACCGCCTGGCCGGTGCTGTTCGTCTGCGTGGCGATCCTGGTGGCCTTCAAGCTTGCGGGCCTCTACGGCATCGCGATCGCGGCCACGGCCATGCTCAGCATGGCGGGCATCGTCGTGGCGCTGGACGCCTACGGACCCATCACCGACAACGCCGGCGGCATCGCCGAGATGGCCGACCTGCCCGCCAGCGTGCGCGACGTCACCGATCCGCTGGACGCCGTCGGCAACACCACCAAGGCCGTGACCAAGGGCTACGCGATCGGTTCCGCGGGACTGGCGGCGCTGGTGCTCTTCGCCGACTACACCCATGCGCTGGAGCAGCGCGGGCTCTCGGTCAGCTTCGACCTGAGCAACCACATGGTGATCGTCGGGCTGTTCATCGGCGGCCTGATCCCCTACCTCTTCGGCGCGATGGCGATGGAAGCGGTGGGACGCGCGGCGGGCTCGGTCGTCGAGGAAGTGCGGCGCCAGTTCCGCGAGATCAAGGGCATCATGGAAGGCACCGCGAAGCCCGAGTACGGCCGCGCGGTGGACATGCTCACCGCCGCGGCGATCAAGGAAATGATCGTCCCGTCGCTGCTGCCGGTGATCGTGCCGATCGTGGTCGGCCTGCTGCTCGGCCCGGCCGCGCTGGGCGGGCTGCTGATGGGCACCATCGTCACCGGGCTGTTCGTCGCCATCTCGATGTGCACGGGCGGCGGCGCCTGGGACAACGCCAAGAAGTACATCGAGGACGGCCACCATGGCGGCAAGGGCTCCGACGCGCACAAGGCGGCGGTCACCGGCGATACCGTCGGCGATCCCTACAAGGACACGGCGGGTCCGGCGGTCAATCCGCTGATCAAGATCATCAACATCGTCGCCCTGCTGATCGTTCCGCTGCTCCCGGCGACCGGCATCAGCGGCCCCGCCGCGGGGGCGCACACGCCGCCGGCCGTGACCGCACCGGCAGCTGACACTGCCGTGCCAGCCTCCGCGCCTGTCGGCGTGCCGGACGTGGTGGCCAGCGGGCCGACGGAGGCGGCCAGCGCGGCATCCGCACCATGAACCGCGTTGACATGCCCTGACCGGCGCGGAGCGATTGCACCGACTGGGCGACGCTCGCCCGGTCCTCGGTGAAAACGCTGAGAAAAACAGCCCCGCGAGGGGCTGTTTGCGCTTTGAAGGGTCATGCGCTCACGGCAGAATCGGCAGTCAATACAAGAACGTCCAGGGACTCCGCTCAACATGCTCAGCCAGGCCATCACGCCGCGCGATTTCGAACGCCGCCGCGAGCAATTGGCCGAGCTCCAGCGCTATCTGGCGTCGCAGGAATCCGAGTACGCGGAGTGCCGCCAGCGCATGCAGCGTTTCGTCGACCGCTACGTCGCGGCGCTGGGTCCGCTGTACATGGAGCTGGACGCGCTCGAATCGCAGCTGTACTGCGCGATGCGCTACCTGCACGACGCGCTGGCGCGCAACGGGCTCGATGCCCGCGCGCCGGATTCGCCTCGCGCCACCTCGATGCCGCATCTGCCGGTGCTGCCGGCCGGCGCACCGCTCCCGGCCGAGCCGGAGGGGGGTCTGGTGCAGGTCGGCCCGCCGCCGCTGAAGACCCTCTACCGCCGCGCCGCGAAGCGGCTGCATCCGGACCTCGCACCGGACGATGCCGAACGCGTGCACCGTGAGCGCAAGATGGCCGAGGTCAACGAGGCCTACGATGCCTGCGACCGGGAGCGCCTGGAAGCGCTGCTGCTGGCCGCCGGCGAGAGCCTGGTGAAAGTGCGCGGCGGCGACGCCGACGCCGTCATGGAATGGCTGCGTAGCGCCGAGCGCTCGGTGCAGGGCCGGCTGCGCGTGGTCCAGGCACACCTGGCGCTGCTGAAGAACCACACGATGCATGAACTGGGCGAATCGATAGCGCGCGCCGAGAAGCGCGGCCTGGATCCGCTCGGCATCATGGCCAACCGCCTGCGCGCGCAGATCACCGAGCGCCGCCAGGAGCTCTACATCGGGCAGCGCCTGCAGCCCGAATCCAGCATGGCCGAGGCCTTCCTGCGCCAGCGCCAGCAGCGCATGGGCGGCGGGATCGCGGCGTCGCACTGACGCCGCTGAAGGTCAGCGCCGTCCGCGCCCTTGCGGGACCCGTGGCGACAAGGTCGCCGCCCAGGCAGCGATCTCGGGACCCAAGGCATCCACCGCGGCCGCCGTCGCCTTGACGGCGCCTTCGGCATTCGAGCCCGCCGGTTCCGATCGATCGAACGCGCGTTGCGTGCCGTCTTCGGCGGTCGCCATGACCCGCACCTGCACCTCGCTGCGCGATGCGCCGGAGAAGTTCTGCAAGCTCTCCTCGAGTTCCAGCGTGACGCTGATGACCACCTGAGGATCGGCTCCGGCGGCCACGGTTGCGCGGGCGATCTGCTGGCGCATCCGCGAGGCCACGAGCACCGGCAGCGGCGCTGCCCAGCGCGAATCCCGGTACACGCGTCGCGCATACGGATCCGAGTCGACGAGCCGGTAGGCGATCCCGGTGCCTTGCAGCGTCTCCGGCGCCGTGACCGCCTGCAGTTCGACACGCTTGGCCAGCACAGTCTGCTGCGGCCACGCGGGCGCGGGGCCGAGGTCCATCTGCGTCGGCGGCGGAGGACGGCTACCGCAGGCGCTCAGCGTCGCGGCGAGGGCCAGTCCGCCGAGCAGCAGCACGCGGCGCACGCCGCCGGTCCTTTGGAGTTCGATGTGCTCGTTCATTTCTTCGCTCCCGCCTCGAAGCCGGTTTCACCGGGTCCGGGCGCGCCGGGCGTCGGGCCGAGGATCAGGCTTTGCGGCTGGTCGCCGATGTTCTGTGCTGCGCGCTCCAGGGCGCGCGCCGCCGCCGACAGATCGTCCAGCACCGCGCGTTGACGCGGTTTGTCCGCTGAGCCGACCAACGACAGTTCCACGCGGCGCAGCGTGCGCTGCAGCTGCACCGCCGCATCGCCCAGTTGATCGATCGCGGCCGCCTTGCCCTTGTATTCGTCGACGAGCTCGCCGCCCTGCTTCGCCAACGTGTCAACATGGCCCAGGGTGTTCTTCCCCGCGACCACGAGACCGTCGGTGTTCTTCACCAGCCCCGGCAGCGCCTGCGCCGTCGGCCGCAGATCCTTGACCAGTTGATTGAGCCCGGCAGACGCCTCGCTCAACTGCGCCAGCGTCTGGCTCAACTGCTGCTGGTTGCTGTCGCTGAGCACCTTCTGGATGCGGTCCATCGTCGCGAGCGCGCCCGCCGCGAGCTTCGGTCCCGCGTCCTGCAGCTGGTCGAGGAAGCCCGGCGCGAGCGGGATCCGCCGCGTCTCCAGCACGCTCTGCTTGGGATCCGCCGGATCCTGCCCGTCGTACAGGTCGATGAACGACAGTCCGGTGATGCCCTGGTACCCGAGCTTGGCCTGCGTGCCGGGCGCGATCGGCGCATCGGAGTCGACCTCGATCTCGACGAGGATCTGCCGCGGCTGCGCCGGATCGAAACGGATGGTGTCGACCTTGCCGACCTGCACGCCGCGCAGCTTCACCGGCGCCTTGACATTGAGGCCCGGCACGCCCGAGGCGGTCACCACCGTGAAGGTCTGCGTGTCGCCGCGGTCGTCGCGGAACCAGAGGATGACCGCCACCAGCGCCGCCCCGAGCAGCAGCACGAAGAGGCCCGTGGCCAATGCATGTGCCTTGTTTTCCATGTGCTCGCCCGAGTCCTTGTGGTTGATCGTTGTTCGTTGTTGTCAGAGGGCGCCGCCGACGGTCCGTCGCGCTCAGGCGGGCATCTCGTCGCGGTGCTGCAGCGCGTCGCGGTAGCTGCGCAGGTTGTCCGCGGCGCAGCGGTCCGTGTGGCCGAGGAAGAAGTTGCGGATGAACGGGTGCTTCTGCTTGACCACCAGCTCCAGCGGCCCGTGCGCGATCAGGTGCTGGTCCGCCAGCACCGCCACGCGATCGGCGATCGCGAACAGCGTGTCCACGTCGTGCGTGACCATCACCACCGTCAGCGCCATCTCGCGCCGCAGGCTTTCGATCAGCTGCACGAAGTTCTTCGAGCTGGCCGGATCGAGACCGGCGGTCGGCTCGTCCAGGAACAGCAGTTGCGGATCCATGATCAGCGAGCGCGCCAGCGACACCCGCTTGATCATGCCGCCCGACAGTTCCGCCGGCATCTTGATGCCGTCCTCCGGCTTGAGGCCGACCTGCTGCAGCTTGGTCATCACCAGCTCCGCGATCAGGTCCCGGGGCAGGCTCTTGAGCTCGCGCAGCGGCAGCGCGACGTTGTCGAACACCGACAGCGCCGAGAACAGCGCGCCCTGCTGGAACAGCACGCCCCAGCGGTGACGGACCTGCGCGAGGTCGGTCGCCTCGCACTTGCCCAGCTTGTGGCCGAAGACCAGCACCTCGCCCTCGCTGGGCCGCTCCAGGCCCAGCATCAGCCGCAGCAGCGTCGTCTTGCCGCTGCCCGAGCCGCCGATGATGGCCAGCACCTCGCCGGCGGTGACTTCCAGGCTCAGGTCCTTGTGGATGCGCACGCCGCCGAGCACCGTGCCGACGTGCCGCACCTCGATCACCGGATCGCCCGGCTGGACGTTCAGTTCCTCGACGGCATCGGCCGAGGTCGGTTCGATACATCCGCTCATGCTTTCAACCCCACGTCGGAGAACATCACCGCGAAGATCGCGTCCACGATGATGACCACGGTGATCGCGCTCACCACCGAATCGGTGGTGCCGGTCCCGAGGCTTTCGCTGTTCGGCTTGATCCGCAGCCCGAAATGGCAGGCCACGAACGCGATCATGAGCCCGAACACCGCCGATTTGGCCAGTCCCAGCCACAGGTTGGCCACCGGCACGGCAGCCGGCAGGCCTTGCAGGAACTGCACGTAGTCCAGGCCCAGCGTCGCCCGCGCGGCGATCATGCCGCCGAGCAGCACCATGCTGCTGGTCCAGGTCATGACCAGGGGCAACGACAGTGCCAGGGCCACCATCTTGGGCACGACCAGCCGGATCGTGTGCGAGATGCCCATCACCGAGAGCGCGTCCAGCTCCTGCGTCACCCGCATCACGCCGAGCTGCGCCGTCATCGCCGAGCCGCTGCGCCCCGCCACCAGGATCGCCGCGAGCAGCGGCCCCAGCTCGCGCCAGACGCTGATCCCGAGGATGTTGATCACGTAGATGTCGGCGCCGTAGCTCTGCAGCTGCTTGGCGGTCAGGTAGGACAAGGTGATGCCGACCAGCACGCCCACCAGCGCCGTGATGCCCAATGCCTGCGCGCCGCTGCGGTAGATGTGGGCGGAGATGTCCTTCCACGCGATCAGGTTGGGATGACGGGCCAGCGTGCCGAGGTCGCGCGTGACCTGGCCGAGCAGCGCGGTCGCGTCCAGCAGATGGCTGGCCAGGTTGAGCAGACCCTGCCCGAACTGGCGCACGTTCTGCGCACGCGGGGGCCGGGCCGGTTTGCCCTGCTTGCTGCCCAGCCGCGCGAACAGCGCCTGGAACATGTCCGCCATCGGTGCCGGCGGCCAGCGCAGATCTTCCGGCTGCCGGCGCCCCCAGGCCTGCCACAGCAGCAGCGCGCCGGTGGGGTCGAGCCGGCGCACCGCGCTGAGGTCCCACGACACGTTGGCCGTCGGCACGTCGCCGAGTTCACCGCGCAGCGCCTCGACGCGTTCGCGCAGCGCCAGCAGCGTCCAGTCGCCCTCCAGCCGCGCCCGGATGCGTCCGCCCTCGCCGGACTCGCGCAGCAGGCGCGGTGACGGGTCGGCGACGTCGTGAGTTTCCAGAGGGGCGTCCATTGGGGTCAGAGCATAGCCTCGCGAGGGCCCTCCGGTGAACCCGGCGGACAGGAGTTCGCCCAGTCAGACAAGACGCTGCCGCAGACGCTCCAGGTAGGTGCGGCTGCAGGGCACGCGACTGCCGTCCCGCAGGCGGAGATGGGCATCGCCAGCCTCGGTGGGCTCGATGGCGTCGATCAGGCTCAGTCGCACCAGGTAGCCGCGGTGCACGCGCACGAAGGCCGCCGGATCCAGGCGTTGCTCGAAGGCGCCCAGGCTGCTGCGCAGCGGGTAGTCGTGCTGCTGCCGGCGCAGGTTCACGTAGTTGCCGCAGGCCTGCACCCACTCGATCTCGTCGATCGGCAGCAGGAACTCCTTGCCGAGCTTCTTCACCAGCAGGCGCTCGGGCAGCGCGGGCGAGACCGCGGCCGGCGCGTCCCGCCGTTCGGGCGTCGACGAGGCAGGCAAAGACGAAGCGGGCAAAGAAGCTTCGGGCGGACGCGGCGCGGGGGCGGGCTCCGGCGGCTGCGGCGGCTGCGGCGGCTCCGCCAGCAGGCTCGCCTCGCCTTGCCAGCGCCACACGAACAACCGGTACGCTCCGGCGATCACCAGGATGAAGGCGTAGCTGCGGACGTCCTTCAAGGCTTCGTAGAACAGCTCGAGCGGCCAGTTGCCGAAGTCGTAGACGGCGTCCTGCGTCGCATATGCCAGCTTGCGCAGCGCCACCATGCCCAGGACGTGCGCGAGGCTGGTCATGAGTGCGAAGAGCACATGCCACGGCAGATGCCGCTGCAGCACGCCCCAGCGCAGCGGTTTCGTATCCGCCGCACGGACGATCCACGGGATCAGCACCATCCAGACGAGGGCGCTGGAGAACTCCCAGACCGCCGGCTCCCAGGTGTCGAACCGCAGTCCGGCGCGGCGGATGTCCAGGTTGGTCGTGATCGTGTTTGCCAGTGCCGAACCGAGCAGCAGCGCGCTCCAGAGCGCGCGCTCGACCCAGCGCCGCCGCGTCAGATAGATCCCCAGCCACTTGTCCTCGGTCATGGCGGCGCAGTGTAGGCGCGCACGGGGCCCGCAGCCCGCGCGAACGGCCCCTGGGACGGGGCGGGTCGTCACCGGACGGGGGCGGTTCGTCACATTCCGTGCGCAGGCGTCGGTTCGGCGGCGAAGCTGCGCCCCATGAACACCCCCTCCCTCCCCTCACGCGGCACGGTGTCGAGTTCGCGCCTGACCGAACTCGACTGGCTGCGCGTCATCGCCTTCGGCCTGCTGATCCTCTACCACTCGGGCATGTTCTACGTGAGCTGGGACTGGCACGTGAAGTCGCCGCGACTCGTCCCCGCACTCGAGGCCTGGATGCTCTGGCTGAACCCGTGGCGCATGTCGCTGCTGTTCCTGATCTCCGGCGCGGCCACCGCGTTGATGGCGGGACGGACCGACGGCGCCAACGGCCTCGTCGCTTCACGCAGCAAGCGATTGCTGCTGCCGCTGCTGTTCGGGATGACGGTGATCGTGCCGCCGCAGGCCTATCTGGAAGTCGTCGAGAAGCTCCATTACGCCGGCAGCTATGGCGATTTCCTGACGCTCTACTTCCAGGCGTATCACGGCTTCTGCCGCGGCGACGACTGCCTCAAGCTGCCGACCTGGAATCACCTCTGGTTCCTGCCCTACCTGTGGGCCTACACCGTGATCGTGCTGCTGGCGCTGCACCTGCGCGCCGCACGCGACCTGTTCGCCCATGCGGCATGGCGCCAGGTCGTGGCCGGAGGCCGCCTGCTGTGGGTGCCATGGCTCGTGTTCGCACTGCTGCGCCAGCAGTTGCTGGAGCGCTTCCCCAGCACGCACGACCTCGTCCATGACTGGTACCAGCACGGCGTGTACTTCGCGGTGTTCCTGCTGGGCTTCGCGCTCTACGGCAGCCGCGACGACCGCCATGGCGCCTGGGAGGCCGCGCGACGTCTGCGCTGGATCGCGCTCGTCGGTTATGTCGTGGTGCAGTTGCTGTCGCAGACGCTCACGAGCGAGTGGCGGCTCGCACACGGCGACGACTTCCCGGAGTGGCTGCTCATGGCGCTGCGCGCGCTCAACGCGGGCAAGCAATGGCTGCCGA
Organism: Roseateles sp.; assembly: GCF_036486225.1. Taxonomy (GTDB): domain Bacteria; phylum Pseudomonadota; class Gammaproteobacteria; order Burkholderiales; family Burkholderiaceae_C; genus Roseateles. Next base: position 19,409 of record NZ_DASVNZ010000060.1, on the reverse strand, counting down.
TCGTGGCGGTGCTGGGCTTCGGCAGGCAGTGGCTGGCCGACCGCGATTCGCCGCTGCTGCGCTGGCTGACGCTGGCCGTGTTCCCGTTCTATCTGGTCCACCAGACGGTGACGGTGATCGCGGGACACCTGCTGGCACCGCTGCAATGGCCGCTGGCCATCGAGGCCGCGGCGCTCGTGGCGATCACGGCGCTGGGTTGCCTGCTCGCCGCGCTGCTGGCGATGCGCGTGAACCTGCTGCGCCCGTGGATGGGGCTGAGCCCGGAAAGCAAAAAGCCCGGCATCTTGCGATACCGGGCTTCCTGATTCTTCTTATAAATGGTCGGGGCGGCGGGATTCGAACTCGCGACCCCTTGCACCCCATGCAAGTGCGCTACCAGGCTGCGCTACGCCCCGACTAAGCCTTAGATTCTATACGTATTCGAGAGGCTCATGCAAGCAAACTCTCTCGAATCGCCAACAACTCGTCCCGGACCTGTTCCAGGGTGAGTTTCTCGAGCGACACCGACGTGTGCGCCGCGCTGTGCGCAACGTCCGCCGCTAATGCGCGCGACGCTTCGCGATGATCACGGTACACATCGCGCTGCGCGGACGCCAGCGCTTCCGCGCGGAACTCCTGCGCGTTGGTCACGAGGTGCGTCGAGTCGATCAGCTGATTGCGTGCACCGCTGATCGTGAAGCCCTGGTCGTAGAGCAGATCGCGGATGCGGCGGATCAGCAGCACTTCATGGTGCTGGTAATAGCGCCGGTTGCCGCGCCGCTTCATCGGCTTGAGCTGCGTGAACTCCTGTTCCCAATAGCGGAGCACGTAGGGCTTCACGCCGCACAGCTCGCTCACCTCACCGATGGTGAAGTAGCGCTTGGCAGGAATGGCGGGAAGCTGGACGTCCATGGGAATCAGCGGCTCCGGCAGCGGCGGGAAGGGTCAGACTCTACTCGAAGTCACCACCCGAAGGCGTGTTGCCTTGGACGGCTTCTTTCAATTTGTGACTCGCATGAAACGTCACGACGTTGCGGGCCGCAATCGGGATCGCTTCGCCGGTGCGCGGGTTGCGGCCGGGTCTCGGCGCCTTGCGCCGGATGTTGAAGTTGCCGAAGCCCGACAGCTTCACTTCGCGGCCGCTGGAGAGGCTCTGATGAATGATGTCGAAGAAGGCCTCGACCATGTCCTTGGACTCGCGCTTGTTCAAGCCGAGCTTGTCGAACAACAGCTCCGCCAGCTCGGCCTTGGTCAGCGTGGGCGTCTCCAGACTGCCGAGCAGCACGCGCGCCTGCTCCTTCAGATCGTCATCACTCATGGGTGTCCTCCCCTCCCTCAGCCTCGCAGGCGCGCGCCGAGACTTTCGCCCAGCTGCGCCACCACCTTCGCCACCGCCTGCTCGATGCGTTCGTCGGTCAGCGTGTTCTCGTCATCGAGCAGCTCCAGGCGCACGGCCAGGCTGCGCTCGTTCGCCTTCAGCTCCGCCGTCGGTTGGGCCGGCTTGAAGACGTCGAACAGACGCGCAGAGCGTACCAGGGCTTCGCCGCTGGCTTCGATCGCCCGGATGAGGGAGGCGTAGGTCACTTGCTCATTGACGATCAGCGCCAGATCGCGTTGCACCGCCTGCAGGCGAGGCACGCCCTGACCCTGCGGCAGCGTGCGCGCCAGCACCGCGTCCAGCGACAGCTCGAACAGGACCGGCGCGCTCGGCAGTTCGTAGCCTTGACGCCACTTCGGATGCAGTTCGCCGACGACGCCGATGGCCGCGCCGTCCAGCAGCACGCGGGCGCTGCGGCCCGGATGCAGCGCCGGATGCTCGGCCGCTTCGAAGCTCAGCACGCGCGGCGCGAACAGCGCCTCGAGGTCGCCCTTCACATCGAAGAAGTCGACCGCACGGTCCTTCTGCGCCCATTGCTGCTGGTCCGCCGGGCCCCAGGCCAGGCCGGACAGCCGCATCGGCTGCGCGATGCCGGCGATGGTGGTGTCGCTTTCCTGCACCGACGCGTCGCGCAGGAACACGCGGCCGATCTCGAAGACGCGCACGCGCGGCGACTTGCGCGCCAGGTTGTTGCGCAGCGCCTGGACCAGCGAGCCCATCAGCGAGGTGCGCATCACCGCCAGCGGCGCGGCGATCGGGTTCAGCAGCTGGATCGGGTTGGCGTTGCCGGCGAGCTCCTGCTCCCAGCGCGCCTCCACGAAGCTGAAGTTGATCGTCTCGAAGTAGCCCAGGCCGGCCATGGCATGGCGCAGCGCGTGCGTCGCGCGGCGCGACTCCGAGCCCACCTTGCCGACCACCGGCGCCAGCGGCGGCGTCGACGGCAGCTTCGGATAACCCAGCACGCGGATGACTTCCTCGATCAGGTCTTCCTCGATCTGGATGTCGAAGCGGAAGGTCGGCGGCGTCACCGTGATCACGCCGGGGGTCGAGGTGAATTCCAGGCCCAGACGCTTGAACACGCCTTCGCAGTCGGCCTGCGTCACCGGCATGCCGATGACCTTGGCGGCGCGATCGACGCGCAGCGCGACCGGCTTGCGCTCGGGCAGCTGCGTGGTCTGGTCGTCCATCGGACCCGCCTCGCCGCCGCAGATCGATTGGATCAGCTGCGTGATGCGTTCGATGTGATCGACGGTGCCGGCCGGATCGACGCCGCGTTCGAAGCGGTGGCCCGCGTCGGTCGAGAAGTTGAAGCGGCGCGAACGCCCCATGACCGCCTTCGGCCACCAGAACGCGGCTTCGACGTAGATGTTCTTCGTGTCGTCGGAGACGGCGGTGGCGTCGCCGCCCATGATGCCGGCCAGCGACTCGACCTGCTCACGATCGGCGATCACGCCGACGGTGGCGTCGACTTCGATCGTGGTGCCGTTCAGCAGCTTGAGCTGTTCACCCGGCTTGCCCCAGCGGACGATCAGCTCGCCGTGGATCTTGTCGAGGTCGAAGATGTGGGACGGGCGGCCCAGCTCGAACATCACGTAGTTCGAGATGTCCACCAGCGGCGACACCGAACGCTGACCGCAGCGGGCCAGGCGGTCGACCATCCATTGCGGCGTCTTCGCCGTCGTGTCGACGTTGCGGATCACGCGGCCGGAGAAACGGCCGCACAGGTCGGCGGCTTCGACGCGCACCGGCAGCTTCGCGTCGGTGGCGACGACGGCCGGCTTGATCTCGGGCGCGAGCAGCGGTGCGCCGGTCAGCGCGGACACTTCACGCGCGACGCCGTAGACGCTCAGCGCATGCGCCAGGTTCGGCGTCAGCTTCAGCGTGAACAGCGTGTCGTCCAGGTTCAGGTGCTTGCGGATGTCCTCGCCGATCGTCGCGTCCGCAGCCAGCTCCAGCAGACCGCCGTGGTCCTCTGCGAGCTTCAGCTCGCGGGCCGAGCACAGCATGCCGAAGCTCTCGACGCCGCGCAGCTTGCCCTTGCCGATCTTGAACGGCTTGCCGTCCTCGCCAGGAGGCAGCTCCGCACCGATCGTGGCCAGCGGCACGCGGATGCCGACGCGCGCGTTCGGCGCGCCGCAGACGATCTGCAGCAGCTCCGGACCACCGGCGTTGACCTTGCAGACGCGCAGGCGGTCGGCGTCCGGATGCTGCACGGCCTCGACGATCTCGGCCACGACGATGCCGTGGAACGGCGGCGCCACCGGGCGCAGCTCTTCCACTTCCAGGCCGGACATGGTCAGCAGTTCGGCCAGTTCTTGGGTGTTCAGCGCGGGGTTGCAGAAGGCCCGCAGCCAGGACTCAGGGAATTGCATGGGGTTCTCTCTTGCTCTCTAGGCGACCGGGGGCTCGATTTACTTGAACTGCGACAGGAAGCGCAGGTCGCCGTCGAAGAACAGACGCAGGTCGCTGACGCCGTAGCGCAGCATGGCCAGGCGGTCGATGCCCGAGCCGAAGGCGAAGCCGATGTAGCGCTCGGGATCGAGGCCCATGTTGCGGATCACCTGCGGATGCACCTGGCCGGAGCCGGACACTTCCAGCCAGCGGCCCTTCAGCGGACCGGAGCCGAACATCATGTCGATCTCGGCGCTGGGCTCGGTGAACGGGAAATAGCTCGGACGGAAGCGGATCTCCATGTCCGTCGTCTCGAAGAACTGCTGCATGAAGTTCACGTAGACGGACTTCAGGTCCTTGAAGCTGATGTTCTCGCCCACCCACAGGCCTTCGACCTGGTGGAACATCGGCGAATGCGTCGCGTCGCTGTCCACGCGGTAGGTGCGGCCAGGGGCGATCACGCGGATCTCGGGCATGGGCTGACCGGCGTCGATCAGCGCGCGATGCTTCTTGACGTGCTGCACCGCGTAGCGGATCTGCATCGGACTGGTGTGCGTGCGCAAGACATGACCCCCTTCGATGTAGAAGGTGTCGTGCATCGAGCGCGCCGGATGATCTTCCGGCGTGTTGAGCGCGGTGAAGTTGAACCAGTCGTTCTCGATCTCCGGACCGTCGGCGACGTCGAAGCCCATCGAGCCGAAGATCGCCTCGATGCGCTCCATCGCGCGCGTGATCGGGTGCAGACCGCCGGTGCCGCGCTGGCGGCCGGGCAGCGTGACGTCCAGCGCCTCGGCCTTGAGCTGCTTCTCGAGCTCCGCATCCGCCAGCGCCTGACGGCGCGCGGTCAGCGCCGCCTCGATGCCCTGCTTGAGCTGGTTGATCTGCGCGCCGCGGGTCTTCTTCTCCTCGACGGGCAGGCTGGCCATGCCCTTCATCAGCTCGGTGACCTGGCCGGTCTTGCCCAGGAAACGCGCCTTGGCGTTCTCCAGGTCGGCGGGAGTCGTGGCAGCGGCGAATTCGCCGGTCGCCTGGTGCAGCAATTGATCGAGGTCGTTCATCGCGGGGCGTCGACGGAGCGTCGGCGGCGTTGGCGGAAGTCGGATGGCACAGCGGTGGAATGGCGAACATCGCACCATCCGTCACCATTGCGCCGGAATGAAAAAAGGCCGAACACGTGGGGTGTCGGCCTTTGAAAAAGGCAGCCCCGGCAGGACCGGAGCGGCCAGTCCGCCCGCCGGCGAGCACCGGCGGGTGGACCTTGGCTATCAAGCCAGAGCGGCCTTCACCTTGGCGAAGATGCTGGCGAAACCAGCAGGGTCGTTGACGGCGAGGTCGGCCAGGACCTTGCGGTCGATGTCGATCTCGGCCTTCTTCAGACCGGCCACAAACTTGCTGTAGCTCAGACCCAGGCCACGGCTTGCCGCGTTGATACGGGCAATCCACAGCTGGCGGAACACGCGCTTCTTGGCACGGCGGTCACGGTAGGCGTACTGGCCCGCCTTCATCACCGCCTGCTTGGCGATGCGGAAGACGTTCTTGCGACGACCACGGAAGCCCTTGGCCAGAGCCAGGACCTTCTTGTGACGAGCACGTGCGGTTACACCACGTTTGACGCGAGGCATGTTGTATCTCCTTGTCTACTGCTGGATTACAGACCAGCGAAGGGCAGCATCGAAGCGATGTGGCCCATGTTGGTCTCATGCACGGTCGTGGCGCCGCGAAGCTGGCGCTTGTTCTTCGTGGTCTTCTTGGTCAGGATGTGGCGCTTGAACGCCTGACCGCGCTTGACGGTGCCACCCGGACGAACGCGAAAACGCTTTTTCGCGCTGCTCTTGGTCTTCATCTTGGGCATGACTGCTCCTTCTATGGGCGTCCCTCCAGGCGACCGCGGGTGACCGCGGTACTTGACCGGCCTGCAGGAGACTAATAAGCCCGCCGACGACCAGATCGGCGGGCTGAAACTGAGACGGGGCCTCATCGGCCCCGCCGGGATTCTCTCAGACGCTCAGCGCTTCTTCGGCGCCAGCACCATGATCATCTGGCGGCCTTCGAGCTTGGGCATGTGCTCGACCACCGCCACGTCCGCCAGTTCGTCACGGATGCGCTCCAGCATGCGCATGCCGATGTCCTGGTGGGTGATCTCGCGGCCGCGGTAGCGCAGCGTGACCTTGCCCTTGTCGCCGTCCTCCGCGATGAAGCGGCGCAGATTGCGCATCTTGATCTGGTAGTCGCCCTCGTCCGTGCCCGGACGGAACTTGACTTCCTTGACCTCGATGACCTTCTGCTTGGACTTGGCTTCCGCAGCGCGCTTCTGCTCCTGGTACTTGAACCTGCCGTAGTCCATCAGCCGGCAGACCGGCGGGACGGCCGTGGCGGCGATTTCAACCAGATCGACGTCCAGCTCACCGGCCATCCGGAGCGCTTCCTGGATCGAGACGATGCCGATCGGCTCGTTCTCGGGGCCATTGAGACGGACTTCAGAAGCGATGATTTCGCGATTCAGGCGGTGCTTGCGCTCGGGAATCGCACGACGGTCAGCAAAAGTAGCGATGGTGGTTACCTTTAGGCGGGCCTTGGCAAGGGTCCGTATTGATCAGTACAACGCAAAAAGCGCCCGACTCAGGCCTTGTCCGCGATGGCGGTCGAGAGCTTCGAAACGAAGTCCTCCAGCGACATCACGCCCAGATCCTGGTTGCCTCGGGCGCGCACTGCGACTGCGCCGTTCGCCTTTTCCTTGTCGCCGACGACAAGGATGAACGGCACCTTTTGCAGTGAATGCTCGCGGATTTTATACGTGATTTTCTCGTTGCGCAAATCTGCCTGGACCCTAACCCCTTGTTTTTGCAGCGATTTCACAATGCTGGAAACGTAGTCCGATTGGGCGTCGGTGATATTGGCGACAACCACCTGCGTCGGAGCGAGCCAAACCGGCAGCGCGCCGGCGTGCTGCTCGATCAGAATCCCGATGAAACGCTCCAGGCTGCCGACGATCGCGCGGTGCAGCATCACGGGCGTGTGACGCTCGCCGTCCTCGGCGACGTACTCGGCGCCCAGGCGCGCAGGCATCGAGAAATCGACCTGCATCGTGCCGCACTGCCACTGGCGGCCGATCGCGTCCTTGAGGGTGTATTCGATCTTCGGACCGTAGAAGGCGCCATCGCCCGGGGCGATGATGAACTCGACGCCCGAAGCGCGCAGCGACTCCATCAGCGCGAACTCGGCCTTGTCCCACACCTCATCCGAACCGATCCGCGCGTCGGGGCGCGTCGCGACCTTGTAGATGATGTTGTCGAAGCCGAAGTCCTTGTAGACCTTCTGCAACAGCGCGGTGTAGGCCACGCACTCGGCCAGGATCTGGTCTTCGGTGCAGAAGATGTGGCCGTCGTCCTGCGTGAAGCCGCGCACGCGCATGATTCCGTGCAGGCCGCCGGTCGGCTCGTTGCGGTGGCACTGGCCGAACTCGCCGAAACGCAGCGGCAGGTCACGGTAGCTCTTGATGCCGTGCTTGAAGATCAGGATGTGGCCGGGACAGTTCATCGGCTTGAGCGCGTAGTCGCGCTTCTCCGATTCCGTCGTGAACATGTTGTCGCGGTACTTGTCCCAGTGGCCGGTGGCCTCCCACAGCGTCTTGTCCAGCAGCTGCGGACCCTTCACTTCCTGGTAGCCGTTGTCGCGGTACACGCGGCGCATGTACTGCTCGACCTCCTGCCAGATCGTCCAGCCCTTGGGATGCCAGAACACGACGCCCGGCGCGTGCTCGTCGATGTGGAACAGCTCCAGGTCCTTGCCGAGCTTGCGGTGGTCGCGCTTCTCCGCTTCCTCCAGCATGCGCAGGTAGTTCGCGAGGTCGTCCTTGGTCGCCCAGGCCGTGCCGTAGATGCGCTGCAGCTGCTCATTGCGATGGTCGCCGCGCCAGTAGGCGCCGGCCACCTTCATCAGCTTGAAGAACTTCAGCTTGCCCGTCGACGGCACGTGCGGGCCGCGGCAGAGGTCGGTGAAGCCGCCCTCGGCGTACAGCGACACATCCTGGTCCGCCGGGATGCTGGCGATGATCTCGGCCTTGTAGGCCTCGCCGATGCCCTTGAAGTACTCGACGGCCTCATCGCGCGGCAGCACCGAGCGCGTGACCTTCTCGTCCTTCTTCGCGAGCTCGCCCATCTTGGCCTCGATCGCCGCCAGGTCGTCCGGCGTGAACGGACGCTTGTACGAGAAGTCGTAATAGAAGCCGTTCTCGATGACCGGGCCGATGGTGACCTGCGCGTCGGGGAACAGCTCCTTGACCGCATAGGCCAGCAAGTGGGCCGTCGAATGGCGGATGACGTCCAGCCCGTCCGGATCCTTGTCCGTGACGATGGCCAGCTGCGTGTCCTGATCGATGAGGAAGCTGGTGTCGACGACCTTCGCGGCGTCGCCCGAGCCGACGCGGCCGGCGAGCGCCGCCTTTGCCAGGCCCGTGCCGATGGAGGCCGCGACTTCGGCGACGGTCACCGGTTGCGGGAACTCGCGCTTGGAGCCGTCGGGCAGTTGGATGGAGATGTGGGACATGAGGGGGAACTCCAGAAAACAAAAAAGCGCGACCACGTGCCGCGCTTTTTCTGGGGTGCTGACTTTTTCCGGACAGCTGATGAAAGACGTGACGAGCCGCGGTCGCTCAAACCTTCGCAGTGGAGGTGGTAGTCCGCGGTGTCATAACCATGTCGCCTTTCCCGGTCCTTGTTGGAAAAAGAAAAAAGGAGGCCGCCAGTGTAGCTCAGAGCGCCTGGATGTCGAGGCTCGGACGGGCGCAGGCTTCGCGGAACTCGTCCCGCAGCCGCTCGCCTTCGCGGACGGCGCGCAGCCAGTCCCGGGCGCGACCGGGGACGTCGTTCAGGTAGCGCTGGAAGTCGTTGCGATCGGGCAGCTTGCCGTTGGGCAGCGTCTTCACCCACTCGGGGTTGGGCGTGAGCAGCACGACGTTGTCGAGGAAGGCGCTGGTCCGATGCCGATGCTTGAGCGCCTTGTCGAGCCAGCCCGGCACGACGCTGGCCTGGAAGTGCGGATACAGCGCGATGCCGTCGCCGACCATCGCGGCATAGTTGAGATGCAGGTGGTAGTCGGTGATGCCGCCGTCCCAGTAGGCGCCGGCGGGGGCGCCTTCGATGTCGTGCACGGCCTGCAGCCAGAACGGGATGGAGCAGCTCGCCAGGAGGCTGGGCTTGAGGTTGCCCGCGTCCAGCGCCACCTGCCGGCTGCGGTAGTCGGCCAGCGGCATCGGCAACGGTGAGCGCTTGTCGGAGAACACCACCCGCTCCAGCCAGGCGCCCATCGCGCGGCGCGACATCGCATTGGCCGCGAACGCGCCCAGATAGCCGAGTGGCGTGCGCAAGCGCCCTTCCCGCCCGAGCACATGCTTGCCGCGCGAGGTGAACACATGCAGCCGGAACTGCGGATGCGACAGCACCTCGGCCTCGCGGCCGCCGAAGATCTCGCCGAGTTTCGCGGCGAACGCGCGCGAAACCGTCGCGGCGGTCGGTCGCTTGCCGGGCGCCGACTCGTAGTCCTGATAGGCGTAATCGTGGGCGAGCCGCTCGAACTCGGCGTTCGCCTGCGCGGCGTCGCGGGTCAGGCAGGCGGTGGCCATGCGCCAGGCGCCGATGGAGGCTCCCAGCAGATGGACCTCCTGACCGCCGGACGGCAGGAACTCGCCGAAGAGATGCGCGTCGAGCGCGCTGAGCACCAGCCCCTTCGGGCCGCCGGCGGCGCCTGGCACGACGCGAACGTCGGCGGCACGCAGGCCATGGTCGCGCAGCCGTTGGCGCGCACGGGGTCCGGCGAGGATCTGCAAGGCCTGCATCGGGCGGGTCGTCCTTTCAAAACGGAGGCGCCCGACGCGGCCATTCAGCCAATCCCTCGCGAAGGGATCAAAGCTTCATTTCCAGATTCAACTGGAACCACGGCTTCAGACCGCGCCCCGTGGCGTAGAACTGATCACCGGGCAACTGGGTCTCGGCCCGGGCGTCGAGCGGGAACAGATTATTGGCCGAGAAGCGCACCGAGGTCTTCGGACTGACGATCCACTGGGCGAAAACGTCCAGCCCGCGGTTGCGCGAGTATTCGACGCTCTGACGATCGGTCTGGCGCACCGTGTAGACCGGCGTGTAGTTCAGGTTGGCGCCGGTGGTGACCGGGATGCTGCTGAAGCGATAGTCGAAGCCGAGGTTGGCGGTCCAGGGCTGCTGCTGGTCCAGGCGGTTGTCCGGACCGTCCACGGCCTTCACGCGCGAGCGGTAGGCGCTCACGGAGCCGCGCAGGTTCAACGGCAGCTTGGGCTCGAACAGCGACGGGAAGAGTTCCCCCGCGCGACCCTTCAGCTCCAGCTCGATGCCGCTGGTGGTGGCGCTGGAGAAGTTCATCGGCCGGATCACATAGCGCGGGAATGGCACGAGCGCGGTGGGCGCGTCCAGCGTGACGACGTTGCGGATCAACTGGCTGATGTTGCGATGGAAGACGCCGACGCTGAAGAGGCTGCCGCCGGTGAGGTACTTCTCGTAGGCGACGTCCAGGCCGGTGGCCAGCTCCGGCTTCAGCGACGGATTGCCGACGCGGTCCGGGTTGAACTCGTCGTTGGTGCCGTCGGGCTTCTGGAACTTGCTGTTGAGCGTGTAGCGACCCAGCATCTGCGTCAGCTCCGGTGCCTTGTAGCTGCGGGTGATGCTGGCGCGGATCATGTCGCGCCCCTTCGGGTCGAGCTTGTAGGTCAGGTGCCACAGCGGCGACAGCACGCTGGAGCTGTTGCGCGCGTCGGTGCCGACACCGCGGCTCGTCGTCACGATCTGTTCATGGCGCAGGCCGAAGTAGGTCGACCACTGCGGGTTGATCTCCCATTCATCCTGGATGAAGTAGGCCTGACGGCGGATGCGCGCGCCGAAGTTCTCGCCGTTCAATCCGGGAAGCTGCTCCTCGCCGCCGACCAGCGTGTTGCGGATCTCGTCGCGCTTGCGGAACTCGAAGTCCCAGCCGACCGTCACCGTGTGCTCCTCGCCGAGGATGTGGCTGTACTTGCCGGCCTGCGTCAGGCTGCGGTCGCGGCTGTCGAGCAACGCATCCACCGGATCGTCGACCGGACGCGTGCGATTCTCGATGTGGTTCTTGGCGTCCTGCACGCCGGCCTTCAGCTCCCACTTCTGGGTCTCGCTGAAGCGGTTGTTCCACGCCAGGTTGGCGCGCAGCATCTGCCAGGTGCCCTTGTTGTCGGCGTTGTCGTCCAGGCGTGTGCCGTCGCTGTAGACCGCATCCTGAGTCAGCCGCACCGAGTTGTTCCAGAAGCCCTTCTGCGCGAAGCCGATCAGCGACACGGTCTCGTCGTCGCTGAGTTTCCAGGTCGCGCGCGGCGCCGAATTGAAGCCGTGACCCCAGTTGCGCATCTTCCCGTGCTGCATCGCGACGACGGGATCGCCGTCCACGTCGGTGGCGCTGCGCTCCGTCGTGGACTTCATTTCCTGCAGCCACTGGAAAGCCGACAGCGGCACCGACACCGACACCGGCCCGAAGCGCTCGCCGTAGGTGAAGGTGGCCGACGGCACCGGATGATTGATGTTGTAGCCGGCACCGACGCGCAGGTCGCGCTGCGACATCTTCGGCGCTTCCTTGAGGATGATGTTGATCGCACCGGCGACGGCCTGCGCGCTCTGATCGGCGCTCGGGCCCTTGGTGAGCTCGATGCGCTCGACCTGCGCAGGATCCAGCTGGTCCAGCTTGAAGCCGGGAGGCGCCGGATCGCCGTTGATCAGGATCAGCGTGTAGCCCGAGCCCAGCCCGCGCATGCGCGGCGCACCGTCGGACACGTTCACGCCAGGCAAGCGCTTGAGCACGTCGGCGACGCTGGTGTCGCCGTACTTGTCGAGCTCGTCCCGGCCATAGATCTGCTTGGCGACCGGCGCGCGGCGACGAAGCTCGGAATCCGTGTTCCGGCCCGTGATCTCCACACGGTCCAGCCGCTTGCCCGACGTCGGCTCATTGCCCATCCCCGGCGGGGCGTCCTGCGCCCACACGGCAGCAGGCACAGCAGTCAGGCAGACAAGGGCACAGGCCCTGGCGATGGCGTGGGTCTTCAAGGGAACTCCCGAGGATTTGGTGTCGACACCTTGCAGGTCTGTCGACTTTTGTCTTTGACGGTAAACGGCGCGCAGCGTAGCCGTACGCCGCCCGTTTCGACACCTCAGGTGCGACCGGCCGCGAAAAATGTGGGATCAAACGCGGTCAGGCGCCGTGGACGGCGTCCGACTTCTTCGACCGAGCACGATCGGGACGACCGCAGCCCCTTTTCTCCATGTCCCCCTTCGTAACCCTCCCGGGTAACGAATTCCTCCTAATACTTCCGAAAAGGGGCAGCGGTCGCCCCGATCCGAGGCATCGAGGCGGTGCCGGTCAGCGCTTGAGCTTCGCGAAGGCCGCTGCCATCGCGTTGCCGCCCGTGGGCTGGGCGTCACGCGCGCCGGGTGGGCGAGCACCGCCCTGACGCTCGTTGCGTCCTGCAGGTCGGAAGCTGTTGTCCGGCTTCGAGCCGCCGCGCGGCGCCTGCGCGTCGAGCTTCATCGTCAACGAGATGCGCTTGCGGGCCAGATCGACCTCCAGCACTTTCACCTTGACGATGTCGCCCGTCTTGACGACCTCGCGGGCATCGTTGACGAACTTGTTGGCCAACTGGCTGACGTGGATCAGACCGTCCTGATGCACGCCCAGATCGACGAAGGCGCCGAACTGCGCGACGTTGGACACCGTGCCTTCCAGCACCATGCCCTCCTTCAGATCCTTGAGATCCTCGACACCCTCATTGAAGCGCGCCACCTTGAAGTCCGGACGCGGATCGCGCCCCGGCTTCTCCAGTTCGCCGAAGATGTCCTTGACCGTGATGGCGCCGAAGCGCTCGTCGGCGAAGGCCTCCGGCTTCAGCGCGCGGATCACGTCGGACTTGCCCATCACGTCAGCAATCGGACGCTGGACCTGCGCCAGGATGCGCTCGATGACCGGATAGGTCTCGGGATGCACGCCGCTGACGTCGAGCGGGTTGTCGCCGTCTCGGATGCGCAGGAAACCCGCCGCCTGCTCGAAGGTCTTCGGGCCGAGACCCGTGACGTCCAGGAGCTGCTGACGATTGCGGAAAGCGCCGTTGGCGTCACGCCAGCGCACGATCGAATTGGCGACGCTCGCCGACAGGCCCGACACGCGCGACAGCAGCGGCGCGGAGGCCGTGTTCAGGTCGACGCCGACCGAGTTCACGCAGTCCTCGACGATGGTGTCCAAGGTGCGAGCGAGCTCGCTCTGGTTGACGTCGTGCTGGTACTGGCCGACGCCGATCGACTTCGGATCGATCTTCACCAGCTCGGCCAACGGATCCTGCAAGCGACGCGCGATCGACACGGCGCCGCGCAGCGACACGTCCAGATCCGGCAGTTCCTTGGACGCGAATTCGGAGGCCGAGTAGACCGACGCGCCCGCTTCGCTGACGACGACCTTCTCGATGACCGTGTCGGGCGCCATCGACTGGATGCGCTTGATGAGGTCGGCGGCGAGCTTGTCGGTCTCGCGCGAGGCGGTGCCGTTGCCGATCGCGATGAGGTTGACGCCGTGCGTCGCGCACAGACGCCCCAGCACGTGGATCGCCCCTTCCCAGTCGCGCTTGGGCTCATGGGGATAGACGGTCGAGGTGTCCAGCACGCGGCCGGTATCGCTGACGACCGCTACCTTCACGCCGGTACGGATGCCCGGGTCCAGGCCCATGACGACGCGCTTGCCGGCCGGCGCAGCCAGCAGCAGGTCGCGCAGGTTCTCGGCGAAGACCTTGGTGGCGACCTTCTCGGCTTCCTCGCGCAGGCGCCCGAAGAGATCGCGCTCCAGGCTCAGCGAGAGCTTGACCTTCCAGGTCCAGGCGACGGTCTTGCGGATCAGCTCGTCACCGGCGCGCTTGCCGTGGCTCCAGCCGAGGTGGCGCGCGATGCGGCCTTCGGCGAGCGAGGGCTGGCCGAGGACAACTTCCTCGTCGAGCGCCAGCTTGGCATCGAGGAACTCCTGCGTGCGACCGCGGAAGACGGCGAGCGCGCGGTGCGAGGGCACGGTGCGGATCGGCTCGGCGTAGTCGAAGTAGTCGCGGAACTTGGAGATGTCGGGGTGGTTCTCGTCCTTGCCGTCCATCAGCTTGGATTTGAAGAGCCCCTCCTCCCACAGCCATTCGCGCAGCTTGCCGATCAGCAGGGCGTCTTCGGCCCAGCGCTCGGACAGCAGATCGCGCACGCCGTCCAGCACCGCGAAGGCATCGGCGAAACCGGCGTCCGGGTTGAGGAAGGCGCCGGCTTCGGCCATCGGATCCAGCGAGGGATCGGCGAACAGCTTGTCGGCGAGGGGCTCCAGGCCGGCCTCACGGGCGATGAGGCCCTTGGTGCGACGCTTCTGCTTGTACGGGAGGTAGAGGTCTTCCAGCTCCTGCTTGGTCGGCGCGGCGGCGATGGCGGCGGCGAGTTCGGGGGTGAGCTTGCCCTGCTCCTCGATGCTCTTGAGCACGGCCTCGCGCCGGTCCTCGAGCTCGCGCAGATAGCTCAGGCGAGCCTCGAGTTCGCGCAGCTGGATGTCATCGAGGCCGTCGGTGGCCTCCTTGCGGTAGCGGGCGATGAACGGGACGGTGGCGCCGCCGTCGAGCAGCGTGACCGCGGCGTTGACCTGAGCCGGGCGAACCTTCAGTTCGGCGGCAATCTGAAGCAGGATCTTGTCCAAAACAGCGACGGGCCAGAAGCCCAGAGAGCAACGAAAGCGGGCAAGTTTAGGTCACGCGGGGAAGGCTCTCAGCAACAGGGCATCGACATCGACAGTGCGCGCATCGAGCATCCCGGCGACCGCCCCCCATTGCGGGTCGAACCGGCTGGCGACGAACGCATCGGCGACGAAGCCGGGGGCGTGCTGGCGCAGCAGCGCGGCCTGGGCCAACAGCACCAGGCGCGTCGCGAAGCGGCGACCCAGCGCTTCCAGTTGCTCCGGCGGCGTGGCCAGCAAGCCGCGCAGCGCGTCAAGCTCAGCCCGCAGTGCGCGGTCGTCGCCGACATCCGCCTCAAGCTCGTCGAGCAGCGCCAGGAAGGCCTGCGGATCGCGCGCCACGGCGCGCATCACATCCAGGCACATCACGTTGCCCGAGCCTTCCCAGATCGAGTTCACCGGCGCCTCCCGGTACAGACGGCCCATGACGCCGTCGTCGATGTAGCCGTTGCCGCCGAGGACTTCCATCGCCTCGCCGGTAAGCTCGACCGCGCGCTTGCAGACCCAGAACTTCGCCGCCGGCGTGACCAGCCGCATCCAGGTGCGCTCGCGCGGATCGTCCTGATGCTCGAAGGCATGCGCCAGTCGCAGGCTCAACTGCATCGCGGCCTCGCTCTCGAGCGCGAGGTCCGCGAGCACGGCGCGCATCAGCGGTTGCTCCGCGAGCCGCTTGCCGAAGGCCCGGCGGTGCCGCGTGTAGTGCAGCGCCTGCACCAGCGCCTGCCTCAACATCGCCGCACTGCCGACGACGCAGTTCAGCCGCGTGTAGGTCGCCATCTCGATGATGGTCGGGATGCCGCGGCCCTCCTCGCCCATCAGCACGCCGTAGGCGTCCTGGAACTCGACCTCCGAGCTGCTGTTGCTGCGGTTGCCGACCTTGTCCTTGAGGCGCTGCACGTTGACGGCGTTCTTCGTTCCGTCGGGCCGCCAGCGCGGCACGAAGAAGCAGCCCGGCGCGCCGTCCGGCGTCTTGGCGACGACCAGGTGCGCATCGCACATCGGCGCGGAGAAGAACCACTTGTGCCCGGTGAGGCGGTACTCGCCGCCGCGACCGCCCCCGCCCCCGTCACGGTGCGCGACCGGCTCGGCGCGCGTGGTGTTGGCGCGCACGTCGGACCCGCCCTGCTTCTCCGTCATGCCCATGCCGAGCCAGATCGAGCGCTTCTGCGCGAGGGGCAGGTCTCGCCCGTCGTACTCGGTGCTGAACAGTTGATCGCGCAGCGTGTCCCACAGCTGCGGCTCGCGGCGCAGCACCGGGATGCTGGCCTGTGTCATCGTCGCGGGACAGAGCGTGCCGGCCTCGACCTGCCCGTGCAGGTAGAAACCGGCCGCCCACGCGGCCCAGCGGCCGGGCCGCTCGTCGCGGAACGGCATCGCGACCAGATCCGCCCCGCGGTACATCGCGAGCAGTTCATGCCAGCCCGCGTCGAACTCGACGCGATCGATACGGCGGCCGCGCTTGTCGAAGCTGTCCAGCGTCGGTGTGACGCGGTTGATGCGCTCGGCGATCGCGTAGGTCTCGGAACGCCCCAACTCGGTCGCGTACGCGTCCAGGCCCGGCACGAAGGCCTCGGCACCGGCGCGCGCGAGCGCCTCCTTCAGCGCAGGATCGGTCTCGAGCAGCGAGTAGCCGCTGAGCTCGTCGACCTGGTTGGTGACCTCGTGGGTGCGCCACCCGGAGGCCGGGTCGGCACGGTCCGGATCGACATCGGCGGCGGTATGCATGGGGTTCGTCTCCATGGGCGTCATGGTGTGCGTCTCCTGATACGTCCCCGGTTTCCAGCATGTCCTCTGGATCAGGGTCGCGGTGATGCGGATCCTCGCCTATCGCGCGTACGCCAGCCACCGACGTGCCCGAAAACCTGGTTGCAAGGGTTACACCGGCTGTAAGGCCTGACAGTCCGAACCGGCCGCCGGAGCCCCTACATTCGCCCAGTCGTCCGGACCACCCACAACCGACCTCGGGCCCTCCGAGGCACCCGGCGACACCTCGGGACGCGGCGCCAGCCGCACCTCCAAGAACATCTGACACGGCCTCACCACTGGGTCGCGAGCAGAGGGGGCCGTCCCGTTCCTACCTGAGCGAGCACGGCCATTTCTTCGGGAGATCTGATCGATCCATCACGAAAGAAAGAGGCTTATGTCTAAGGTTTCCACACAGGCATCCATCCAGCGCGTCCTGCGCGCCACCCTGTTCGCCGCCGCGGCCACCGCCGCCTGCCAGGCGATCGCCGCGGACCGCGTCCTGCTCGACGACGCGTCCCCCGTCAACACGCAGATGCGCGCCTCCAGCGCCGCGCCGCAGTCCGCCGCCACGGCGCTCGGACTCGGCGCCAGCGACCTGCAGGCGGTGCGCAGCCAGACCTACGCCGGCGGCAAGGTCGTCACGCGTCACCAGCAGTACTACCAAGGCGTCCCGGTGTGGGGCGAAGGGGTGGTCGAGAGCAACGACGCCGGCGCCTCGCGCTTCTCCGGCAGCATGCTGGCCAACATCCAGCAGGACCTGCCCACCGCGCAGGCCAGCCTGACCTCGCAAGGCGCGCTGGCGCAGGCCAAGGGGGCCATCAACGCCGCGATCACCGAGAACGAACAGGTCAAGCTCTACGTCCGGCTGAACCAGAACAACAAGGCCCAGCTGTTCTACCTGGTGTCCTTCGTGCGCCACGACGCGAAGCAGCCGAGCCGCCCGCACTTCATGATCGACGCCACCACCGGCGCGGTGCTGGAGCGCTGGGAAGGCCTGGCCCACAAGGACGCGACCGGCCCCGGCGGCAACGCCAAGACCGGCCGCTATGAGTACGGCACCGACTACCCGCCCCTGAAGGTGACCGACACCTGCCAGATGAATTCCGGCAACGTCGTCACCGTCAACCTCAACGGCAGCACCGGCGCCAGCAACACGCCCTTCCAGTTCACCTGCTCGCGCAACGAGTACAAGCAGATCAACGGCGCCTACTCGCCGCTGAACGACGCGCACTACTTCGGCGAGATCATCTTCAAGATGTACGGCGACTGGTTCAACATCCGTCCGCTGACCGGCACGCTGTACATGCGCGTGCACTACGGCAGCAACTACGAGAACGCGTTCTGGGACGGCACGGCGATGAGCTTCGGCGACGGCCGCACCACCTTCTATCCGCTGGTGTCGCTGGACGTCTCCGCGCACGAGGTGAGCCACGGCTTCACCGAGCAGAACTCCGGTCTGACCTACTCCGGCCAGTCGGGCGGCATGAACGAAGCCTTCTCCGACATGGCCGGCGAAGCCGCCGAGTACTACCGCAACAACGGCAGCAACGACTGGCTGGTGGGCGCGCAGATCTTCAAGGGCTCGGGCGCGCTGCGCTACTTCGACGATCCGACCCGTGACGGCAGCTCCATCGGCAACGCGGCCGACTACCGCAGCGGCATGGACGTGCACTACTCCAGCGGCGTCTACAACAAGGCCTTCTACCTGCTGGCCACCAAGCCGGGCTGGAACACGCGCAAGGCCTTCGAGGTGATGGTCGACGCCAACCGCCTGTACTGGACCGCCAACAGCACCTTCAACCAGGGCGCCTGCGGCGTGGAGACGGCCGCGACCAACCGCGGCTACGCCAAGGCCGACGTGACCGCCGCCTTCGCCAGCGTCGGCGTGAGCTGCTCCGGCACCACGCCGCCGCCGACCGCGACCCCGCTGACCAGCGGCGTGCCGGTGTCCGGCATCTCGCTGGCCAAGGGCGCGACCAAGCTCTACAGCATCACCGTGCCGGCGGGCCGCACGACGCTGACGGTCAAGCTGTCCGGCGGTTCGGGCGACGGCGACCTGTACGTCAAGCGCGGCTCCGCGCCGACGACCACGACCTACGACAAGCGCTCGATCGGCTCGACCAACGCCGAGACGATCAGCTTCTCGGCGCCGACGGCCGGCGTGTACTACGTGCTGGTCAGCGCGTACGCGACGGTCAGCGGCGCCTCGCTGGTCGGGACCTACTGATCCCCGCCTGATCGACCACTGACCGACCCCGGCGCGCCGCCCCGCGCGGCGCGCCGGCTTCGCCATTCCTGGAACGACTCCGGAGAGAACACCCCATGCGTTCATTCCTCACCATCACCGCGGTGTGCGTCGGCCTGGCCGCGCTCACGCCCGCCTACGCAGGCGACAAGGTCTGGATCAGCCTCGGCGACGCCGCGCTGGCCCAGTTGCAGAAGCACCGCCCGGCCGCGCGCGCCGTGGCCAGCGTCAAGGCCGACGCCGCGCAGGACGCGTCGGCGCTGTCCTTCGCGGCCAAGCCCGAGGGCATCCATCTGGTCGAGGTCGACGAGGACGCGCTCGCCTCGCTGAGCCACTCGATCCACGAGGAACTGCGCCGCTGCGGCGGCTACATGTACCACCCGAGCCAGGAGGCCGGCCTGGCCTCGCTGCAGCGCCACAGCACGCCGGGCACTTCGCAGCGGCTGGCCGCCGCGCTCGCCGCGACGCGACCGAGCTACACGATCGACCAGCAGGCCGTCGTGACGCCGATCCTGGCGCAGATGCAGGCCAGCAACATCGGCCAGACCATCGTCGACCTGTCGGCCAACATCAACCGCTACTACACGAGCAGCAGCGGCGTGGCGGCGTCGAACTGGCTCAAGCAGAAGTGGGCGACGCTGGGCGCGGGCCGCAGCGACATCACCGTCGAGCAGTTCACCCACGCGGGCTGGGCGCAGAAGTCGGTGATCGCGACGATCCAGGGCTCCGACAACGGCAGCGAAGTGATCGTGATGGGCGCGCACCTGGACTCGATCAACCAGTCCGGCGGCTCGGGCGAGACGATGCGCGCCCCGGGCGCCGACGACGACGCCTCCGGCGTGGCCAGCCTGACAGAAGTGCTGCGCGCACTGGTGCAGGCCAACTACA